>JAYUOW010000249.1:0-10069 GCA_043760555.1 Betaproteobacteria bacterium
TGAGCTAGTTGCCAACGGGTTAAACAAAGCGAAGCTATTACAGTTTTTAGAACAAGAAGTAGCCTTGCGCAGCGAAGTTTCCGTGTTTGCCTTAACGGCAGAAATCATCGCAGAAGCCGCGCGTAGTCCAGAAATTGCGGCGCTCATCCAGCAGAATGTGAAAGCGGCAGAGGCCGACTTAGCGCATGCGCTGTCCGTGTTGTACGATTCGCTCGACGTTGCAAAATCAAGGCAGGTGGTATTGAGCCAAGCAAGTCATCTGCTCGGCCTCGTCGACCTGTTTGCGATGCGGGTGTTCTTCAAGCTCAAAGTAAACCCTCGTGAAGGCTTGCGATTAGCGTTGGAAACTTGACCCAGCGTATCGCCGAATCAACGCTGACTAGGCTGGTTTTTACTTGCAAATAGTGCCTGAAGAAGTCCTATTTACGGGCACCTCCAAGGCGAAGATATTGCGCTATTTGCCTGTTTTAAGCGGTTCTTGCCGCTTGTTCAATGTGGCCACTAAGCGGTTTTGCCAGCCACTGGCAGTACTCGGTCGCCATGCCAAAAACGCTTGTTCGATGCAGTCATAGGCGCAATCGCTTACATGCAGGCGGGTGAGCGCTGCGTCTTCGAGTACAAAGTCGGGCAGGTAGGCTAGCGCTTGGCCGCTGCGCACGAGCGCTACCAGTAGCTGCATATCGTCAGTCCAAAACCGCACGCGGCGGGGTAATTTATCGTCGCGCCAGCCGTCGGATCTGGCGCCGCGGTCAATGCCGCAAAATTGCGAATGATTTGGGCAAGCAAAGTCGTGTTGCAGCACAGTGGCGGTGGTGGCGCTGATGCGCGGCTTGCGTTTTTGGGTGTCGCTCAAGGCCGCAATTATTGGGTGCGTGGTGGTGGCTGCAAGCTGCATGGTGATGGTGCCCAAGGGCAGAATCTCAATGCCCGTGGGTAAGCTGGCATTGACCGCTGCTGCGGTGATAAGCGCAAAATCAGCGTGACCTTGGGTTAACGCCACAACTGCTGCATCTTCAAATTTTTCAACGAAGGTGATGCCGCTTTGCGGATAGCTGGCGGTGAGTGCGCCCGCTATGGTTGGCGCGTAACGCCATTGCAATAGTGATGGACCCACCACGCGGCAATGCAGTTGCTGCCTGTCACCGCGAAATTCGGCCTGCGTTTCGTCGGCCAGTGCAATCAGCGCACGGGCGCGATCGCGCAGCCGTTCACCATCGACATTGAGCCGAATTGTTTTGCCGATGCGGTCGAAGATGGCTGTGTTTATTGAGGTTTCAATGCGTCGCATGGCTTTTGAAAGTGCCGATGGGCTTTGGTGCAGTTCGTCTGACGCGGTGCGCAAATTGCCGTGCTTTGCCACCACGATAAATGATCGCAAGTCGTTAATGTCCATTTTTATTTATCTCAATCGTTTCTCAAAAGTGCGCAATTAATGATTTTAAAGTGCTTTAAAGTCGCTAGCAAGCATTGCATAATAGTGGCTTAACGTTTTTAGGAGTGTCGCCGTGTCGCTCAATTTAGCCACCAGTAGTTTGCCGCCAACGATTACAAATAGGCGGTGGATTTATCTGCGTCACCCCGATGGCGTGGTGGGTGCGGAACATTACGCACTGCGTGAAGAAGCCCTATCTACGGCGCCTTCCACCGGTGAGGTGCTCGTTGCAGCGCGCTACATCAGCGTTGACCCGTATATGCGTATCAATCAATCGCTGAAACCTACTTACAATGAATTGCCGCATCCGCTGAATGTGGTGCAATCAGCCGGCGGCGTCGGTGAGGTCATTGCATCAAACGCGCCAAATTTTGCGGTGGGCGATTGGGTGGAAGGCATGTTGGGCTGGCAAACCCACGCTGTGATGCATCACAGCACCTTGCGCCGCCTTGACCCCGCGCAGGCACCAGTGAGCACCGCGCTTGGCGTGTTGGGCATGCCCGGGCGCACGGCGTGGTTTGGGCTAACGGAAGCGGGCAAGCCGAAGGCTGGCGAAGTGGTAGTGGTGTCGGGCGCTGCGGGTGCCGTGGGTTCGCTGGTGGCGCAGTTTGCCAAGCGGCATGGGTGCAAGGTGCTGGGTATTGCCGGAGGCGCGGCTAAATGCAAATGGTTGCGCGAGACCTTAAAACTTGATTGGGCAATTGACTATAAATCCCATGCCGATACACACAGCTTACAAGCGCAGATTAAAGTGCTGACGGGTGGGGTGGACGTGTATTTCGATAACGTCGGCGGCATGGTTTCTGATGCAGTGATTCCGCTGATAAATCGCCGCGCGCGCATTGTTATTTGCGGCACGATTAGCCAGTATTCTGGCGGCTTGGATGCACCTGAAATGGCACCACGGTTCTTGCATCATATGCTGTATCAACGTGCAACGATTCAAGGCATGTTGGCGCGCGATTATGTGCATCGAATGGATGAGATGCTGGGCATCGTAGCGCCGTGGGTAAAGGCTGGTGAAATCATCGCGGAAGAAACGATTGTGGATGGGTTTGCGCAGTTGCCAGCGACGCTAAACAGCCTATTTACGGGCGACCATCGCGGTAAGTTGTTAGTTAAAGTTTAATCTAAATTTAGGATGACCATCATGCATGTAACTCACTTTTTAAGTCGCACCTTGTTTGCTGTTTTGATGGGCGTGATGGCGATTTGCGCTGGCTTTATCGCGACGCCAGTAGGTGCTGAAACACCGGCAATTTCACCAGCTAAAACTGCTGCAAAATCCGCTGGATATGGATCACACGGGATGGCAGTTTTTGGTGGTGTGGAAGGTTTGTATGCGTCGCATTTGCCGATGTTCCATCAGCCGCATGATGTGCAGTTGGTGTTTCGCTTCCGCCTAAAAGATGCGGTGGCAGATGCGGCGTTGCGCAAGCATTTGAGTACAAAGCCAGCGCTGTGGACGCTTGATCCAGAAAAGTTTGATTTGTACCGCTTTGCGCCGCAACACGCTGAACCGCTCACGCAGTTTCATGCGCGTTTTGTTGAGGGGCATTTTGAACGCGGCGGCGTGGAGAAATTTGCGAAGCAAATGGTCGTGGTTGATGAAGTGATTGTTTATCGAAAACTAGACCTTACCAAGCGCGCAGAAACAGCCGGTCATTACCTAAAAATTGGAGCGCAGCAGGAACAATTTTTAATCAAGCTAATTGACCGACGACCTGATTTCGATATTATTGTTGCATTAAGTAAGCTGAAGACGCCCGCAAATAGGGAATCTACAGCCATCAAAAAAGAGCTTGCATTGATGCCTGATGCGTTAAAGCCGCCGGCGCTTTCTGCAGTTACGGCAGCACTTGCAGCGCAGGGCTTTGGTCAATTCGACGTTAGCAGCATTATCTATTTTGAAACTGACGATTTAAAATGAATGCGCGCTTATTATCGCAGCCGCGTCTGACGATTATTCAGCACCATCCCGCTGAACATTGCGGCGAGATTGCGCTATGGGCACAGGCGCGCGGTGTGGCGTTGGATGTGTACCGCGCGGATTTAGCGCAGTTGCCTGTGGTCGCGCCTACGCAACCGATGCTGTTGTTAGGCGGGCCATATCCGCTAGATGCCACGCCCAATAAATTAGCTTGGCTGCACGCCGAGCAGCAATGGCTGGCGCAAAAAGTTGCGCAGCGCGCACCCATTTTTGGCATTTGCCTTGGCGCACAGTTGCTGTGTATTGCGCGTGGTGGGGCGGTGCGTTTTATGCAGGCTGCAGAAACCGGATGGACTGCGATTGCCCTTGCTAATGGCGCCACCATTGAAGCGCTGCAATGGCATGAGGACGAATGCAAAGTGCCTGAAGACGCCCGTATTATGGGCGTCAGCAAGCAGTGCGGTGCGCAGTATTTTACCTTTGATCGCGCTAGACAAATCGGGCTGCAGTTTCATCCTGAGTGGAATGCGCAGCTAGTTGGTGAATTAAACGCTTACTTCTCAGCTGAATCGCCGCTGCCGCAGGGCAATGAAATTGCTGAGAGCGCTGCACGCTTCGCTTCGATCAGCGCTTGGTTTTGGGCGTTACTCGACGCGTGGTGGGCAACGGCTGGTACACAACATGATTTTTAACATTATCGGATTTGTCGGCGCTGCAGCTATCGTGGTGGCCTATGCACTGTTGCAATTTGGCCGATTGCAAGCGCAGCAACGCCTGTATTCCGCATTGAATGCTGTAGGTGCAATGCTCATACTAATTTCGCTGGCGGTAGAGCCAAATTGGCCATCTATCGCCATTGAATCCTTTTGGCTACTCATTAGCGTGGTGGGTTTGTTGCGTGCTAAAAAATCTGAAATTTCGCCTAAATAAATGGCTGTAAACGCCCTAAAATAGGGCATCCATAGGGCATCCAAAGGGCATAATTGCGCTGAATTTGAAGTGTAGTCTGCGCATTAAATTGCACTCGTACACAAGCGCTAGACAAACAAAATTTTTTAAGACTATAATCTTGACCATTCAGTCAGGTTTATACTTTTTGATTTTTGGGAGTCGCAATGTCCGACCATATTGTTTTGTCATCACATCCGCAAGCGCATAAGCGCGGGGCGTTTTTTGATGTGCACTGGGGGGCGATGAACCCAACGGAGCGCGGGCCGGTGATCGCTAGCCTGACTGATTTATCGCAGCGCAATGCCATTGGCACACATTCGGGTGCCTATGCCGTGTATCGAGCCTTGGCGGTGGCGTCTGGCGCGTTACAGCGCGATCATCGGCCTGATTTAACCAACACGGCACCCGCAGTAATGGTAGGGCCGCATGCGCAGTGGGGCGAGGCCGATAAAATTGTGTCCATGGACCCGTGGGGGCATTTGGTATCGTCCGCCTTCGCCACTGAAATTGCGGCTGGTGCGGACGTGCGTCCTACCATTGCAATTACCAAAGCCCACATCAATATGCCTGAGCTGCACGCAGCGATTAAAGCTGGGCGCTTGACGCCAGACGGCGATATTTTGAATGTGAATGGCGACGTAAAAGTAACCAAAGCCGCGATTGATCCTGTGTGGTATTTGCCGGGCTTGGCAAACCGATTTAAGGTGAAGGAAAGTGCGTTGCGCAGGGCTTTGTTTGAGCAAACTGGCGGCATGTTCCCCGAGCTTGTTACGCGCCCAGATCTAAAGGTATTCTTACCACCAATCGGCGGCATGACCTTGTATTTTTTTGGTGATATGGCAAAGCTTGGTAAGCCAGAAACTAAGGTGGCTTGCCGTTTGCATGATGAATGTAATGGGTCGGATGTGTTTGGATCTGATATTTGTACCTGCCGACCCTATCTTGCGCATGGCATTGAAATTTGCATTGAAATGGCGCAGCAGGGAGGGGTGGGCTTGGTGATCTATAACCGCAAAGAAGGTCGTGCTTTGGGCGAAGTGACGAAGTTCTTAGTCTACAACGCGCGTAAACGTCAGGTAGGTGGCGACCGTGCTGAAACGTACTTTGCCCGCACCGAGTGTGTAGCCGGTGTGCAAGATATGCGCTTTCAAGAACTGATGCCCGATGTGTTCCATTGGCTTGGCATTAAGCGCATTGATCGTTGGGCTTCAATGAGCGACATGAAGCACGGTGCGTTGGTTGAGCAAGGCATTGAAGTGGTAGAGCGCGTGCCGATTCCGGATGCGTTAATTCCGGCCGACGCACGCGTTGAAATGGATGCGAAACAAGCCGCCGGATACTTCTCAAACTACATGCCCGATGCTGAAGAACTTGCGCAGCCCAAAGGCCGTGCACTAGAAGATTAAGAGGAATAAGCGTTGACAAATAATCAAGGTTGGCACACGTTTGTGCCAGACGATCATCCGGCTGCTGCCCTGCTATCGGCAACGGCGGTGCGCACGCACTGCGCTGAAATCGCAGCGTATGTGCAACGTGGGGAATCCGCGCATTTTAGTTGGCATGCCGACAAATTAGAGCCCATTGCAGCCTATGTGGTGGCAGTAATCCGGGGGCGTTACCCAACGCTAAAAGTGCCCTATCATAGCCGTTGGCGGCATTTTGAAGCTGGGGGGGTGGATCGCTGGGATGCTTATAAATCGGGCTTCTCCAGCGATACCGTGGCGCTCGTAAAGGCAAGTATCGATTTAGTTATTCCCAGTGTGTTGCTAGATGCGGGCGCCGGTGCTGCGTGGAAATATCATGATGCTGCAACGGGGCAAACGCTAAGCCGGTCTGAAGGGTTGGGTGTGGCGAGTTTGGCGTTATTTACCAGCGGTGCATTGTCAGATAACTTAGCGCAGCCCCTCCGCGCAGATGCTGCAGCGCTGTCACGTATTGGCCCGCTGCATATCGCGAAGGCGTTTCAAGTAAGCGATGCTAATCCGCTGGTTGGGTTGGAAGGTCGTGCGGCGCTTTTGTCCCGTCTAGGTGAAGTTGCGGCGGCCACGCCCGCTGTGTTTGGCGCGCCCGCGCGCTTAGGTAATTTGTTTGATTATTTAAGCGCACACGCGCCCAATAAGCAGCTTGACGCTGCGTTTATTTTAGCTACCTTGTTGCGCGCTTTGGGCCCTATGTGGCCTACACGTTGCACAAGTAGCGAGCTTAGCGGGGTAGCGTTAGGTGATTGCTGGGCGCATCCGGCAAGCTCCAGCGGCTATGTGGCGTTTCATAAATTAAGCCAGTGGTTAAGCTATTCGCTGCTAGAGCCCTTGATGGAAGCTGGGCTCACAATTACCAATGTGGCAGCACTTACCGGATTGCCTGAATATCGCAACGGCGGATTGCTGTTGGACATGGGCTTGGTTGTCGCCCGCGACACCACCTTCAACTCGCGCAAATTACAGGTGGATGAAGCCGCAGTAATCGAGTGGCGCGCGCTAACGGTCGTGGCGTTAGACGCGCTGGCGGTGTCGGTGCGCAAGCAATTAAACGTAACGGAAGCAGAATTTCCCCTTGCCTGCGTGCTCGAAGGCGGCACGTGGGCGGCGGGGCGCAAGATTGCGGCAGAGCGGCGCAGTGGTGGCACCCCCCCCGTAAATATTGATAGCGATGGCACCGTATTTTAATTTTTGATAGGTAAAAAATCATGCATCCGAAATTTCCAAACTTAAATGCAATCGACCATCCGCTTCTCAAACACAAGCTCACTTATTTGCGTAGCGAAGACACCACCACCGATCAATTTCGAAGGCTTGTGCGCGAGATAAGCCAAATGCTGGCCTATGAAGTGACGCGTGATTTACCGACTGAAAACATCACCATTCGCACACCGATGGCAGAAATTTCATCCCCCGTCATTAGCGGCAAAAAGCAATGCATCGTATCAATTTTACGCGCTGGAAACGGCATGTTAGACGGTATGCTAGAACTGCTGCCAGCCGCGAGAGTAGGGCATATCGGGCTATATCGTGATCCTGAAACCTTGGAGCCGGTTGAGTATTATTTCAAGGTGCCAGAAGACATCGCCGACCGCGCCGTCATCGTGGTTGACCCCATGCTGGCCACGGGAAATTCAGCTGTTGCGGCCATCAATCGGCTAAAAGAATACGGTGCCACCAGCATCAAACTCGTGTGCTTGTTAGCTGCGCCAGAGGGTGTGGCCAACATGCTGACAAAGCACCCTGACGTTACCGTCACCACGGCATCGTTAGATGAAAAACTAAACGACCACGGCTATATCGTGCCAGGCTTGGGCGACGCGGGAGATCGTATTTTTGGCACGCGGTAAAAAAATAGTGACTGCCAGAAATCACGAAGAAATCCGCCAAACCGCACAAGAAGATATATTGCTGGCAGCAGAAGGCGTATTTGCTAGGGTTGGTTTTTCTGGTGCCACCATGGCAGCCATTGCCGAGAGGGCAGGGCTGCCAAAAGCAAATTTGCACTATTACTTTTCCACCAAAGCAGCACTCTATCGCGCAGTGCTAGACCACACCCTAAGCCTGTGGCTAGCAGGCACCAACGGCATCACCAAGGCCGCGCAACCCGCCCAAGCGCTAGGCGATTACATCCGCGACAAGATTAGCTTAACGGCCAAGTACCCAGACGCATCGCGCGTATTCGCCAACGAAATGCTCCGTGGCGCTCCAGAAATTAGCGGCTATCTGCAGCAGGAATTAAAAGCCCTAATTGATGAAAAAGCGCTGGTAATTGCCCACTGGGCCAAACAAGGAAAAATGGACAAAGTAGACGCCCGCCACCTATTTTTCACCATCTGGGCCGCCACCCAAACCTACGCCGACTTCCAACCGCAAGTGTGCGCGGTATTAGGCAAAGCCGAGATGACGGAAGAGGATTATGAAATTGCCGCCACGCAGTTGGTGCGAGTGTTGTTAAAGGGGTGCGGAGTGATCGCAGTTTAGGATTTTTCTGTTTCGGATGCCTTGGAAATGCCCGAAAATAGGGCGTTTCCAAGGTGCTAATTCGGCAACTGCGATGCATCTGTAGAGGCGCATTGCATGCGCCCTAGTAGTGAAACGGGGCGCGTGCCGACACTACTGCCCTTCGCGTAACGCGCGCATTCGAAGTTACGCAGCGAGGGCCCATGCAAAGCGCCCCTACAGCGTCGCAGTGGTTTGTTGCGCTGTGCCTAATGTCGGGCACCGGCGGTGCTATGGGCGCTGGAAAGGCACTAAAATAGGGCGTTTCCAAGGTGCTAACTCGGCAACTGCGATGCATCTGTAGGGGCGCATTGCATGCGCCCTCGCGGCGAACTGCAACGCGTGCCAAAACGACGATCTCAACGTAACGCGAGCACAAGGTTAGGCCACGAGGGCGCATGCAAAGCGCCCCTACAAGGCCTGCCAAGCATTGCGCGCTGCCGCAAAATTTCCAATATTGAAATCGCAATCCAAGAAATACCATCCCGTAGACGCCCTAAAACAAACCATCTCCAACGCATATTCTGAAAGCCGCGATGCATCTGTAGGGGCGCATTGCATGCGCCCTCGCGGCGAACTGCAACGCGTGCCAAAACGACGATCTCAACGTAACGCGAGCACAACGTGACGCAACGAGGGCGCATGCAAAGCGCCCCTACAAGGTCGCGCAAGCATTGCGCGCTGCCGCAAAATTTCCAATATTGAAATCGAAATCTAAGAAATACCATCCCGTAGCTCAAAACAAGGTGTCGCCTTTAACGCCATTGCCAACCGCACCAAACGTCGCTGTCCCCACGACGGCGGCGGCCAGTACCACTCAAGCGATTACTGAGCCAGACAAAGTGGTAGCGCCAAAATGAGCTAAGGCTACGGCGCATTGCGGCTGCAGCTTCGTGCAATAGCGGCTGCATCAGCAATGGGGTTCGTCGCGCTGATGATGGGTTGCGCCAGCGGGGGCAAAGCGATTGTTGATGCATCGCAAACGCGGTTGCAAGCCGCGCGACAGGTTGGGAGTTTTGCAGAAATTCCGTCGATTGATTTAAGGGCGGATTATGCGCAAACCTATCCGATTGGTGCCGACAAAGATGAAAGCGCTAACTACGCAATAGCCTTTGATTCTAGTGAGCGCGTGTACGGCAGAGTATTTCGATTGCCTACGTGGCAGGCCGCATACTCAATCACGATGTCGAGCATTGCGCTGGGTAATTTAAGTGACCCCGCTATTTTTTATCCGCGTTATGTGCTGCTTGACGAGAAATTTAAGCCAACGCAACAAGGTGCCGCGCGCGATTTTACCTACCGAGGTGGCGTCATTTCAGCAACGCTTTTCGTCAATGAGGTTGATCGTGGCGAAGCCTATATTGCGGTTTTAGGCGAAACCCGTGGTGCCATAAAAGAAGAAACGTCGTTGCTGCAGTCGGCTGGCTCCGTGCCAGTATCGGTGCCGATTAAGGGTTTTTTGGTGACTTGGCTAATACCCACTGGCGGCAAGGAGCTGCCCACGTTAATGCGGGGTACCGCTGGCGGGCTGGTAGAGTTTAAACTCACGACCTATAAGCCTAAGCAATACTAATCGCGGCTGCGATTGGGTTTATTGCGCTGGCTCGTGATTCGTATGTTTGCCGTCATTACTATCTGCGAATATGGATCGTTGAGTCGCCTGTAGATGCCCTAAAATAGGGTATCTACAGGCGACTCAACGATCCATATTCGCAGATAGTAATGACGGCAAACATACGAATCACGAGCCAGCGCAATAAACCCAATCGCAGCCGC
>JAYUOW010000250.1:0-10044 GCA_043760555.1 Betaproteobacteria bacterium
GCTTGCAACGCCTTGATGACATCACAAATATGTATCGGGTGTTTCGGGATGCGACACAGATACCGGTGTCCAGCGGCGAGAGATATGGGTAAAGATCAGAGCTAGCAGACCTCTACAAGCTTTTGGGGAATGCCATGCGCTTGAAAATTCTGTTGGCACTTGCCGACCGAGAATTGTGTGTATGCGACGTGGCGCATGTTTTAGGCTTAAGCGCTGCTGCTACTTCGCATCAACTTAAGCTGCTGCGTGATCGGGGCTGGCTACGCATGCGCAATGACGGAAAAATGGTCTATTACCAGCTCCACAGTGAAAGCTTGCTTAACGCTTTAAAAGGTGACCTGAACCTGCTCCAAGAGCGCCTTGCTTAACGGGATTACCGAACCCGGTAGGTGCGCAAACCATGTTAATTTTGCTTGTGTACGCCCTGCACCACAATTGCAGAACTAAGCGGTGTCGGTGAGGTAAAAATAGCGTAACCCTCAGAAATTTCAATTTTATAACAGGAGCTCAAAATGAATCATTCACAAACAACCAAAACGCGTAAGTCGCTACTAGTCGGCGCGGTGTCGTTTATCGCTGCCATGACGGTTGGTGGCGTGCTGTGGGCTAGCGACAAGTCATCTTCTAAAGGCTTGCCCGACTTGTTGGGTAAGGCGCAACCGTCTCTGCCCAAGGGCGCGTTGCAGGTGGACGATATAAAATCTGATCCAAAAGGTTACACAGGCAGCATTCTGGTGCGCGGGGTCGTAGCACAGATCGATCCCGCCGACCCACATTTGGTGAGCTTGATCGACTCACGCGAGGCTAGGGTCTGTCGAAGCCTCAATTGCGCAAAGTATTACCTACCAATCAAGGTCAAGGAGTCGAATCTTAAGCCTTGGGATGAGGTAAACGTGCGCGGCAAGATGACGGAAAATCCGAGCGATAAGATGGTCTACCTTGCTGCCGATTCGGTCGAGAATCTGGGTTCGATCAAGAAATGAATCTGGGTAAGTTGGTATGGCGCAACTTGCTCCGGCGGCGCGGACGTTTTGTCTTCACCTTGGCTGGCGTGAGCGTTGGGATGGCGGCGTTTGTTGCCTTAATGACCATTGGGCAAGGCTTAAAAGATGAGATCAAAAAACAGGCGCAAGGCCTAGGTGCCAATCTGGTGGTGACGCCGAAGGGTTGGTGTGCGTATGAACAGATTTCGGTGCTAACAGGTGAGCAACTGCCGAGTGCTATTCCCATGTCTGAGTTAGAGAAAATCAAAGCCGTGCCGGGCGTCAAGAGTGCTGTGCCGCATCTCAATGAAAAGACCGCGTTTCGCAACCAGCCGGTGCTGGTGATTGGTATTTGGCCGGACGAGATGCGCAAGTTGCAAAAGTGGAATATGGCGTCCGGACGTTATTTTAATTCTGCTGACGAGCGTGGAATTGTTATTGGTTCGGCAATTGCTAATCAATTTAAGCTTAAGGTAGGCGAAGAATTTGTAGTCCGCGGCAAACCGATTCCCATCATCGGCATTCTTCGCGAAGCAGGCAGCAAGGACGATATCGCCACCTTCATTCCGCTTAGCTTAGCCCAGCAAATTTATGAAGTGCAGGATAAGGTATCGTTCATCGCGGTTCAAGTGAATGACCTCGACAAAATGGATGCAGTCAGCCTTCAAATACAGGAAGTTGCCAACGTCGCGGTTGTCACCGACAAGCAATTGGTGTCTTCAGTGTTATCCATCGTAAGTTCGGTCGGTGCGGCAATGCAGGCGGTGGCCGCGGTGGGCGTATTGGCTGCGGCGTTTGGTATCGTTAATACTTTGCTCACCGCAGTGCATGAGCGCCGCCGCGAGATCGGAATTATGCAGGCGCTTGGCAGCACGCGGCGCACATTGTTTTCAGCATTCATGCTCGAATCGGGGTTATACGGCTTGCTTGGCGGCATGTTGGGCGTGCTGCTCGGCATTCTGGCCGCCTACCTATTCGGCTCTTACCTAACGGATAATTCACTTACCGCGTCGTTGCAGCAATCGCAGACGGTTGTAATTGATTACGTAACCATCATTTTCACATTAGGCTTTTCGGTATGCCTTGCACTGTTTGCTGGTCTTTACCCGGCGTATCGAGCAACTAAGCTCTCGCCTGTCGAGGCCATGCGCCATGTCTAATTTATCTAACCCGTCTGAGGCCATCATTGCGCTTGAAAGCGTTAGTAAGACATACGGCACAGGTGCTGCCACGACGAAGGCGGTTTCTGAAATTTCGATGACTATCGCACGTGGCTCATGGACGGCAATCATGGGGCCGTCTGGCCACGGCAAGAGCACCTTGCTGCAACTTATTGGGGGGCTAGACCGCCCAACTGTCGGCCGTATTTTGCTGGACGGCGCTGAAATTGGCGGCCTTGACGCCACAAAACTGGCGGCAGTGCGCGGCCAAAAGATTGGATTCGTGTTCCAGTTCTTCAACCTGATGCCGCACCTAACGGCCTCGGAAAACATCGAGATCGCGCTGTGGCTCGGCGGTGCTACCAAACACCAGGTTCCCACGCTGGATTTGTTGGCGCGCTTTGGCCTACGCGACAAGGCAAACAGCCTGCCTAGCATGCTCTCCGGCGGCCAGCAGCAGCGCGTCGCCATCGCCCGCGCGCTCGCCAACGACCCCGACATCCTGCTGATGGACGAGCCTACGGGCAATCTTGATTCCGCCGCTGAGGCCGAATTATTGAGCCTGCTAGATGAATTGCATCAAGACGGCAAGACCCTTCTGATGGTCACCCACAACGCAGCGGTAGCAGCGCGCGCCGAGCGCGTTATACAAGTTAAGGACGGTCGAATCGTCGCCGATACGATCAATGGGGCAGCTTAGGATGCTTGGCCAAGGGCTTCGTTCGACGCTCTTACCGTTTGCACTTTTGTTGGCGGTGAGTTGGTACTCGCTCGCGCAAGCCGCGCCAAAGCCGCCAACTTTCACGACGATTGACGGAAAAAAGATCAACACCGGAGATCTGCGCGGCAAGCTTGTCATGGTCAATTTTTGGGCGACGAGTTGCGGTATCTGCTTAGCCGAGATGCCAGAGTTGATAGCCACCTATAACCGCTACCGCCATCGCGGCGTTGAGGTGATCGCGGTCGCCATGTCTTATGACGATTTGGGTAAGATTCGTGCCGCCGTGGCCAAGCATCGGCTACCTTTCCCGGTTGTGTTTGATCAGGACGGGCGGCTAGCCCGTGAGTACGAGGGAGTGCGTGCGACGCCAACAACTTTTCTCATCGACCGCTCGGGCAAGCGCATTTCCAAGACAGTCGGTATCATCGATTTCGACAAGCTGCGAGCTTACTTGGAGTCGGCTGCAGCGGCTGGGTAACGGATGCGTAACTACAGAATACGTTGATCTCTTTATCAAAGCGGGCGTGACTTGAGCCACGCCGCGCTAATCAAGGCGACAGCTGCAGCCATTCCGAAGGCCGCTTCAGAGCCAGCCCAAGACCACAGAAGTCCGAAGACTAATCCTGACGGAATTGCTGCCACTCCTGTGGTCATGTAATACCAACCAAAGGCCGTGCCTTTTTCGGTTTCAGGTGCTAACTCACTCACTAACGAGCGTTCTACACCTTCACTAATGCCGCTGAGCAGCCCGTAAACGCTGACGGCTATCCACAATGCGGCTTGGCTGCCAACCATCGCCAGACCCGCATAACCCACTGCAAGCGTGACCCAATTAAACAGCGTGAGCGAACGCTTGGACATTCGGTCAGCCAGTGGCGCACCCACGTATGCGGTAAGCGTTTGCAACGCTGCCAGCCATGCCCAAAGCAGTAGCAAAGTTACCGGTTGCATGCCCAGCTCATGGCCACGCAAAATAATGAAGGCTTCAGACGCCTTGGCAAAGCAGAACAAAGCCAGTACTTGCAAATATTGCTGAAGCGAAGGCGGAATACCACGCCATGACAGTGGCTTGAGCGCGATGGGGACGGATTGCGCAGCCACGACGCTACTAGCAGGCGCAGGTAGCAGCATAAGCACAATCAGCACCGCAACGCCCGGTACCGCCGACAGCGCGATGACCTGAGTGATGCTCAATCCTGACCAGCTCAAAGCGGCTGCGGCCAATAGAGTACCAATAACGGCGCCGGCATAATCCATTGCCCGATTTAGGCCATACATTTGTCCCCGCTGCGCGGGCGGGGTCGCATCGGACAGAATGGCATCGCGCGGTGCGCCGCGAATGCCTTTGCCCAGACGGTCGGCGCTACGCAGTACGGCAACCGCCATCCAAGATCCGGCCAGAGCCATCAGCGGACGGGAAAACGCTGCCAGCCCATAGCCCAGCACCACCAATGGCTTGCGCTGCTGCGGGTAGACATCGGCACGCCGCCCAGACCAAAGTTTTAGCGTAGCGGCTACCGCATCGGCTAAGCCTTCTACTAAGCCCAGCGCAATTGGACCGGCCGCCAGCACGCTCGCCAATAAAATCGGTATGAGCGGCGTCACCATTTGCGCGGAGACTTCATTCAAAAAGCTCACTGCGGCAAACAGCAGGACTGGTTTGGGTATTTTCATGATGTGCGCGCCTCTATAAATTCAATTTTCTGATCGAGGCAAGCAGTCTGTTTGACTAAAGCAATCAGAATCAAAATTCAGGTTGGTTGGTGGATTTCCGAGACACTGTCTCGGAAATTGTAAGCAACGGATAGCGGGCTTAAAAGCGGCAAATGTTCTCCAGATTGTCTGAGCTGAATCCGCGTCCAAATTGCGCGGTCAAATCAGCCGAAAGCCTTGTAATCAGGGCTTCGCCGTAGCCCGCCCGGCGCTTCCCATTCTGTTCGGCTTCAACAATTCGGCGCCCAATTTCCCAGTAGCTTGCGGTCATTAGCGCATTGACGCTGCGCGCGGTGGTTTCACGCGCGGCGCTCACAAGGTCGACAATTGCACCGCGAATATTGGTGTAGGTAACGGGGATGACTTTGGAAGGAGCCATATTATTGTCGAATTATGTAGTGTGAGAAATAAAAATAGACGCAGTTGCCGCGAAGCAATATGCGCCTATCTTGTCATGCCCAAACTTACTTAATATTGATCCACTTCACATGCACACGGTTGTCCGCGCGATGTACGGCAGTTACGTTTTTGCGCATTGCCCATGGAATCACTTGATGGTGCAGGGGAATATGACCTACGTCAGCTTGGTTTAGCATCAGCGCTTCTTT
Organism: Betaproteobacteria bacterium; assembly: GCA_043760555.1. GTDB lineage: Bacteria > Pseudomonadota > Gammaproteobacteria > Burkholderiales > Usitatibacteraceae > JANMDR01. The sequence goes on from JAYUOW010000250.1 coordinate 5,186, forward strand.
GGTCATTGCAGCGCGCTTTTCGAAGTCGGTTTCGGTCTTCATTTTTTCGACGATGGCATCAATTTTTGCATTGGAATAATTCGCGAAATTCCAGTTGCCATTGCCTTTGTCAGCCCCGCCTCTGGTGGTCAATATTGATTGCAGGGTGTATAGCGAATCAAATGTCGGCACGCCCCAGCCTAGTAAATACATGCTGGTGTCGCCATTTTGTACCTTTGGAAAGTACGTTGCTTTAGGCATGGAATTTAGCTTGATGGTGATGTCGCTTTTAGCCAACATGCCCGCGATAGCGATGCATATTTTTTCGTCATTTATGTAGCGATCGTTCGGGCAGTCCATCGTGACTTCAAAGCCTTTTGGATAGCCTGCTTCGGTCAGTAGTTTTTTCGCTTTTGCGATGTCAAGTGGCCAACGCTTTTCGATGTCTTTTGTGTAGCCGCGCACTTGCGGGGCGATGAGCGACATGCTCGTGACGGCTTGGCCGCGCATAACGGTTTTGCCAATGGCGGCCGCATCAATTGAGTGTGCCACTGCTTGGCGCACACGAATATCTTTAAACGGGTTTTTGCCTTTTACGTTGGAATAAAGTAGCTCATCGCGGCTTTGATCGAAGGTAAAGAAAATGGTGCGATTTTCGTTGCCTAGCAATACCGAAATAGTTGGCATTTCGCTTAAGCTTGGCACGTCGGTAATGGGTGGATCCGAAACAATATCGACTTCGCCGCTGCGCAATGCGGCTACGCGCGTAGCGTCCGCTTTTAGCGGTTGATACAAAATTTCGGTTACGTTACTTTCGACTTTGCCCCACCATTTTGGGTTGATGGTCATGATGGTTTTTACATCTGGCTCACTGCTCTTAAGCACAAAAGGGCCAGTGCCATTGGCGTTACGGGCAGCAAAGGTTTCTTCTTTGGCTTTGAAATCTTGCGGCACCAATACCTTGTGCTTCGTCGCCCACGCTTGGTTAAGCAAACGCACTTCGGTTAGCTGATCGAGCAGGGTTGGGTTTGGGCCAGTAGTGATGATGTCTACCGTGAAAGTATCTACTTTTTTAGCTTCTTTCACGCCTTGCATGTAGGCTGAAAAATCCGAGCTTTTTTGCAGTGCCCGCGTGATCGAAAACACCACGTCGTCGGCCGTAAATGGGGCGCCATCGTGAAACACGACCTTTTCCCGCAGCTTAAAGCGCATGGTGGTGGGGTTAATGAGTTTCCATGAAACCGCTAAGCTTGGCTCCAGCGCCATGGTTTTGCCACGGGTGATGAGCGGCTCATAAACTTGTTCTGAAATCGTGTTGTTCAAGCCCTCGTTTTGCGAATGCGGGTCAAACGTGAGCACATCGCCTTTGGTGCTCCAGCGCAAGGTTTTGGCTTCTAATGCAGCGGTGGTGGCAAGCGTTAAACTAGCCAGCAATACCGCGCTCATAGTTTTTAATTTCATGAAAAAATCCTCAAAAGTGTGTTTGGGAAAAATGCTGCAATTAGAGTTGCCCATTGAGTTGAACGCGTCAAGGCGTAAAAAGTGAACAACAGCACTGCAAAACCTGCAGAGTGTGCAGAAACTACAGCCCGAAGTCAAACCTTAATTTATCGCCTAAAAATGCCTTGATGCAGCTATGTGGGTGATGAATTTCCATCGCGTCGTCGGTCATTTTAGGCTCCCTTTGCGATACAATTACCATTTCCTGCTCAAGGAGTCCTAAATGACTCAAGCTTTCAAATCGCCTACCCAATATATTTTTGTCACTGGGGGCGTAGTGTCCTCTCTCGGAAAGGGCATCGCAGCGGCCTCATTGGCCTCCATCCTCGAATCGCGCGGCATCAATGTTGTGATGGCAAAACTAGACCCTTACATCAACGTTGATCCCGGCACCATGTCGCCTTTTCAGCACGGCGAAGTGTTTGTAACCGAAGACGGCGCTGAAACTGATCTTGACCTCGGCCATTATGAGCGCTTTATCAAAGCGAAAATGAAGAAGGCCAATAACTTCACCACCGGCCAAATTTATGAGCGCGTAATCAACAAAGAGCGCCGTGGCGACTACGCGGGCAGCACGGTGCAAGTTATTCCGCATATCACTGACGAAATTAAAAATTCCATCAAAGCCGCTACGGCCGGTGCCGAGGTAGGCATTATTGAAATTGGCGGCACGGTGGGCGATATTGAATCGCTACCGTTTTTAGAAGCCATTCGCCAAATGGGCGTGGAATTAGGCCGCGATAATGTGTGCTACATCCACCTAACTTTGGTGCCGTATTTGGCGTCTGCCGGTGAAATTAAAACCAAGCCAACGCAGCACAGCGTAAAAGAATTGCGCCAAATCGGCATTCAGCCCGATGTGGTGCTGTGCCGCTCTGATAGGGCGTTACCAGACGATGACCGTCGCAAAATTGCGTTGTTTACCAACGTGGATCAAGGCTCGGTGATCTCGTGCTACGACACCGATAGTATTTATAAAATTCCGAAAATGCTGCACAAACAAGGCTTGGACGAAATCGTTTGTCGCAAGCTGCATTTAACGCCGCGCCCCGCTGATTTGACGGTGTGGAATGATATTGTTGAAGCCATGGAACACCCAAAACAAACGGTGCGCTTGGCGATGGTGGGCAAATATGTAGACCTAGCCGATTCCTATAAATCGTTATCAGAGGCCTTGATTCACGCCGGTATTCACACCCGCACCAAGGTGGATATTGTGTATTTAGATTCCGAAGAAATGGAAGCCAAAGGGGTGGCAGCCCTTGAAGGCATGGACGCTATTTTAGTGCCCGGCGGTTTTGGCAAACGCGGTACGGAAGGCAAAATTGCAGCGGTAAAATACGCGCGGGAAAACAAAATTCCGTATTTGGGCATTTGTTTGGGCATGCAAATTGCGGTGATTGAGTTTGCCCGTAATGTGGTGGGCTTGGCAGGAGCCAACTCTACCGAATTTGATGTGGATACACCGCACCCTGTTGTCGCACTAATTACCGAATGGCAAAACCATGACGGCGTGGTAGAACGACGGGACGTAAATTCAAACCTAGGCGGCACCATGCGCTTAGGCGCGCAGCCGTGCACAGTGCTTGAAGGCACACTTGCACATCGCATTTATAAGAGCACTTCGGTAAGCGAACGCCATCGCCATCGCTATGAAGTGAATAACCATTATGTGCCGCGTCTTGAAGCGGCTGGCATGGTAATTTCAGCGCGCACTAATTCGGAATCACTCACTGAGATGGTCGAGCTGGATGCCGCTAAATTCGGGCATCCGTGGTTTTATGGTTGCCAATTTCATCCTGAATTTACGTCTACCCCGCGTGACGGACATCCGTTATTTATTTCGTTTGTAAATGCGGCTTTGGCATACAAACAATCTGTTGCAATAGCCTCGCCCGTGGTAACAGAAGCCGCTTTACGTGTGGTGACTTCATGAAATTATGTGGGCACGAAGTTGGCATCGATAAACCGTTTTTTTTGATTGCAGGACCCTGTGTTGTAGAAAGTTTGCAACTGCAAATTGATACCGCTGGTGCGCTAAAAGAAATGACGGCAGCCCTTGGCATTCCGTTTATTTTTAAATCGAGTTACGATAAAGCCAATCGTAGTTCCGGCACATCGTTTCGCGGTCCGGGTATGGACGAAGGCTTGCGGATTTTGGCTGAAGTAAAATCACAGCTTGGTGTGCATGTGCTGACGGATGTGCATTCAATTGATGAAATTGCCCATGTGGCGAGCGTGGTGGATGTGCTGCAAACGCCCGCGTTTTTATGCCGTCAAACCGATTTTATTCACGCCGTTGCTGCCTGCGGCAAACCGGTAAATATTAAAAAAGGCCAGTTTTTAGCACCCGGCGATATGAAGCATGTGGTGGACAAAGCCCGTGCTGCCAGTGGCACCGACAACATTATGGTGTGCGAACGTGGCGCGTCATTTGGCTATAACAATTTAGTGTCGGATATGCGCTCACTTGCCATCATGCGTGAGAGCAATTGCCCAGTGGTGTTCGACGCCACGCATTCAGTGCAATTGCCCGGCGGGCAGGGCAGCACCAGCGGTGGCCAGCGCGAATTCGTACCTGTGTTAGCGCGCGCGGCAATCGCGGTTGGAGTTGCGGGCGTGTTCATGGAAACGCATCCTAATCCGGCGCAAGCATTGTCTGATGGCCCTAACGCATGGCCGCTGGGCATGATGCGTGAACTGCTAAGCACCATGAAGCAAATTGATACCCTAGTAAAGCAAAAACCGTTTGCTGAAACAGCGTTAATGATTAAATAGCATGCCTGTGGCCCTAGGCCAGCCCCAAGATGCCCTATTTTCGGGCGTCTTCAAGCAGTGATTAAGACTTATTTTCAACCCTAACCCGTGAAAGAAAGCCATGACCGCAATTGTTGATATCGTCGCCCGTGAAATTTTAGATTCCCGTGGTAACCCAACCGTAGAAGCCGATGTGCTGTTAGAGTCCGGTGTAATTGGCCGTGCGGCAGTGCCTTCAGGCGCGTCCACAGGATCGCGCGAAGCCATTGAGCTGCGTGATAAAGATGCAGGCCGCTATTTAGGCAAAGGCGTGCTAAAAGCTTGCGAGCATGTGAACACCGAAATTTGCGAAGCCATCATTGGTCTGGATGCATCTGAGCAAGCCTTCATCGACAAAACCATGATCGAGCTTGATGGCACCGAATCAAAATCCCGCCTAGGTGCAAACTCAATTTTGGCAGTTTCTATGGCCTGTGCAAAGGCAGCGGCCGATGAAGCAGGCTTGTCGCTCTACCGCTATTTAGGCGGTGCAGCACCCATGCAAATGCCCGTGCCATTGATGAACGTCATCAACGGTGGCGCACACGCAAATAATTCGCTCGACATGCAAGAATTTATGATTA
>JAYUOW010000251.1:0-3492 GCA_043760555.1 Betaproteobacteria bacterium
GCCTGCAAGGGCGCGGAGCCGCAACCCAGCAAGCTCACGCTCATAATCCCCAATGCAAAAACCCGCTTAATTCCTGCTGATTGCATGTCCATTTGCTTAGCCTAGTCTTAGTTTATTCAGTGATTTTAACGCCTGCCACATTAAATTACGCAACACCGCACTTTCCAACGCGCAAATCGCTTGCCAGCTAGCGCGCACTGCGGTATTTTGTGTCTTCACACTTTGCTTTTTATGAAACGAGTCTAACCATGCGTCTTTTGATTGTTGCCTTGCTAATTGGTTTCCCAATTTTGGAAGGCACGCTACTACTTAAATTGGCCGAACACAATTTGTGGTTCACGGTGGCGTGGGCGATATTTGGCGTAATTGCAGGCATCGCGTTAATTAAAAACGCCCGCTTCGCCCTCATGGCGCGCCTAAGTGAAGCGCTAGCCAGCGGCCAGTTTTCACTCGCCGCCTTCATCGACAGCTTCCGCGCCGTCATCGCCGGTTTGCTATTCATGTTCCCCGGCGTCGTTTCAGATTTAGCAGCGCTGTTAGTGTTGATGCTACCCAGCCGCGCCCTCGCCCCCGTGGCGTCAACAAGCCAACCGCGCCGCCATGGCCGCACGCCACCGCCACCTCGCCGCAATGGTGAGGCACCAGTGATTATTGATGGCGAATTTAAGCGGCAGTAAACCGCGAATAACGAATTCAATCGCATCCATTGCAGCAGAAAATGCCTTGAAGACGGCCTATGTACGGGCTTCTCCAAGGCACTCTTTATTGTGAAGTGCGCTCAACGGGTTTTAGATTTTTTTGATGCAAAAACATCTATTAAGTCTATTTACATCATTTATTACAGCGAACACACGGAATGGCTAGAGCGCTTTGGCGTTATGCGTTAGTCTTTAATCTATTCTAAAAAGGGAGTATTTATTGTGCATTGCAATAAAAGCGTGGTTACAGTTTTAAACGCGATTCGTAGCGCGTTAGTTTTGAGCATATTTACTGTTGGCACAGCCATTGCAGCCACCCCACCTTCACAGCCCATTGAGTCGCAAAACGATGTAGCGACGCAAGATTACATCGAGCCACAGCGTACTGAGGCTAACGCCAAGGCTGCGCCGGAAGCAGCCGCCACGCTTGCCGCACCCGCGCCGGATCCGCTGCAAATTTGGCGTACTGGGTTGTTAGGTGCGACGCAAAAAGTCGCTGATAATAATTTGGTGCCGATGTCCTTGGCCCTTGGCGGCTATAAAATATTTAAAAGCAATAACCCTGAAATTTTTTACGGGCCCGGTTGGTTAGCACAAAACGCGCGTACTGATGCGGTGCGCGGTGGGCAATCTAGCCCGGTTTCGGGCTGCACCAATGTTTATTATTTCCACATCAACCGCAGTGGCGCGACAGCTTATTTGCATTTGCTAGCATCTAACCCACAAAACGCGCCGGTGACAATTTCGGCTAAAGGTTCAACCTACAACAATTCGCAAAAGCCGCTAAACGGTGCTGGTACGGGGCAGAGTTATTTTGTGGCGAAGGATTGGCGCGCTGGCACATTTGGCGTCAACTTTAGCAATCGCGCCGTGCCCAATGCAACAGCGACAGAAATATCAAAAATCATCGTAAACCCAAGCAATATGGTGGATGGCCGCTTTGAAGTGTGCGCAAATGCGGGCGTGTATTTGTACACCGTAATCACCACTGGCGGTTCGACGATCGATGCAATTAACAAAAGCCAAGGCGGCCCCGCGTCAGGCGAAATTTTATCTTCCGGACCTAACGCCTACGGCCGCGAGGCTGGCATCTACGCGGCTTCGCTGGCGTCTGGACTGACGAACGTAGTGTTGCCCGCAACCGCCAATAACCACATAGGTTTTGCCTACAACACCACCAGCAAATTCAACGCACTATTGCAGGAACAAACCGCGGCGTTTACGTCACGCTTGAGCGATTCGACTGAACGCACCTACGGCAATTACGGGCATAAATTTGACAACACGTTTAGGCTATTTAACACCACCACGCGCACTCGCACGGTGCGGTTGTCATTTGGATCGAGCTTTACCGCCACCAGCAATACGCCGTCGTTTACGTTCAGCACGCCAGCGAGCATTAACGGAGTGAACTTCGATGTGTGGACAACGCCTACCGCGCCTAAGCAGATTATCGGCAGCTACACCATTGCTGCGAACGCGTCGATTGATTTGCGTCTGACGATGTTTATTGCGGGATTGGGAGTGGCGAATCAACAGGTGATTGTTGAAACGATGAACTGAGGTTGGCGGTAGGTAGTTTGGCGATAAAATGCCTTGGAGATGCCCTATTTTAGGGCTTCTCCAAGGCGTTTTTACGTATAGTTTTAACGCCCAAACCCATCCAAAAACCCCAACACCGTCGACCACCTGAGCCTTAGCTTTAACTCACCATGCATTCGCGTATTTTTGATCCGCCGTGATTCCTGCATGAAGCTCCACAACATCGGTGACACCTGCGCTTGCGCTTGCGCGCGCGGCAGGCGCGGGGGTGGCGGGAGCTTAGCGGCGCGGGCGACGGCGTCGAAGTATTCGCCCATTTTCAACGTCGAATCATCACAAATATTGTATGCGCGGTTCGGTTTGCCGCGCTGCATGGCAACAATCGCTGCGCGCGCTAGGTCGTCAGCGTGGATGTGGTTGCTGTAGCTGTCTTCTGCATCGCATATGGCGGGGGTTCCTGCCTGCAGGCGGGTGATGGGTAGGGCGGTGGCACTATAGATGCTCGGCGCGCGCAAAATGGCTAGATTGCAGCCAGTGCGCATTCCCCATGCGCGAAGTTGCGCTTCCGCATCTACACGACGCACCGCGCGGGCGGATTGCGCATTTAGCGTGCGCGTTTCATCAATCCAATCGCCTTGGCAGTCACCATAAACGCCGGTGGTGCTAATGTAAATTAGCTTATCGACGGTGTGCGCGTCGAGGGAAGCCAGCAAATTTTTAGTGCGGATGTCGATGTTGCCGGTAGTGGGTGGTGGGGCGAAATGAAAAATAGTGGGCGCGATGGCGCTAATGCGCTTTAAGCTGGCGCGATTATCTAAGTCGCCTAATACCGGCGTAACGCCCAATTTACGGGCGTCTTCAGCCTCTTGGCTTTGACTGCCCTTGCGAATCAGCGCGTAGACCCTATATGTAGGAATAAGCAGCTTGGCAACGCGTGCACCGATGTCGCCAAAGCCGATGATAAGGATGCGTGGTTTCATTGGCTCGATTTTACCTTTCTTGCGGCATAAACCACCTAAGGCACCGACACGCTACAATAGCGGCCAATTAAGTTAATTTAATCGAGTATGCATTCCATGTCTTTTCAAGTAACGCTCACGCCTTCGGGCAACACCTTTAATTGCAACACCGACGAAACGATTTTAGAAGCAGCAATGCGCCAAGGCATTGGCTTGCCGTATGGCTGTCGCAACGGTGCCTGCGGCAGTTGCAAGGCAAAAATCACCACGGGCACGGTGGATTTAGGCAACGT
>JAYUOW010000252.1:0-3472 GCA_043760555.1 Betaproteobacteria bacterium
AACTCCATTAGGTTATGTTACTGTTTGGGCTGTCACTTTTTATTGTCAGTAGGACAATATTACACCCCTAAATAGTTATTGTCAACATGACAAATAAAAGAATCCCTATCTCTGAAAATATATCGCCAATACTTAGAATACCAGTGGCGGTAGACCTTGTTGTGCTCACAGTGCGCGACAACGTATTGTGCGTGCTTGTCATAAAGCGCGGCATTGCGCCATTTAAGGGCAAATGGGCGTTACCGGGCGGCTTTGTGCGTGCGGGTGAAAGCTTAGAAACCGCTGCTGAGCGTGAGCTTACCGAAGAAACCGGCATTGCGGCAGCACACGTTGGCTACATGGAGCAGTTAGGCACCTTCGGCGCGCCCAACCGTGACCCACGTGAACACATTATTGCGGTGGCTTATTTGGCATTTGTGCCAAATTTGCCCGAGCCAAAAGCGGGTGGAGACGCCCATTCTGCGGCTATCTTGCCGGTATCGCAATTGTTTGAAGGCGCTGAAAAGCTCGCCTTTGATCACGAAACAATATTGCAAGTAGGTGTTGAACGCACCCGCGCAAAGCTGGAATATACGCCTTTGGCGGCAGCGTTTTGCGGCAGCGAATTTACCATCAACGCGCTACGTAAAGTGTACGAGGCAGTGTGGGGGTGCACGTTGGACGCACCAAATTTCCATCGTAAAGTAACTAAAACTGCTGGCTTTGTAGTGGCAACCGATATGCAAACCAGCGGCGAAAGCGGGCGGCCTGCGCTGCTGTACACCCAAGGCGATGCGCTAACGCTGTATCCGCCGATGCTTAGGGGAAATTAGCCTCGCATTTGGAGAATTTTGTAATGTTAGGTGCCGCACAGCGTAAATTCCATTACTCAAGTAGCCTTCGCCTTCCTGCAATAGTTTTAGGATAAACATATGACTGCACCAATTTTACCCGCGTACCAGCCTAAGCTTGCGCGCGCGTTGCACGATATTGCGCAGGCAGATATGGAGGTATCGGCGTCTGATTGTACGGACCGACTGACACGGCTGGTTGACGCGCTACGGCCGTTCGATGCAGATAATAGTGAGCTTGCCAACACACGATTTTTAGCACTTTGCGAAACCTTGGAATCATCGCAAAAAGTGGCTGGAGACGCCCTAAATACGGCACTCTATGACCATATTTTAAATTTATTTTCGCAGCGACGGCAGGTTAGTTTTTTTTCTGATAGCGGCATTTTGCCAGACACGGGCTTTTTTTCTGAGTGCTGGCGACGACTGGTGGCGCGGGTGTTGCCTGCGATATCTGATTCCAATAATGTGCTGGATTGTATCAATCAAATTTTCCACAAGCGTGACGACTACATGTGGATTAGTAGCATCGATGCCGCGTTAAAGTTACGCTTTTGGCAGGCGTTGCAGTCGTCGAACGCGGAGGATAGGCCTGACGGCCAAGCGGCACTATCCCCATGGCAGGATACAAAAATGCAGATGCTGGACGCCACCGATCACTTGGCCACACGCATCGGGGCGACTGGGCTAGACCCAGAATTGATGCGGCTTTACCCGAGATTAGGCGAGCGTGATTCGCCGTTTTTGGCGCTTGCGGTAAGTACTCACGACGCGGCGTATCGCTACCGCGCTGTGCTCGATGGAGGGGGGGCTGCAACTGCGGAAGATTTAGGCGCGGCGGCTGCGCTCGCACCAGATACCGAAGTGCTTATTGCGCAGTGTCGCGAAGCAATTTTGCGTATCCGCAGCCGCGCTGCCAGCCATGGCACCAGTCTGAGCGTTACCTATTTATTAGTGCGGCTTGAACAATCGCTGCATCGCTTGGAATTATTGCTAAGCATGCTGCATTGTGATCAAGCGTTGTCTGTAGAAAGTCCCTCAGAACCGCTCAATGCGCCAAATGATCCGGCTAGCTTGAATACAGGCGCTTTGCAGCTTTCGACTGTCGTCAATAAACCCAGTTTACCAGCGCTATGGATTGACTTTCTAAACGATGCTATCGAAGGCGAGGCGCGCCGTCGCGGAGTGCGCTCGCTGGTTACCAGCACGATAGGCCTGCTGGCGCTTCGCGTTACGCATAACGCGAGTCGAACCGGTGAGCATTACATTGCCACGTCGCGCGATGAATATTTTGCGATGTGGCGATCAGCAATGGGCGCTGGGTTGATTGTTGGTTTTATGGCGCTGGCAAAAATTAGCGTTGCCAAATTAGCGCTGCCGCCGCTTGGCTACACTTTGGCTTACAGCCTTGATTATGCACTTGGATTTATGCTAATTCATATGCTGCACTTTACTGTCGCCACCAAGCAGCCAGCGATGACAGCGGCGACAATCGCGGCTGCCATCAGTGAAATTCGCGGCCGATTTCGCGAGCTAGAAAGCCTTGCCAAGGTCATTGTTGACGTGTTGAGAACGCAGATTGCCGCCATATTTGGCAATGTTCTTATAGCACTTCCTACGGCCATGCTTATCGCTTTTGTGTGGGCGCAAATTTCTGGGCAGCCAATAGTTGACTCCGAGAAAGCACACGCGCTGTTGCAATCTATTTCGCCGTTAAAAAGCTTGGCGCTATTTTATGCGGCCATCGCTGGTGTGTGTTTATTTTTGGCGGGGCTTATTTCAGGTTACTACGATAACTTGGCAGCCTATGAAAGAATACGCGAACGGGTGGAGCGTGCAGCGTGGGTGAAGGCATTGCTTGGCGAAGAGCGGCAGCGGCGCTTCGCCACTTATTTAGACAATAATTTAGGCGCGTTGGCGGGTAATTTCTTCTTTGGCTTTATGCTCGGCACGATGCCTACGTTGGGCTATTTAACCGGCTTGCCGCTAGACGTTTGCCACGTGACGTTTTCAGCCGCGTACTTCGGGTTTTCAATGGTGGCGCTTGATTTTTCGCTAGACCCATTGATTGCAGCGCACGCATTTATTGGTATTGCGTGCGTGGGCATGGTGAATTTAACGGTAAGTTTTTCATTAGCGCTTTGGGTAGCGCTACGGGCGCGCGGTGTAGCTTTTGGGTTTGATCAAATTGGCACGCTGTTGACGATTTTGTGGAGTAAATTTAGGCAGGATTGGCGACAGTTTATATGGCTGAAGAAGCTCTAGAATAGGGCGTCTTCAGCCTGTTTGATGCGCTAATTTTAAGTGGTTTTAGGGCGCGTAGTGTGGTGCAAAACGTAGTGTGCCCACCATCACAGCATAATAATCTGCGCGAATTTGTTACGGCATCCGCACGCAATCAAACCCTGCCGGAGCCGCAAACACGGTACGCAAAAACCCACTCACCGCATCTTGCGCATTGTTGGATTCCCATGCCGCTCCACCGTGCGCAGCACCGAGCACATTGCGCTTTGTGCTGCACCGGTTTGCGGCTTCCATCGCTGTTTGCATCACGGTGCTTTGGGCGTTGGGTACGGTGCAATCTTGCGTGCCGTGCATGAATAGCAGGGGCGGTGTGGCTGCGTTTATGTAGGTTGCGGGGT
>JAYUOW010000253.1:0-30362 GCA_043760555.1 Betaproteobacteria bacterium
GGTTGGCGGTAGCACTGGCCATTCCACTTGGCGACGCGCTGACCCATGCTTTGGTGACGGCCAATATTGAATCGCTTAATATAGATATTTCCGATTGGAGGGTGCCGATGTTGTTGCGGTGGCAAGCGATAGCGATGGTGTTTGCGGTGCCGCTGCTGGCCATGTTGTGGCCGGTAGTGCGGGCAGCACGGCTTACCGTGCGCGAGGCAATTTATGACCCCGATATCACCCCGTCTTCGCAACTTATGACTGCGTCGGTTCGCTATTTAAAATTGCCAGTAAGCGTTCGCAACAGCTACGCGCTACGTAACGTGTTCAGACGCCCTTGGCGCTCGATTGTGATTACCTTGGCTCTTGGCTGCGGCGGCGCGTTGCTAATGACAACCAACAGCATGATTGGCGGCTTAATGCAGGTAATCGACAGCAACCTAGAAAGCCAAGGTCACGATATTGAAATTACCTTGAGCCGCGCCGCGCCCAAAGTGCAAGTGGAAGCAATTGCGCGCAGTGTCGGTGCCGTGAGCCTTGCAGAATCCATGCGGCGCATTGGCGTGAAGGTGCTAGCGGCAAACAGTACAGCTGTTGCCCGAATCCACCACGACGGCGATAGCGCTGTGCTGGTGGATTACCCAACCGCTGGTTCTGCAGCAGCGCTGTTTAAATTACCGTTAAGCCAAGGTCGTTTTCCGCAAGCCAATAATGAAAACGAGGTACTGGTGACGCAGATGTTTATGAACGGCCATGGCCAGCCTAAGCTAGGTGACACCATTGCGCTCGGCATTGATGAGCGACGTATTTTGGTACGTGTAGTTGGCGTGGTGGAAGAGATTGCCGTGGCGGCAATTTACGCACCCGTGACCACATACGACGCAATAACGCGCGCTATCGGCGGCGAAAATAGCTTAGTGAACGGTCTACGAATTAAGTCGAAGAGCCTTGATGTTACGGCCGTAGTAGCCGATTTGGATCAAGCGTTCTTAGCCGCAAAGCTGCCGCCTCGGCGTATCGCTTCAAGGGCAGATTTACGTGAATCCCTTGAAGAGCATTTTAAAGTTGTTGGTGATGTGGTGCGCATTGTCGCTTTGGCCGTCGCGCTACTGGGTGCCATCATACTGTGCGCGACCACTGCACTTAATATTGCGGAGCGTTGTCGAGAACTTGGCATTCTCCGCAGCCTGGGTGCAACGCCATCGCACATTGCGCGGCTGTTTTTTATCGAGTCTTTTACCGTCGCCAGTTTGAGTGTGCTGTTGGCACTAGCTCTATCATCAGGTTTAACCTTCATGATTTTTAAAGCAGCGCAGCGGACGTTGTTGCATGTAAATGTACCAATGTATTTTTCATGGGTTGGCTTAGTGCAAGTAGCAATAGGCTTGGTGATTGTAATGTTCACCGTATGGGTGGTATTGCGCTGGGCGCTGCGCCAATCGGTACGCGAAGCATTGGCGTATGAGTGAAATTAATAAGCTGAAGATGCCCTAAGATAGGGCGTCTTCAGCCTATTCTAACACCTCAAAAGTCAACCCCGCATGCCGCACCAAGCGATCCAGCAACGGTTGTCCCAGTGCGTGCGAGGGCGTCCAAAACCCACCGCCTAGCCTCGTTTTAGGCACATCGAGTGCTAAGCACGCTGCGGCCTCACCTAATATTTTTGCCGTGGAACCGTAGCCGGGATCACGATCACCGGTCACTTTTATTTTTAGGTCGCGGCCATCTGCTACGTGCCCGATAAATCTAAAATCGTAGAAGCCTTTTTCTTGCGCAGCGGGGCTTGGCCCTTCGCCGGGTGCTGGCAAAATAAACTTTTCCATGAACCAGCGCGTTGGCGGTATGGCGGCTGCAGTGACGAATCCACCTAAGCCTGCAGACAGCGCCGTGGCTTTGTAGCGGCCTTTAAAGCCTGCGCCCATCAGCATGGCTTCGTGATATTTAAATTTTTCGGTATAGGCAAATCCGCTTAGTGCATTGCTGCGCAGCACGATGCGCACGTTGATGGCGGCCATGACAAACGGTGCCGCCCATGCATTAAAGTCGCTGTCGAACACCGGGCTTTTGATGTTCGTTTGGCGGATGGTGGGCTTGGCGTCCATCATGCACAGTGAGTAGGGGTTTACTAATTCGCGGCGTAGGGCTTTATTTTGTGTGGCTTCTTTTACGGCGTTCACCATGCTGGCCACCGTGCCGCCGGACGCCGCGCCGCGCATGGCTTTCACGCCCATTTTTACGGTTACGCAGGGTTCTCCATAATGCAGCAGGGATTGTTGTTGTAAAAACCAAACGCCTAAGTCAGATGGAATGGAATCGAAGCCGCAGCAGTTGATGATGCGCGCGCCGCTCTTGGCGGCCTCGCTCGCGTATTGCGCGATCATGCGCCGCACCCATGCAGGCTCGCCCGTGAGGTCGCAATAGTCGGTGCCAGTTTGCGCGCATACCCGCACCAGCGTTTCGCCATAGAGTGCATAGGGGCCGACGGTGGACACCACCACACGTGCCTGCGCGCACAAGGCTTGCAGTGCGGTTTCATCCGCCGCATCGGCTTCAATAATTGGGATAGCACCCGCACCTAAATCAGCCATTAAAGCATCTAATTTGGCGCGCGAACGCCCTGCAATTGCCCAGTTTAGGCCGCGTTTTGCCAATGCTGCGGCAGGTTTTGCAGTGGTGCCAAATTCTTGCACCAAATAGCGACATAATATTTGCCCGACGAAGCTTGTTGCACCAAAGACTACTACATCAAATTTTGTTTTTATCATTTTAAATTGCCTTCAATTGAACGTCGGTAAATACTGCCCCTAATGCTATCATTTGTCTTTAACTTTCTCTAAAAATGCCTGATGGTTATGCAAAATTATTATTCAAAGCCGGTGATTGCGTTGGCCGCTATGAAACTCGCGCTGCCCGTCAATAGCGGCAAATAGTCAGCGTGATAATTCCTGATGCAAACCCTGCCATACCTGCACTTGATGCGCAGGTAGAAGTGTTGTACGTCGAGCTGCGGCGCCTTGCCACGACGCATATTCGGCGCGAACGTGGTGACCATACTTTATCGGCGACGGCTTTGGTGCATGAAGCCTATTTGCGGCTCGCCAAATCGAATCCGCAGTGGCAGGATAAAGCGCATTTTTTTGGCATTGCGGCTAATGTGATGCGCCAAATTTTAATTGATCACGCACTGGCGCATCGCGCGGAAAAGCGTGGTGGCGAATGGTTACGCTTAACGCTCACTACGGCGATGCCTGAAATTGACGCCAGTGGCGGCATTGATGCCGCTGTTGATGTGCTTGATCTTAACAGCGCGCTCAACCAATTAGCTACGCTGGACGCACGGCAAGCCCGCGTGGTTGAGCTGCGCTATTTTGCAGGCTTGTCAATTGAAGAAACAGCGGAAGCGTTGGATTTATCGATTGCCACGATTAAACGTGAATGGGTGACGGCAAAGCTATTTTTGCGTCGCTTTATGTTGGAAAATGCGACCAAAGATGGTCGTCACAAAAACTAAGTCAATACGGAAAAATGAGTCGATGAATAAGTTGAGGTTTGCAGTATGAGTCAAGTAGAGGGTGGGCGCGCACAGCTTTGGTTGCGCACTAAAGAAATTGTTGCCGACGCGATTGCATTGCCTTTAAGCCAGCGTCTAGCGTTTGTAAACGCGCAATGCGGTGAAGATGAAGCGCTGCGCCATGAAGTAGTGCAAACGCTTAAATACGCCACTGGCAATACTGGGTTTATTGAAGAAGCCGCTGTGATGCCTGCTGCTATGGCAGAGGCCACAGCAAAAGCTGAAGTTTCGCTGCAGGGTACGCGTGTGGGGGCATACCAAATTGATGGTGAGCTTGGGCGCGGTGGTATGGGTGTGGTGTACGCTGCGCAGCGCGCTGACGGTGCGTATAAGCAGCGCGTTGCTATCAAGTTGCTTCATAGCGCGAGTATCGGTGCGGCAGATGCGCGACGGTTCGCGCGCGAACGGCAATTGTTGGCGCAGCTAGATCACCCTAATATTGCGCGACTGCTCGACGGCGGCACCACCGAAGCTGGGCTGCCTTATCTGGTGATGGAAGCCATCGATGGCGTGCAAATTGATACCTTCGCCAATACAAAAAAACTGACCGTGCCCGCGCGCGTAACGCTGGTGCGAGGGGTTTGTGCGGCCGTGCAAAGCGCGCACCAAAAATTATTGATTCATCGCGATATTAAGCCCGCTAATATTTTGGTCACATCGCTTGGTCAGCCCAAGTTGCTTGATTTTGGTATTGCCCGATTGCTTGAAGAAGCCGGTAGTACGGCCGTAGGTCACGCAACGCTTGACGCTAATATGCTCACGCCGCGCTACGCCAGCCCTGAGCAAGTGCGCGGTGAAGCAGTCAGCGTGGCAACTGACGTTTACGCGCTTGGGCTATTGCTCTATGAATTACTCGGTGGTGCTAGCCCGTATGAACGCATTGCATCGGCAAAAGTAACCAGTGCGGCCGCTGCGTTGCAAGTTGTATTGGAAGATGCACCAAGAAAATTAAGCGAAGTTGCAAAAATAAGTGCGCCAGAGAATGTGGAAAAATTGTTGGGTGACCTAGATACCATCGCGCTAAAAGCTTGCGCAAAATTGCCCGCTGAACGCTATGCTACGGTGGCAGCGTTAGATGAAGATTTGCGTCGCTATTTGGCGGAAGAACCCATATTGGCAAGGCCTCCGGCGCTTTTGTATAGTTTTAGAAAATTAGTTTTACGCAATCGTATTGCTTCTGCAGCAACCGCGTTTGCTGTGGTTGCAGTGGTGGCCGGTGGTGCTAGCACCCTAATTCAAAAACGTAAAACCGAAGAACGCTACGCGCAGGTGCGCCAGCTTGCAAACAGTTTAATTTTTAAGTATTACGACGAGATAGAACCGCTAGCGGGCTCCACACCGGTGCGCAAAATGATTGCGGCCGACGGCGTGCAATTTTTAGATAGTTTGAGCGCCGACGCGGCGGGTGATGATGCGCTGGCCGTTGAAATTGCCACTGGCTATAACCGTCTGGCGGCGTTGATGTTTAATGGTCGCAACATGCCGCATTTAGGCGAAAAAGCCAGTGCTGAAACCATGCGCGGTAAGGCGCAAACCATGCTCGAAGCAGTATTGCGCACATCGCCAAATATGCCCGCCGCAAATAAAGAAATGGCGTTCCTAGATTGGCACATCGGTGCGCTGCTGGCGCAAAACGGCGATGCCGCAAAGGGCTTGGTGCAAATTGAAAATGCCGCAAAGCGCTATGAAAAAGTGTGGGCAGATAATCCCGCTGATGAACGTGCAGGGTATTTTTTGTTGCAAACCTACCTTGATGCCGCGACAGCAGCCGTTGGCAGCGGTGTGGACGCTAACGGTTATATGGGTAAAGCCGAGGCGGCATTTAAGCAGTGGTCGGCCAAGCGCACACCCGATTTAGAAACGCCCAATATGGAGATGAGCATTGTGCGCAAGCGGTTTCAGCTGGCCTTTGCGGCAAAAGATTATCCCAAGGCACTGGAATATGCCGATAAAGAAATAATCGGCATAAAAAAGATGTTGAGCGGTAATAAAGTGCTGGAAGACTACGCAACGCTAATTGCCCATATGCGCACTGCCTACGCATTTAAGGGCGTGATTTTAACCCTCCAAGACAAGCCCCAGCAAGCGCTAGAACCACTTGCGGAAGCCGAAAAAATCGGCGTGGAGCTAATGGCAAAAGATAAAGATAATATTACCGGTGCCATCACCTTAGCGCGTATTTATGTGCACACTGGTAAGGCCAAAGTATTGCTTAACGCAAATGCCGAGGCACTTAAATTGTTTGAAAAAGCCATCGTGATGTACGCAGCACTTGATGGTAAATCCTTACCCGCATTTGCCTATACGCATCGTGCAGACGTGCTTTGGCGCGCGATGGTCGCAAGCAAAGCGCTGCGTGATACTAAGGCGGAAAGCCGCTATGCGCGGGCGTTAACAGCCTATGCCAAATTGAATCCCACCGTATTTTCCATCGCACCAGCCGCGACATGGTTGGCCGATGCCCAACGCGTGGTGGGCGGCTAGGCGTCATGCTACGCAGGCTCATCATGCGCATGAGGGCTGGCATTTTTGTCATGCTTTGTCTGTGCACGGTAACTGGCAATGCCCTAGCCGCTGCATTAGTAGGCAATCCGCCGGTTGAAAAATATAGCCCTAATATTGAAGTGGATTCGCAAAACTTTTGCATCACCCAAGATTCGCGCGGCATCATTTTTGTGTGCAACGCCAGCGGTGTAATTGAATTTGATGGTGAACGCTGGAAGCTCCATAAGCTGCCAAATCGCGAGCTGGTGCGCTCTCTGGCGGTTGATGCGCAAGACAATGTATACGTTGGTGGCTACAACCTTTTTGGCGTACTGCGTCGTGATACCGCCGGTGTGGCGACATTGGAAGATCTGTCTGCCCAGTTTAAGTTTAGCTTGAAGGGTCGCGAATTTGCTGATGTTTGGGAGGTAGAACTTTCGCCAGAAGGGGTTTATTTTCGCGCGCTCAATGACGTGTTTTTTATCGATCCAAAAACTAAAGCCACGGCGCATTGGTATTCCGAAGGTAAATTTGGTCTGTTGCGCTATCACGCAGGGCGCATGTTGTTGCAGTTTCGGGGTGAGGGCTTTAAGGTGCGCGAGGGCAATAAATGGCGCTTGCTGGCAGACACCGCGAAGATAAAAGAACCCATTTTTCAAGCGCTGCCGTTGGCAGATAAATCGCTGTTACTTTTTGGCAATGACGCCAATTGGTGGCGTTTGCGTGGCGATATTGCCACCACGCAAACGATGCCGTTGGGCACGCCAGAACCCGCCACAATTTTGAGCGCAACGGTGTTGGCAGATAGTAGCTTGGTGCTAGCAGGTAGCGAAGGCAAAGTTTTTAATATCGACAACCAGCTAAACAAAACGCGCGCATTTAAGCTAGAGGCAGGCGTTATTTCTGGAGTGTCAAAGGAAGTAGCGGGCGGTTTTTTAGCCGTTGCTGATTTAGCGATCTATCGTGTGGCGTGGCCAGCACCGTGGAGCATTTTAGGCATAGAGCAAGGCGGCGGCGGACCTTTGGTTAGCTTTGCGCAATGGCAGGGTAAGCGCTATGTGCTGTCTGACGCAGGCGGCTTTGAAATTATCGAAAACAGCGATGGCAGACTGTCTTTTTCACCCGTGCCGTGGACCAAAAATCCGATATATGCCTTGCACCCTTTAGATAAAAAGCGTGCTCTGCTAAGCGGGGCGCATCATTTAATGCTGCTTGAAAACGATGCGGTTACCGAAATTGCCAGTGAGCCACTGTACCCGAGTGCATTTTGGCCATCGCGGTTTCATCCGACGCGGATTTATTTAGGCACGGAAATGGGCTTCTGGGTGCTGGATACCACCAATTTAACCCCGAAAAAAATCGCACTTTCAGCCGCCGTGCCGCGCGATATTCCCGTGCAGTTTCAAAGCATCGCTGAGATGAGTAAAAACGAGATCTGGTTAGGCGCAGAACGTCACGGCATCTGGCGTGTGCAGATGGCCGATGATGGCAGCGTGGTTTCCGCTACGCCATTGAAAGCCGGTGCGGCGGGCTTGGGCATTAAATATGGCGAATACCCCACAGGGGTGATCACGCGCCTGCAAGATGGCACGATGCTCGCGAGCACTGGCGCAGGCATATTTAGCTGGGCCGGTAAACAGTTTGTGCCCACCACATTCGACGGCTTGGTGGCGTTGCGTGCGGCTGACGAAACCCTGCGCCTAGTGCAAGCGCCCAACGGCGCCATGTGGGCGCATAGCAACGTGCGGGTATGGCGTAGCGTAACTAAGCAAGATGGTAGCCGTGAGTGGCTAGCGCAAGATATTCAAAACATCCGCAAGGGCAGCATTGCCGATATTGTTTTTGGTGACGACGGCAATGCTATTTTGGTTAATTCCCACGGATTAGTGATGCATCATCCAAGCGATACCGCATCGGCTAAACTAAAAAATCCAGCGCAACTAATGCTGCGCGCCGTTGCTAAATCGCTTGGCGATGGTAGCACCGTGGCACTTCCGCTCGTGCCTACGCAACCACCGCAGTTTGAAATTGCTGATTTTGGCATTCGCTTCGATTTTGCCTTGCCCGACTACGCGCGTGAAGGTGCGCGTCGTTATCAGGGCCGCTTGGTGGGCGATGAACCCGCATTTTCAGAATGGGCGGTGTCGTCATCCTATTTTTACTCTGCGCTACCGGCTGGCCAATACAGCATGCAAATTCGGGCTAAGGATGCCGACGGCAACATCACAGAAATTGCGCCTTATCCGTTTGAGATTTTGCCGCGCTGGTACGCGCGCAAATGGGTGATTGCGTTGTGGTTATTATTAGCAGCCGGTGCCATCGCTGCGCTAGTTTTGGGGCTGGCACGGCGGCGCACGCTTACCCTAGAACGCCGTAATCTAAGCCTAGAAAGTAAGGTAGCGGCGCGCACCTTAGAGCTTGAAGTCGTCAACGCGCGGCTTGAAAACTTGGCGCGCCTTGATGGCCTCACCGGCGTGCCTAATCGACGCCGCTTGGATGAATATCTAGCGCAGGCGTGGGAGCGGACGCAGAAAAATAGTGAACCCTTGGCTTTGTTGGTGATTGATGCCGATCATTTTAAGCAGTATAACGATCAGCACGGCCACCAAGCGGGCGATGAATTATTGCGCGCCATCGCGCATACTTTAAGTGCCTGCCTAAGCGCCGCGCCCAACCGCCCCGATGGTTTATTAGCGCGCTACGGCGGCGAAGAATTTGTGGTGGTGCTACCCAACGCCACCCCAAGCGACGCCAGTGCGTTGGCCGAAGCCATGCGGCTTGCGGTAGAAGAAACCGTAAAATTCACCACAGTTTCAATCGGTGTAAGTGCCTACCAGCCCACCGCTACAACTGGAATACACACTGCAGCTCAGTTGTTAAGCCGCGCCGATAGCGCCCTATATGCCGCAAAAGACGCTGGCCGTAATTGCGTGCGGACGCAGCTTACGGCTTAAGCGTGTTAAAACTATGCAACACTTCGCTGGCAGGTATTTTATAACGAGTAGTTTTGGGGTGAACCAATGTTTAAGGGATGCGGAAACTGCCAATATCCCATTTCTGAATACACTGACGGGCGCATTGCGTCGTTGTTCCTCAGTTGTGTGGCCAGCCACACTGCCTTCAGAACGCCTAGCACTGCATCCCGTCAGTGCACTCATAAACGGTACATTGACAATTTCTGCACCCCTAACTTAATTTCGATGGTAATTATAGGCATTTCAGCTGGTGTGATCGCCCGTCTTTTGATGCCCGGTAACGATAATATGGGCTGGATAATGACCTGCGTATTGGGAATCGCTGGCTCGTTTGTAGGTGGATTTATTTCGCGATTATTCAGCAAACCGAAGTCTGGCTCGGCGTTTAGTGCGGCGGGATTTGTGATGTCGGTCGTTGGGGCATTTGTAATTTTGTTGGCAGTAAGAATGCTTAAAATAAATTTCTAGCCGTTTGCATTGCTAAATAATGATGGCTGAAGATGCCCTAAAATAGTGCGTCTTCAGCCATTTTAATTGCTATACTGCACCTCATTACTGCTCGTCCGCAGCAAAAAGTGCATGCGCTATTAGCGCGTCGGAGAGCCGAAAATTGTGCGTTTGTAATTGCTGCAACACGGGCGCTATTTTAGGAATTAAGCGCCGTTTCTTAGCAATGATAATAATGCCAACTAGTCCAATACAGCGGATGTCATGTAGCGCTGCCGCTCGGCGGCCAAGCATTTCATCGATGATGACGAGGCACGGTAGTTTTTGGTTCAACGCGGCTGCAAGCACACTTGCTTCGCCCTCGTCGAGATGCGGAAAAGTGGGTGTCGCGTAGTTTTTAGCGATTACTTTTAGACTTCCCGCTTTAATCGCAGCGGTTATCAGCGCCATACCTGCGCGCGGATTCGTTTGGTAGTCAGTCAGTAGTTCATCGCGGACGGTACGCGTAATGTGCACTGTCCCAAACAGCGGTTTTAGCCAATCAAGTCCGCCAATTGAGCTTAGGCCGATAATTGGGCTGCTGTCAGCGATGACTATTTTGTGTGGCGGTGTTGGCGTGCTAACGCCAGCAGCAACTACCTTGCGAGCCATGCGTCTAGGGTCGCGACATCCGCATCTACCGATTCAGCAGTGCCGCTAATGATCGGAATTTCCAGCATTGAAAGATGCGCAATAAAATCCACCAGCGCTACATCAGCCACGCGCGCCGCACGCCCTATCGCTAAACTACCGTCCCGAAATAACGCCGTCGCCAGCGCTAGTTTTACGCCGGGTGCTGAAAGCTTGTTTTCGCTTAAGTGCAATAGCAAAGCATCCGGCTTATCGCGGTTCATCACCACCACCACGCCTTGCTTTGCCATGCGCAACGCCTCAGATGGATTATTTTTAAGTTCCCGTACATTCACAGCGTGCATTATGTTCCTTTGGGTGTTCCTATTTAATGTAGGAACATTATGCAGGAAATTTTTGCGTATTACTACTCGATTTATGACGCGCACCAATCTGATCCGTGGGCAATGACGTATCGTGGGAACATCAATTTGCGGGCGCGCTGTAAAACGTCAAATGCTATGATTCAAATTTTGAAAAAATTTTGGAGAGCTAATGCGGCAAGCGGATCAGGAGCGCAAGAAAGCTTGGAAAGCGCAAGAGCGCCAGCAGGCGCAAGCTGCCTTTCCTTTGTCGAATAAACTGCTAGCAGCCTGTCGGACTATGGCTAAATCGGCTCAAAATGGCGTTGGGGCAGCGTGCATGGGGCATGGTTAATTTAGCGCGATGGACCCCGACGGAAATCGTGTGGGATTCGGTGAGGAACGTTGAGCGTGCCTTCGGGTCACGCTAACAATTGCGCCTCTGCTAAACTGCTTGCGTTGCAGTGGCGTTGGTCGCCACCCCCGCCATCCAAAACCCACTCAAGGCCACCGTCTCACTAATAATCAATAGCCCCGGCCGTGGCCCGTAAGAGGGTGCATTTTCCATTAGCAAATTAAGGGGCATGGCAGTCACCGTTTGCGTTTGGCGAGCACCATCTTGCACTACTGCTGCCGGTGTATCTGCGGGTAAGCCATGCGCGATTAGGGCGGTGGCGATGTCTTTTAGGTGTTCGATGCCCATGTAGAACACACGGGTTTGTTTGGGGCGCGCTAGGGCAGCCCAGTCGATGTGATTAGCGTCATCCGCGCAAGCTAGGTGACCGGGCAAAAACGTGACGCTGTGGGCGTGGTCACGATGGGTCAAGGGGATGCCGGCGGATGCGGCACAGCCGTTGGCAGCACTAATGCCGGGGATGACTTCGTAGGCTACGCTAGCCGTTTGCAGCGCTTGCGCTTCTTCGCCGCCGCGGCCAAAAATGGTGGGGTCGCCGCCTTTTAAGCGCACCACTTTGCGGCCGAGGCGGGCGTGTGCGACCAACAGCGTGTGTATTTGCGCTTGCGGTACCGCGTGGTTGCCTGCGGCCTTGCCTACGTATAGGCGCGGGGTGGCAGCGGGAATAAGGGCCAAAACTTCGGCGCTTATTAAGCGGTCATGCACCACGATATCGGCTTGCTGAATGCGGTTCAAAGCCCGCAACGTTAATAAATCAGCGGGTCCGGGGCCTGCGCCTACAAGTGATACCATGCCTTGCGATGGATTGTATTTTGGCAAATCTTGAATGAAAGCAATGGGATCACGGTGCATGTTGGGGTGTCCTTGTAATTTCAATTATGCGTTTAATTTCTGGTACGCATGACCCGCAGCCGGTGCCGCAGTTTAGGTTTTTTTGCAGTGTTGCCAAATCCATTCCTGCTGTCACGCCATTGATAATGGCGGCTTCGCCAACGCCGTTACAGCTACAAATTGTTTTGCCCTTAGCGTGGCCCACATTTGCTGGCGGTGCAGTGACTGGAGCAAATAACCAGCGACGTAAATTAGCCGTATCGACGCCGTCAATTGCAATATCCTGCAACCATTTGCCGGCTGCGATTTCCCCGCAGAACCTTATGCCTAGCAGCTTTCCGTCCTGCAGTAATGCTTTTTTATCAATGTGGCGACGGGCGTCGCTAAACTGTAAGCAGTGGTCATCGGTCAAGCTTAATGCGGTATCAATGGCCAACATCGCGGCTGCATTGATGGGGGTTTTATTGGCGATGCGCAGCACGACCGCTGGGTCAGCGCGGCCTGCTAGGCTTAAAGATGCATAGTCGAATTGCTGCAACAAGGGTTGCAATGCGCCTAAGCGTTGCAGGGCAATTTCATGCGGATTATTTTGGCTGTCACAGCCTAACCGAATTGCGATAGCTTGGTAAGGCAGACTAATGGCGGCTACCTGCACGGCAGCGTGTTTGAGTTCAGGCTGTTTAGAAATTGGGTCAAAACTTGCGGGCATGAGCTCGTTCGCGCATGAATGCGACATGTGCGCGCGACCAAAATGCATCGGCAAAAATGTTTGGCCTAAGCGCATCTGTGCATCCTTTTGCACCCGCACAATAATTTTGCCGCGCCGACTTTTTAACTCTACCAAATCACCATCCACAAATTTGCGACGTCGCATGTCATCAGCATGCATACCAAGCTGCGCCTCGTCGTAGTGGTTAAATAGTTGTGCTGATTTCCCCGTGCGGCTCATGCCGTGCCATTGGTCGCGCAGGCGGCCTGTGGTGAGGTGTAGCGGATAGGGTGCAGAAGTTGCTTCAGCCAAGGTGTTGAGTACGATAGGTACGAACTTCGCGCGGCCATTTTCAGTGGGAAATATGCCGTTGCTAAACAAGCGAATTGCGCCGCCGGTTGCGGCGTTGTACGGCCATTGCTGCGCGCCTTCGGTTTCTAGTGTGGCGTAGGTGAGGGTGGAAATATCAAGGTCGCGCCCTTGCGTGGTACGTGCGTGCTCGGTAAAAATAGCTTCGGTGTTTTCAAAATTAAATATGCTTGAAGATGCCCTAATATAGGGCATCTTCAGGCATAGCTGCAACGCAAAATCACGCGCAATTTGCCAATCTGGTTTGGCGTTTCCCATTGGTGTGACCGCACGGTGCAAGCGCGTAATGCGGCGCTCAGAATTGGTGACCACTCCTTCTTTTTCACCCCATGTTGCAGCGGGCAAAATAAGGTCGGCGTAGGGAGCGGTTTCGGTGGTGACAAACGCTTCTTGCAGCACTACAAACTCGGCTTTTTCTAGCGCTTCGCGCACCAACTTTTGGTGCGGCAAACTTTGCGCGGGGTTGGTGCAGGCAATCCACACCGCTTTAATTTCGCCGGTACGGATGGCTTCAAACATTTCTACCGCTGTTTTACCCGGTGTGGCGGGCACATCATTTACACCCCAGAGTGCAGCCACTTCGGCGCGGTGCGTGGCGTTGCCCATATCACGGTGGCCAGACATTAAACCTGCCATTGCGCCTACTTCGCGCCCACCCATCGCGTTAGGTTGGCCGGTGAGTGAAAACGGTCCGGCGCCGGGTTTGCCAATTTGGCCAGTAGCCAGGTGCAAATGAATAAGGGACGCTGAATTGTGCGCGCCATGCACGGATTGGTTTAAGCCTTGGCACCACATTGATAAGGCTGCTTTAGCTTGCCCAAACCAGCGCGCTGCTTGAATAATGTCGTCGGCTTTTACGCCGCATACTTGCGCTGCGAAAGTGGGCGTGATTTCCCGCACGGCATCTTTAAGGGCGTCGAAACCCTCTGTAGATGCCCGTATATAGGCGTTATCCGTCAATCCTTCCCATAGCAATACATGCAATAGCGCGCTGTGCAACACTAAATCAGTGCCGGGTAAAATCGCTAAATGCAAGTCAGCAAAGGCGGCGGTATCGGTGCGACGCGGGTCGATGACGATAATTTTTAAATTTGGGTTTTTGGCTTTTGCATCTTCAATGCGACGGAACAAAACCGGATGGGCGAAGGCGGTGTTGGAGCCAGAAATAAGCAGGCAATCGGTATGGTCAACGTCCTCGTACGCGCAGGGAGGGGAATCGCTGCCTAAGGTCATTTTGTAGCCGCTTACCGCAGCTGACATGCAAAGGCGCGAATTAGAATCAATATTGTTGGTGCCGATTAGACCCTTGGCTAGCTTGTTAAACACATAGTAATCTTCAGTCAGTAATTGGCCTGAAACATAGAATGCAACGGCATCAGGGCCATGATCGCGAATAACTTGCGCAAATTTTTCTGCTGCATGGTCAATCGCAACTTCCCAGCTTACGTTCTCGCGCACCGCGTCGCGGCGCGTCCGCAATTCTGGTTCTAAGGCGCGGCCTTCGCGCACTACAGTAAGGTGCAAAGCCGCGCCCTTGCTGCATAAGCGGCCAAAGTTAGCGGGGTGCGTTGGGTCACCGCGCACACCGGTTATTTTGTTTTCGCTGTGCTCAATAATCACGCCGCAACCAACGCCACAGTAGCAACAGGTTGATTTAGTTTCGGCCATGGTCAGTGTTTCATCACAAAATAAAGCAGCAATAAATTGAGCACCACCGACGCTGCCAGCGCCAACTTTAACGCCAACAATGGCGCGCGTTGCATCAACGGCATACGGCGTGGCACGGTTAAGGGTCGGCTGGCACCGCGCTCTAGGGCTAATAAAAATTCTTCCGCTGTTTCAAACCGATCCGCTTTGTCGCGGGCGCAGGCGCGTAGCAGCACCGCTTCAAGCCATGCTGGTAAGTCAGGCCGAAAGCGCGTGGGTGGTAGTGGGTCGCCAAATTTTGGGTGCTGAAATGGTTCTACTTCGCCATAGGGAAATTTGCGGGTGAGTAGCTGGTAGAGGGTGACGCCACACGCGTATAAATCACTTTGCACGCTGGCAGCCTCGCCATTTAGTAGCTCTGGCGCCATGTAAGACGGCGTGCCGGGATTATTGATTTCCGCTAGGTCAGAACTATCAGATGCGGCCACACCAAGGTCTAAAATGCGCAAGCGTGTATCTGTACCTAAGTGCAAGTTTTCAGGCTTGATATCGCGATGCAAGATGGATAAGCGATGCAGTGCTGCCACACCTTTAAGCAGCCGAATACCCAATTGCACGGCTTCCGGTGCGGTGGTGTGATGGCCGTGTGCTAAGTTGGCGGCAAGTGTTGCACCCTCGTGCCAAGTCATTAAATAATATAGATGCTGTCGCGCCTCATGCGGAATTACTTGCGGAAAATAATGCGATGTTACGCGGCGCGTCAGCCATTCTTCATGCACTAGCGCCGCGTTGGCGTGTGCATCTGCGTTGTCATGCAAGGTTTTTAAAACCAGCTGTTGGCCATCACTTAATCGCGTCACCCGATACAGCAACGTCACGCGCGAATCATGAATAATTTCTTCAATGCGCAAACCATCAAGTTGGCTGCGAGGCCGCAGTTTTGGCGGCACTGGAAGCATTGCCGCTTCTACAAAGCTATCGCGTAAATTACTTTCAGGCACGCTCAACACCCGCACCACCATCGCCGTGCAGTTGTCTTGCGCGCCATGCGCAACCGCCAATCGCGTTAGCTCCATCGCTGCAGCTTGTGGGTTAGAAATTTGCGACACTATTTCGGCGATGCGGGTGTCGTCTAAGCTTGTCCACACGCCGTCGGTCAGCAATACAAACGCGTCGCCCGCGTGCAATGCACCTTCAGAAAAATCAAGATCCAGCCGCGCATCCAAGCCCACGGCGCGTTTTAGCACATTGGTTAACTCAGGGTGATCCCACAAATGGTCTTGCGTGAGGCGTTGCACCGCACCCGCGCGTAGCAGGTAGATGCGCGAATCGCCTACATGTGCGGTGGTGTAGCGCGCGCCACGCAAGCATAACGCAGACAAGGTGCAAGCCATGCTGGCGGTTTGCCGTAATTGTTGACCGCGACTAAGCAACCAAGTGTTGAGCGCGCTCAGCACTTTATCGAAACTAGTGGGAATGCTCCAAGTTTCTGGCGTGGCGTAAAAATCAGCTAGTAGCCCGCGAACCACGTATTCTGCGGCTTCTCGGCCATTGGCATGGCCACCTAAGCCGTCGGCAATGGCGGCAACCACACCTTTGGCGTCAAGGTCTACGCCGTCAGGCGTGACGGCACCGCAAAAATCTTCATTGTCTTGACGCGGGCCATTTAGTGATGCGTGGCCGATGAGAATTTGTGGGTTGGTGTTGGTAGTAATTTTTGGGCGCACCGGTAGTGCCACGACATTATTTGTCGTTTTAGAAATTGGCTTTTTTACCATTGCGGTCATTAGATTTTGGCAGCCGTTAAATGCGCTGCGCCCCAAGTGGTGCGCCAGCGATTTTTTACACCGGCTAAGCCAGCAAACGCCACCAGAGCTAAGCCTGCAAAAATCAAAAAGCCGGTGCTGTAGCTACCCGTCATTTGCTTAGAAAAACCAAGGCTTGATGCCAAGTAAAACCCACCAATACCGCCCGCCATGCCTACTAATCCTGTCATCACGCCGATCTCTTTACGAAAGCGTTGCGGCACCAGCTGAAATACCGCGCCATTGCCCATGCCTAGGCACAACATGGCGCAGGCAAACACCAATAACGCAGCGTACTGGGAAGCGATGCCGTAGGCCACAATGCCGAGCGCTAAGGCCGCGCCAATATACATAAACGACAGTGATTTAATACCGCCAACACGGTCAGCAAACGCGCCGCCGATTGGCCGCATTAAGCTACCCGCAAACACACACGCTGCTGTGAAATAGCCAGCTTTTTGGGGCGTTAGGCCGTATACGTCGTTAAAATAAATAGTGAGCGATGAAGCTAAGCCCACAAAGCCGCCGAAGGTAACAGAGTAGAACAACATAAACCACCACGCATCGCGTTCGCGCAGCACTTTTAGGTAGTCAGCCATCTTTTTAGGTGGTGGGCATTCAGGGCTATCTTTGGCTAACCACATGTATAACACTAAGGTAATCGATAGCGGAATAAGTGCTAAGCCAAACACGTTTTGCCAGCCGTACGCTGCGGCCAAGCTGGGCGCGAACAGCGCCGCAAATGCTGTGCCAGAATTACCGGCACCGGCAATACCCAGTGCGCGACCCTGATAATGCGGCGGATACCAACGCGAAGCCAATGGCAACGCCACCGCAAATGAAGCACCGGCAACACCTAAGAAGACGCCCATAATTAGGGTGTCTTGATAAGAATGCAGTCCCACTTTCCACGCCACCGCCATCGCGATGATGACGATAATTTGGCCGATAAGTCCGGCAAGTTTTGGTTTGAGATGGTCTACCATCACGCCCATGACCAAGCGCAGTAATGCGCCAGACAGCACGGGAATGGCCACCATTAGGCCTTTTTGCGCTGGCGTAAGGCCTAAGTCCTTGGCGATTTGCACACCAAGTGGGCCTAATAAAACCCAGACCATGAAGGCGATGTCAAAGTAGAGAAACGCGGCAAACAGGGTAGGGGTGTGACCGGATTGCAGGAAAGATTTTTTGTCCATTTTTGGATGACCTAATTTGTTAAACTGCCGTCATCCCAGCGCATTTTAGTGTGTGGCTGGGAACCAGTCCTAGCAATTCACTGATTAGATTTAGACGACATTTAAAGTGTGGAAGGGTGGACTGGTTTCCAGCCTTCGCTGGAATGACGAGGCGAGGTGCGGAAATGTTGCGCTACTTCACCTGCAACATCACCAGACCTGCTTCTACCTTCACCGCAAACACATGCGTGCATCCCGCATCTGGTGCCACCGCGTTGCCACTATCCAACTCAATTTTCCAGCCGTGTAGTGGGCAAGTCACGGTGCGTTCGTGCACGATGCCTTGCGACAGGGGGCCGCCCTTGTGCGGGCACTGATCGCGCACGGCCAGCACTTCGGTTTGGCTCAATTTGAACAGCGCAATATTGCCGCTTTTTGCCTGCACCACGCGTGAGCCCAGTAATGGAATTTCATCAACACCGCAGATGGTGTGCCAATCGTCGTTTGCTACTACAGCCAACATCACAGCGTTCATGCTGGCACCTGAATTAGCTCAAACTCGCGCTTCAACAAACTCTTGGGCTTGGCTTCAGCACGCTCCGCCCAAGGGTCTTTGTAGTCTTGCACGGCGTATAGCAAACGCTCGTACAGGGCTTGACGATTTGCAGCATCATTCACGATTTTTGCTTTGATGTAGTCGATGCCTACCCGATGCACATAATGTACGGTACGGTCTAAATAACGGGCTTCTTCACGGTACAGCTGTAAAAAAGCGCCGGTGTAAATACGCACTTCTTCGTCCGTATCCACCTTCACTAGAAACTGCGCTACCTCGGTTTTTATGCCACCGTTACCGGCCACATAAATTTCCCAGCCGCCGTCCAAACCGATTAACCCGACGTCTTTAATACCGGCTTCACTACAGTTGCGCGGACAGCCAGAAACGGCGAGCTTCACTTTATGCGGGCTCCACATGCCGAACAACATGCGTTCTAAATCCACGCCCATTTCCATCGATTTTTGCGTACCAAAGCGGCAATGCTCTGAGCCCACGCACGTTTTTACTGTGCGCAAACTTTTGCCGTAAGCATGGCCTGACACCATGCCTGCGGCTGATAAATCTCCCCAAATTTTCGGTAAATCTTCTTTTTTAATGCCGAGCAAATCAATGCGCTGGCCGCCAGTCACTTTCACCGTTGGCACGGCATATTTTTCTGCGGCGTCAGCAATGGCACGCAATTCGGTTGGGTTCGTTAGCCCGCCCCACATGCGCGGCACGACTGAATAGGTACCGTCTTTTTGAATGTTGGCGTGTACGCGTTCGTTGATGTAACGGCTTTGCGGATCATCTTCAGCTTCGTGTGGCCAAGTGCTAATTAAGTAGTAGTTCAACGCAGGTCGGCAAGACGCACATCCGTTAGGTGCGCGCCAGCTCATGCCGTGCATTACTGCTGGAATGTTCAACCATTTATGTTCGCGAATCGCTTTGCGTACTTCTTCGTGGGTGTGGTCGGTGCAGTTGCATACAGGTTTATTTTTTGAGTCCGTTGGCTGGTATGCGCCACCCACGGTAGAGGCTAAAATTTGTTCAACTAAGCCAGTACAGGAGCCGCAAGACGACGATGCCTTGGTGTGTTTACGCACTTCTTCGATCGTAAACAAGCCATTGGCTTTGATTGATTTTACGATGTCGCCCTTGCACACACCATTGCAGCCACACACTTGTGCAGAATCCGCCATGGTGGCGGCTTGGGTTTGGCCTTTGTGGCCAACGTCGCCCAAATTATTTTCGCCAAACATTAAATTATCGCGAATGTTTGAAATATCTTGTTTATCTTTCATTAGCTGGAAATACCATGAGCCATCTGCCGTATCGCCATACAATACCGCGCCCTGAATGCGGTTATCTTTAAGCACGAGTCGCTTGTACACGCCGCCTTGACGATCATGCAAAATAATTTCTTCGGTATCAGTCCCGCCACTAAAATCACCGGCTGAAAACACATCAATGCCGGTTACTTTCAGCTTGGTGGAGGTGACTGAACCTTCGTAGCGTGCAATGCCGTAATGCGCTAAATGGTTGGCGCACACCTTGGCTTGCTCGAAAAGCGGTGCCACTAAACCGTAGGCGGTGCCGCGATGCTCCGCACATTCACCCACGGCGTAGATACGTGGGTCGTAAGTTTGCATGGTGTCGTTTACCACCACGCCGCGTACGCAATGCAGGCCGGATGTTTTGGCTAGGGTCATGTTGGGGCGGATGCCTGCAGCCATTACCACTAGGTCGGCCGGAATCACTTCACCATCAGCAAAGCGCACGGCACACACGCGCCCAGATTCACCTTGTACAAGCTCAGAAGTTTGCTTCGCTAATTTAAATTTTAAGCCTTTGGCCTCCAACGATGCTTGCAACATTTTGGCACCGGCTGCGTCAAGCTGGCGTTCCATAATCACATCACCCAAATGCACAACTGTCACATCCATACCCCGCACAGCCAAGCCATTCGCGGCTTCCAAGCCGAGCAAGCCTGCGCCGATTACCACCGCGTGGGTGTGGGCGGACGTGGCATCAATCATCGCTTGTGTATCTTTTATATCGCGATAGGTGATGACGCCGGGTAAATCTTTACCGGGAATGGGCAAAATAAAGGCGGAGGAGCCAGTGGCTAAAAGTAGGCGATCATATTTTGCCACTTCACCATCTTCAGCAATAATTTCGCGACGTACGCGATCAATTTTAGCCACGCGACTGCCACAACGCAGATTGATATTATTGTCTTTATACCAATCCAAATCATTGAGCATAATTTCTGGCAACGTCATTTCGCCCGATAGTACAGGTGACAACAAAATGCGATTGTAATTGCCGTGTGGCTCGTCACCAAATACGGTAATGTCGAACATGTCCGAATTTAGTTTTAGTAATTCTTCTAAGGTACGCACACCAGCCATACCGTTGCCAACCATTACTAATTTTAACTTTTCCATTTCGTCCTTTTGTGCGTACTTTGGTCACTATCGAGGCAGATAAATTGTTTGCGTATGTTTGGTGTTGCGGTCCTACGCATAACTTAAGCTATGCACAGCAAGTTCTGTGCCAAACGAATTTTTTAGATAATAAATAGGCTGGAGACGGCCTACAATAGGGCGTCTTCAGGCATGTTATTTCAGGCGATCGAAGATTTTTTAGCTAATGCGACGCACGGTTTTAATGCAAAACTCATCTTTGCTAGATTATTTTGGTGCGTTTAGTTGCGCCAAAATGGTGCGTCGCGTTTTTTTGTGTCGCGAGAAAATTCTACTTTTTTGCACCTACAATAGGGCATGAAAAAATTTGATGTAGTAGTGATTGGTGCAGGCGTTAACGGCGCGGCAACCGCGTGGGCATTGGCGCGCCAAGGTGCCAGTGTTTGCCTGATTGAGCAATTTCAAATCGCGCACACCCGTGGCAGCTCGCACGGCCATTCGCGCATATTTCGCTTGTCTTATGGCAATACGGAATATCTGCACATGGCGCAAGCGGCACTCTTCGGCTGGCGTGAGCTAGAAGCATTGTCTGGTATGCAGCTGCTTAAAACCACCGGCGGGCTAGACTTTGCGGCACCGGATAGTCAAAGTTTGGATAACTGTATTGCGTCGTGCGAATCGTCTGGTGTGCCGCATAAAGTATTGAGCGCGCACGACGTTAAACAGCGTTTTACGCCATT
Organism: Betaproteobacteria bacterium; assembly: GCA_043760555.1. Classification (GTDB taxonomy): domain Bacteria; phylum Pseudomonadota; class Gammaproteobacteria; order Burkholderiales; family Usitatibacteraceae; genus JANMDR01. The sequence goes on from JAYUOW010000253.1 coordinate 21,095, forward strand.
TAATTTACCCGCAGATTGGACGGCACTGTGGCAGCCCGATGCAGGCGTGCTTAACGCCACCTTAGCCGTGGCAACCCTCGTTGGCATGGCCGCGCAAGCGGGTGCAACCGTGCTGGCGCACGCGACGGTAGATGCGATTGAGCCTTCGGCTGATAGATCCACGTTGCGCATTACGCAAGGTGGTGAAGCGCTGCAAATTAGCGCCGAGAAGGTCGTGATTGCTGGTGGTGCATGGGCGAACCAACTGATCACACCACTTGGCTGCACGCTGCCACTAACGATCACACAAGAGCAAGTAGCGTATTTTGCAATGCATAATCCGGCGCGCTATCAAACGGATGTGTTCCCTGTGTTTATCGATCACACCAACCAAAACTATGGCTTTCCAATCGATGGCGCTCCGGGCATGGGCAGTGCCATCAAAGTGGCGTCGCATCGCAGCGGGGACGCCACCACAGCTACTACGCGTAGCGGTTTGGTTGATGCCGCGAATATCAATTTTTTAAGCAATTGGCTCGACACGCTAACCCAAGATGTTGCCGCCGCAGCACCCCTGCACGCGCAAACATGCTTGTACACCAACACACCTGATAATGATTTTGTTTTGGGCGCATTGCCGCAGCACCCTAATATCTTTGTGCTCAGCGCTTGCTCTGGGCATGGGTTTAAATTTGGGGTAGAAACAGGACGGATGGTGGCGGCGCATGCGCTACGGGGCGAGGCGCTGCTGGCTAGGTTTGGGGTGGAGCGGTTTTGACGCAAACGAATCGATACTGCGCGGCACTTGATATAATCCAAGGTTTCAGAGTGCGGAGATGGCTAGCGTGCACCAACAAAGCCATCTCGCCTTGCCTTACCTTAACCCTTTTTAAGCCCATCATGACCGAAACCGAACAAGCCGAAGCCACAATCAAACCAACCCCACTCCCCCTACCCGATCGTCTCTCTGCAGACCCGCGCAGCAAATTCCATGTCGCGTCGTTTTTTGATACTGGCGTTGGCGTGCGGTTAAACGGCAAGTCGCGTACTGACGTGGAAGAATATTGCGTCAGTGAAGGCTGGGTAAAAGTGCCTGCGGGTAAGGCGGTGGATCGTAAGGGTTATCCGTTGACGATTAAGTTAAAGGGCACGGTGGAAGTGTTTCACCCGTAATTTAATAGCGCTTTTAGCGTGTGTAGGAATGCCCGAAGACGGCCTAAAATAGGGCGTCTTCGGGCATTAACAGGTTGCGGTGGTTGGCGTTAAGCGTAGCTGATGGCACCACTTGCTGTGACGTTAATAGTGCGGCCAACGGCTGAAGTATAGGTGCTGGACTTTACGGTACTGATGTATACATATTCAGCTTTAACCGCTGCAGCGGTGACGGTCATCAGCAGATAGCCACGACGGGTGGTATCAGCATAATTTAAATCATCGATCAGCCCAAGACCCGCGCCAATAGCGGCATTACCCAATTGCGGTACCAAAGCGCTACCATCCAGTGCTGAACCCAAGCTACCCAACCCGGCGCCTTCAAAGCCGCTGGAGGTAACGGAGGCCGTGGCAAATTCAACACCAACTTTTTGGCCAGAAAGTGTGGTCAAGTTGGTGAACCAGCCATTGTGCGAGTCGCCCGATAAAACGACCAGCTTTTTATTTAGCGATTTGACGGTTTGTAAAATTGTTTCGCGTTGCAATGGATAGCCGTCCCATGCATCGAGGTTATACGGTAGTCGCACATTTTTTGTGGCGTCTAGCAGCGCTGTTTGGGTTGGTGTGAGTGCCGTAGGGCCTGCGGCGGCGAGTGTAGCTTTAGCACCCAGATAGGTTTGAATTGCGGCACCACCACTGACGGCGTTGGCGTTAGGGCCACTAAAGAATTGCGCGACCGAAAACGGAATCCACATCCGCGCCATGATGTCTTGATTACCAAAAAATTGCCACGTGGCTTGCGATGCGGTGAGTTGAGAGGTGAGCCAGGTTTGCTGCTCGCTGCTTATCATTCGCCGCGCTGCATCAGGTGGCACGCCCGCCGCGTTTGGCGTGATACCTGCGATGTAACGCGTGAGGCCGCCGTCAGCATCGCCAAAATTATCGTATTGGCGATCACGTCCTTCAATCCGCGTATCCAGCATGTGCAGGGAGAACAAGCTGCCGAAGGTAAATGAACGATAAATTTTGAGTAGGTTTGCGGTGTCTGGTGAGCGTATTGGCATCCAGTCGTGATAGACAAAGGCAGCTATATTTTTACGGGTGTTCCAATCACCTTGCGTGGCGGTATTGTGATTTTGTGCGCCGCCCACGTAGGCGTCGTTGGCGAATTCATGATCATCCCACACCGTAATCCACGGCATTTTTGCGTGCAAGGCGCGTAAATTTGCGTCGGATCGGTACTGTGCATAGCGGGCGCGGTAATCGGCTAGGGATACGATGTCGTTGGCTGGCAGCGCCACGCGACCTAATTGTGCGGCATCGGTGTTGCCATACTGGCCTGCGGCGGCACCGTATTCGTAAATGTAGTCGCCCAGATGAATCGCGTATTGCGCGTCAGATTTTGCGGCGGTTTCATACACATTAAAAAAACCTTCTGAAAACAATGAGCAGGACAATACCGCAAACTTAATCGATGTGACGTTGGCGGCTGGCAATGTGCGGGTAGTGCCAACGGGCGAATTAGCATCACCATCAGCGCGAAACCGATAGGCGTAGTCTGTGCCTGCTAATAATCCTTGTGCATCGACTTTAGCGGTATAGCCGCGTGAAGCCGCTGTTTGCACGCGCCCGCTGGCCACCGCGTTGCTGAAGGTGGCATCGGTGGCAATTTGCCATGTGAGCGGCACGTTATCGGTGCTGTGCGGCTATTTGGCGTAAGTCCATAAAATGACGCGATCTGTAAGCGGATCGCCACTGGCCACGCCGTAAGTAAACTGCGGTGGCGTACGTTGCGGCGATTCGTAATCAGAACACGCCGATAGCGCGCCCACCATTGAAATAGCAGCAACGGAGCTGGCGCCGGAGATAAATTTGCGGCGCTTGCCGTTAATTGGTGTCGTCATGAATGGCTCCTTTTAAAACTAGCCGTTAAATCCCTCTTGTGTGACAGAACTGTGTAGTCCGGGATACAGAAACTGCCAGTATTCCATTTTTGGATGCATGGACGGGCGTTTTGCCGCCTGCTGTTTGGCAGCGCGCGCCAAAATAAAACAAAGCAGAATTTAGGAGGGGTAGTGCGATTGTAAAAACGTGGCGGTATAAATTGACTTTAGCTTAACGGACGTGTAACTTACTGACTAGTCAGTTATATGCGTTTAGTAAATAATTCTGGATACAAGTATTTTGAGGAGACTCTCATGCTGCGAAATGTAGACAAACCCCGCGCTAATTCATCACGCCTAGTCGGCCAAACAAGTATCGCGCTGATGCTTATAAGCCTATCCGCTGGCCTAATTGGTTGTCAAAAAGCGGTTGAACCTGTGGCGACGATTCGCCCCGCGCTCAGTTATAAAATTGGCTCAGGCGCCGGTGTTGATGCAGATGTATACCCCGGCGAAATTCGCGCGCGGAATGAATCTGACCACGCGTTTCGGGTGAGTGGCAAAATTATCACGCGCTTGGTAGATTTGGGTGCGGTGGTGAAGCGTGGGCAAGCCTTAGCGAAGCTCGATCCGCAAGACGCTGCCTTGGCATCCCAAGCAGCGGGCGCTAACGTAGCGGCGTTTGCGACGGAAGATCAGTTTGCGCGCAGTGAATATCAGCGCTTTAAAGATTTATTTGCCAAGGGCTTTGTTAGCCAATCGGCACTCGATCAAAAATTAAATGTAAGCAATGCTGCAGCCGCCCGTTTAGCCGCTGCGCGTGCGCAAGCGGGGGTGTCGGCTAATCAGTCTAGTTACACCACGCTTACTGCCAGTGCGGATGGCGTGGTGACGAGCGTGCTGGCTGAAGCAGGTCAAGTAGTGGCGGCTGGGCAAACCGTGTTGCGCATTGCCAATCCTGCACAAAAAGAATTGGCGATTCATGTGCCGGAAGGTAAGGCGGCGCTGTTTCGTGCGGCCATAAAGGCTGGTAGTAACAAAGCCAATGATGCTAAAAACTTAAACGTATTTTTATGGTCGCAGCCCGCGCAGGCTTATGCGGCGCGGGTTCGCGAGGTGGCGGGTGCGGCTGATGCCGCCACCCGTACCTACGCTGTGCGCATTGCGCTAGATGCACCGACGGACGCTGTGCAGCTAGGCATGAGTGCTTACGGCGTGTTTATGTCAGCGTCTGATGCGGTGGCTATTAGCGTACCTTTGTCTGCGGTATACATCAAAGGCGATCAAGCTTATTTGTGGAAAATACTGCCCGATAACAAGCTTGCGAGTGTGCCTGTGACGGTGGTGCAATATAAAGAAACATCAGCACAAGTAAGCCCAATGAAGCTGTTGGCTGGCGTGCCGGTCGCACAAACTTTAGGCTTGGGCGACATCATTGTGGCGGCAGGCGTACACAAGCTGCGCGATGGCGAATTGGTGCGGCCAATTAGTGATCCAACCGTGCGCGGCGATGGCAAAGTGGGCTATGCGCCAATGGCACCCGCGACTGAAAAGCCGGTCATGCAAGCTGCGTTACCGGTGGCTGCCTCGGCGGCCAGATAGCGCAAAATCACTAAACAATATGCCTGAAGACGCCCTAAAATAGGGCGTCTTCAGACAACATAAACTCTGCATGAGCGGATAAATATGAAAAACATCAATCTTTCTGAATGGGCGCTAAAGCACCAGCCATTGGTGCTGTACATGATTATTGTCATGGGCGTGATGGGTATATTTTCTTACGGCCGTTTGGGGCAATCTGAAGACCCGCCGTTTACGTTTAAATTCATGACCATCCGCACCATTTGGCCCGGCGCTTCACCTGCCGAAATGGACGCGCAAGTAACAGAAAAGTTAGAGCGCAAGCTGCAAGAAGTGCCTAATTTAAGCTTTCTACGCAGCTTTTCACGGCCCGGCGAATCGGTAATTTTCTTTGCGATGAATGATGGCGCGCCATCGTCTGCTGTGCCGGAAATTGCCTACCAAGTGCGTAAGCGCGTGGGCGACATGCGCCACACTCTGCCGCAGGGCGTAGTGGGGCCGTTTTTTAACGATGAGTTTGGCGATACCTTTGGCGATATTTTTGCTATCACCGGTGATGGTTACAGCTATGCCGATAAGAAAATTTATGCTGATCGCGTACGTCGCGAATTGTTGCGCATTCCGGATGTGGCCAAGGTCGATATTTTGGGTGAGCAAGAAGAAAAAATTGATATTGAATTATCGAATATCAAGTTAGCCAATTTAGGCATTGATTCCGCCACCATTTTTGCCGCGATGCAGCAGCAAAACGCCATGACGCCGGGCGGCTATTTTGAAACGCCAACCGACAAAATTTATGTGCGCGCATCGGGCGCATTTAATTCGATAGAGGAAGTAAATAATTTTACGATTCGCGCTAACAATCGTACCTTTAAAATTAGCGACATCGCCACCGTTAAACGCACCTACGCGACACCCGCATTTAGCAAGGTGCGTTACATGGGCGAACCGGCGCTGGGATTGGGCGTTTCAATGCGTCAAGGCGGCGATATTATCAGCCTCGGTAAAAACCTTGAAACGACGGTGGCGCGGCTCGAACAAGACTTGCCTATCGGGCTATCGCTGCATCGGGTCAATAATCAGCCGCGCGCCGTTGCCGCGAGTATTCGGGAGTTTGGCCGCTCACTGGCCGAGGCCGTGATTATCGTGCTGGCTGTGACGTTTTTGAGCTTAGGCGTACGGTCTGGTTTGGTGGTGGCGCTATCGATTCCGCTGGTGTTAGCACTCACGTTTTTCTTCATGTATTTGTTTGATATAGGGCTACACAAAATATCGCTGGGAGCCCTGATTTTAGGGCTTGGGCTGCTGGTGGACGATGCCATTATTGCCGTCGAAATGATGGCCATAAAGATGGAGCAGGGCATGGATCGGGTGAAGGCAGCAAGCTTTGCTTATAGCTCCACCGCGTTTCCAATGTTAAGCGGCACGCTGGTCACGGTGGCGGGGTTTTTGCCGATAGCAACGGCTAAATCTGGCACGGGTGAATATACGCGCTCTATCTTTCAAGTGACCTCAATTTCGCTACTGTTAAGCTGGGTAGCAGCCGTTATTTTTATCCCTTATTTTGGCTACCATTTATTGCCTGATTACAAGAACGGCAAAATGGTGGTGACGCCCAAAATGCGGCGCGTTGCGGGCTGGTTTAAAGTCATTCCCTTGCTCGGTTCGCGCATCGCTAAGATGCTGGCGCCGGATGAAACTAGCGCTAGCGCGCACACGCATGTGGGTGAACACGATGTGTATGCAAGCCCAATGTATATGCGTATTCGCCGCTGGGTACGATGGTGCGTGGTGCAGCGTAAAACCGTTATTTTGGCGACGGTGCTACTGTTTGCGTTTGCCGGCTATTTATTTACTCATGTGCAGCAGCAGTTTTTTCCGTCCTCCACTCGCGTGGAATTGGTGGTGGATTTAAAGCTGGCAGAGGGCGCATCTATTACCGCATCCGAAGCGCAAGTTAAAAAACTGGAAGCGTATTTAGCCAAGCAAAGTGATGTGCTAGAAAATTACGTCGCTTATATAGGCACCGGCAGCCCGCGCTTTTATTTGCCGTTCGATCAGCAATTGCCTGCGGCTAGTTTTAGCCAGTTTGTACTTACAGCCAAAAATGTGAAAGCGCGTAATGTATTGCGCGCGCGCTTGCTTGAATTATTTCAAAATGACTTCCCAGAAATTCGTTCGCGTGTAGTTGAACTACAAAATGGTCCGCCGGTGGGCTTCCCAGTGCAGTTCCGTGTTTCGGGTGAAGACATTCCGACCATTCGCGCTATTTCAGCCCAAGTGGCGGAAATAATGCGTAAAACCGACGGCCTATCGCAAGTGCAGTTTGACTGGGATGAGCGATCCAAAATTGTGCGGCTAGAAGTAGATCAGGCCAAGGCGCGGCTGCTGGGCATATCGTCACAAGAACTATCGCAGTTTTTATTTTCGTCACTTAACGGCGCGGTGATGACACAGTTTAGAGAGCGCGATAAATTGATCGACATTACATTGCGTGCGCCTGCGGACGAGCGGGCGCGCTTGCAGTTGCTAGAAAGTTTAGTCATTCCCACCAGAGCGGGGCCAGTCGCACTTACGCAAATTGCCAACGTAAAATATGAATTTGAAGACGGCGTAATTTTCCGTCGCGACCGTCTGCCGACTGTCACCGTGCGCGCCGATATTTATCAGCAAGGCTTGCAGCCAGCAACAGTGAGCGGCGTGATCAATAAAAAGCTCGCCGATATTCGTGCAAAATTGCCGCCCGGCTACCGGATAGACTTGGGCGGTGCAGTCGAAGAAAGTGCTAAAGGCGGCGCGTCGATTGCGGCAGGTATTCCGCTATTTCTAGGCGTGGTTTTCACGGTGTTGATGATTCAGCTTGGCAGCTTTCAACGCGTGCTAATTGTGGTGCTCACAGCGCCGCTAGGCGTGATTGGCGTGGCTTTCGGGCTGTTGGCGTTTAATAAACCATTTGGCTTTGTGGCCATGTTGGGCACCTTAGCGCTCACCGGTATTATCATGCGCAGCTCGGTTATTTTGATCGACCAAATTGAGCAAGATATTGCCGCAGGTCATGCGCCATTCGATGCGGTTATTGACGCCACAGTGCGTCGATTCCGTCCGATTGCGCTCACTGCGATTGCCGCTATTTTAGCGATGATTCCGTTAACTAGATCCGACTTTTTTGGCCCCATGGCGGTAGCCATTATGGGCGGCTTGTTGGTGGCAACCTTGCTCACCATCTTCTTCTTGCCTGCTCTTTATGCCGCGTGGTTCCGACTGCACCCGCATACGCCGGGTGCGGTGACGCATCCAACGGCTGGCTAACGCAATTCTCGAAGCCCACGTTGCGCCCGACGAAACCGTCGAAATCAATTGGTTTGTAGTAAAACTTCGGAAATTTAACCGAAACAAATACCACTTAAAGGCCACTTTTTGCGCAAAGCCGATGCAAAATCCAAGGCATTTGCCATTTTTTCCGGTAATATTTAACTGTGCGCAGTACGCTACCATTGTTGCATTGCAACATTTTGAGGGTTCGGTGCTTTTTAAGTTCCGCAATATCGACTGTTTTGCATGCTTTCACAGAAACGATTAGAATCTGGAAAACGTGGACGAAACAAAACTACATGACCTAGTTGTGAAATAAGGGGAAGTTATGGATTACAGACAACAACAAGAAGGTCCGTCAAAGCATTTAACCGGTATCGGTTTTGTAATCGTGCTGCACGTGCTTTTAGGCTGGGCGCTTTATGCAGGCCTTGGTAAGTCGATTATCGATAAAGTTAAAGAAGACATCAAAACTGTGATGATCGAAGAGGTCAAGCCTCCTCCCCCGCCCCCGCCGCCGCCGCCAGTAGACATGATGCCTCCACCACAAGTACAAACCGTATTTGTGCCGCCGCCTGAAGTTTCAGTCACGCCGCCAACGGTGGTTACTAATGCAATTGTGGCTCCTACTACGCCTGTAGCGCCCGTGTTCGCGCCACCTGCGCCACCGGCACCTCCAGCACAAGTTGCCGCACCCGTAGTTGCTGCCGCACCTTCCGTCGGTACTGCGTGTCCAAACTCACAAGAAATTCGTGCCAACATCAAGTACCCGCCGCAGGCGCAGCGCGACGGTATTCAGGGTGAAGTAGTGATTGAGTTTACCGTTACGGCGTCAGGCGAAATTAAAGACGAAAAAGTCGTGTCGTCGTCAAACCGTTTATTCAACAACGTTTCTCTAAATGCCACTCGCCAGTTTAAATGTAAGGGTCAGGGCGCTGATGTGCGCGTAACCGTGCCTTATTCGTTTAAATTAGACGGTTGATTTTCAGGCTGGACGAGAAGCGAGTTTGAAGCAGGTTTAGTCGGGTAATCAGTATAAAAATAGTTTCTAAGCACTAGTCATTTAGCATTCAGTTGTTGTGTTGTATGCAGTTATTTTATTAACGCATTGCAAGTCACATAAATGGGGGCAACATGGATTATAGAAACGCGCAAGCGAGTCCGAGTAAGCATTTAACGGGAATAAGCGTAGTAGTGGGCGTGCATTTGGTGATGGGTTGGTTGGTGGCTTCGGGGGTGGGTGCAGGGATTGTAAAAGAAATCGTGAAGCCGATTGTAGTCATGCCGCTGTTGCCAGAAAAACCAGTTTTGCCAGAACCAAAAAAGCTTGAAGAAGCGGCGGCGCCGAAAGTGGATTTGCT
>JAYUOW010000254.1:0-67323 GCA_043760555.1 Betaproteobacteria bacterium
GTGGTGTTTCTAGGTGTGTTTAGCTCGATTGTGTTCTTTGCGCCAGACATGGGCGGTTACTTTTTAGAATACGCTAATTTCGTAAAAGCGGATCCGCTAAAAACGCCGGAGCACATTGCCCCCGTATGGTATTTCACCCCGTTCTACGCCATGTTGCGTGCCGTGCCTTCCATGTTCGGATCGCAGTTTCCGGGTGTGGCAGTAATGGGTGGTGCCACCATGATTCTGTTTTTACTACCGTGGCTTGATCGCGGCAAAGTACGCTCGGTACGCTATCGCGGCCCAATTTACAAAAAATTCTTAGCAGCCTTTGTCATTAGCTTTTTGGTGCTTGGTTATTTGGGTGTAGTACCAACAACGGTTTGGGGTCAATTGCCTGCTGCACTTGGCGGCGGCGATGTGGCAACTTTGGCTGCGCGCGTGCTAACTGTTGTTTATTTCTCCTTCTTCATTCTTATGCCTTGGTACACCAAAGTAGATAAAGAATTACCAGAGCCAGAAAGGGTAACAGGCTAATGAACGCACTTTTTCAAACCCTAAGTCATACTGTTCGCATGGTTGCTGCTGCATCCTTGCTGGCTTCGGCAACTTCATTTGCGGCTGGCGGCGGTGATGTCAAGCTTGATCGCGCACCCGTTAATCCGAACGACCAAGCATCGCTGCAGCGTGGCGCACGTAACTTTGTGCAGTATTGCTTAAACTGCCACAACGCGCAGTTTATGCGCTACAGCCATTTAACTGGCATTGGTTTAACGGAAGAGCAAATCAAGACCAACTTGATGTTCACCACCGATAAAATTAGTGATCCGATGATTTCAGCCCTTGATCCTAAAGACGCTAAATCATGGTTAGGTGCCATGCCTCCAGATTTAACGGTCATTGCCCGTTCGCGTACGCCAGATTGGCTTTACACATTCTTGCGTAGCTTTTATCACGACGACCAATCACCCAGTGGCTGGAACAACGAAGTGTTTAAAAACGTAGGTATGCCAAACCCGCTACATGAATTACAAGGCGTGCAGTTGCGCCAAAAAGTAGGCGACAAAATCGGTGGTCACGGCCCTGAACCTGTCATGAAATTAGTAACGACCAATGCAGGCACGATGACATCGCGCGAATATGATGCGTTTGTGGGTGATTTGGTTAACTACCTAGCTTATATGGCCGAGCCGCATAAAGTAGCGCGTCAGCAAATCGGCATCAAAGTGTTGTTCTTTTTAGTGCTGATGTTCTTCGTTACCTTGTGGTTGAAAAACGAATACTGGAAAGACGTTAAATAGCGCCTTAACGCTATTTCGGAAGCCGCGCAGTAAGCGCGGCTTTGCATTTAAGCCATTGCAAGATTTGGGCGCTTTTGCATGTTATTTGCGCCCGCATTGGTGGATTTCTCTCGAAACCGCTTGAAACTTAAAACAAGAAAGTGTGGCTACTACTATGATGACCCTCTACTCCGGCACCACCTGCCCGTTTAGTCACCGCTGCCGCATCGTCCTTTACGAAAAGGGCATGGACTTCCAAATTCTTGATGTTGACTTAATGAACAAGCCAGAAGATTTGGCCGTCATGAACCCGTATAACCGCACGCCAGTACTGGTTGAACGCGAACTTATTTTGTACGAATCAAACATCATCAATGAATACATTGATGAGCGCTTTCCGCACCCGCAATTGATGCCTGCTGACCCAGTGATGCGCGCGCGCGCTAGATTGTTTTTGTTCCGTTTTGAACAAGAACTGTTTAACCACGTTGCTATTTTGGAATACGGCACGCCTAAGCAAGCTGATAAAGCACGCTTGATGATTCGTGAAAACCTAATCCAAATTGCACCGATTTTCTTAAAGCAAAAATACATGCTGGGCGATGATTTTTCGATGCTCGATGTGGCTGTAGCGCCGCTACTATGGCGCCTAGACCACTATCAAGTGGACATGCCAAAAGTATCCGCGCCGTTACTCAAATACGCCGAGCGTTTGTTCTCGCGCCAAGCTTTCATTGATTCGATGACCGCTTCTGAAAAGGCGATGCGTAAGTAAAGGCAAGTTAAGCCGCCCAAGCCGCGCTGAACCTTATCATGGTCGAACTTTCCACCAAGCCCTACCTAATCCGCGCCATTTACGAATGGTGCGCGGATTGTGGCTATACGCCCTATTTAAGCGTGCGCGTGGACGAAAATACCCGTGTGCCAATGGAATACGTGAAAGAGGGCGAAATCGTTTTAAATGTCGGGCATGGTGCCAGCCGCAACCTGACTATTTCAAACGACATCATTCAGTTTTCCGCCCGATTTAACGGTGTATCCCGCGAAATCGCCGTGCCAACTTATGCGGTGCAAGGCATCTTTGCAAGAGAGACCGGCAAAGGCGCATTCTTTGAAACCGAAGAAACGCCAGAACAATTTAGCATGGTCGATGATAAATCAACCCGCCCTCATGCTGAAGCAAAGCCTGGGTTACGGAGCGTGCATTTGGCTAGTGTGTCAACGCTAAATAGTGCCGACGACGAAGGCGATCCCACCGAAGAAGGCGCGCCGCAAGCCGCCACCAACATCAACAGCATTCGCACCATGCGCTCCGTGCCTAATGTGCCCGCACGCACGGATGCTGAAGTAAGCCAAAAAAACAGCGATGACAAGGCGCGGGCAAAGTTTCCCGCCGATCGCGTCGCAAAAAAAAGCGTTGGCCTGCCTTCGGCGTTACCAGCAGCAGCAACGCCAGCGCCAGCACCAGTCGCTGCGCCAAAACTCTCTGCTGCCCCATCGACGCCGCCCACCGATGACACGCCACCCGCATCACCGGCAGGTGCCAACAACGGCGGCAAAAAAAGCGGGCTCCGCGTCATAAAATAAGCGCCAGCGTAGAACCCCAGCAAGCTATGGCAAACTAGCGCAGTTGAATTCACTAACTCGCAAACGTGTCAATGTGCCACTGTGCCTCAGGAGAGCAATTAGATGACGACTATCACCGTCGCAGAACTACTCGCAGACAAAGCCAAACAAACTGGCTCTTACGCCCTCTACAGCTTGCCGCCCGCAGCACCCGTCGCGGATGCCGTGACGATGATGGCCACCAAAAAAATCAGCTCCGTGCTAGTGATGGAAGGCGACAAAATGCTCGGCCTAATCACTTTGCGTGAACTGCTTCACGGCCTGCACGCCAATGATAATTCCCTTGTGTCCGCCACCTGCGCCCACATCATGAAAGCCAATCCCCCCATTGCCAAAGATGATGATTCGATTGACTACCTGCGCGGCCTAATGACCGAGCTCCACATCACCCACGTCCCGGTAATGCACGGCGAAAGTTTGCGCGGCATTTTGTCGTTCCACGACATCGCCCGCAGCGCGATTAAAGACGCGGCGTTTGAAAATAAATTGCTGAAGCAATATATTAAAAATTGGCCGGAGTAAGACGGTGATAGCGACATCTCGTAGCCCAGCTCAAGCAGCAGCGCAGCGGCGGCGATAGCTGGGACGGTGCCAAAAAAATGGCAGTTGTCGGTTTCAATCACCGACCCGGCTATCGCCTCGGCTGCGCCGACGCTTGAGCCGGGCTACGATCCTAGAGATACCGGCATCCCGTAGCCCAGCTCGAGCCGGGCTACGATCCCGCGATGCAGAGGTTGATAATTCGCTGGATGTAAATTGAGTAGGCTGAAGACGCCCTATAATAGGGCATCTTCAGCCCATCTCTACTTCAAAAACAACGTATAAGCCGGATTTTCCGTCTCATCCGCATACGCCAAATCGAGCTTTTTAAAAAACGCCACCATCGCCGCCCGCTCCGATTTTGGCACTTGCAATCCCACCAACACCCGCGCCACATCCGCCCCGTGATTACGGTAGTGGAATAGGGTGATGTTCCAGCTTGGGCTCATGCCGGTTAAAAACGCCATGAGGGCGCCGGGGCGCTCGGGGAATTCTAGGCGGAACAATTGCTCATCCACCGCCAACGCCGACCGGCCGCCGACCAAATGCCGCACATGCAGCTTCGCCATTTCGTCGTTGCTTAAATCCGTGGTGCTGAAGCCAGCGGTTTTGAAGTGCGCCACCAGTTTTTTTGATTCTGCCTGCGCCGCAATTTGCAGGCCAACAAATAGGTGCGCGATCTTGGCGTCAGCCACACGGTAATTAAATTCCGTTACGTTGCGCGAGCCAATTAGGGCGCAAAAGCGCTTAAAGCTGCCGCGTTCTTCTGGCACCGTTACCGCAAACAGCGCTTCGTGATGTTCACCTAATTGCGCGCGTTCAGCCACGAAGCGCAAGCGGTCAAAATTCATATTGGCACCGCAGCAAATCGCGACGAATGTTTTCCCCTTGGCTTTATTTGTCGTCGCGTATTTTTTAATCGCTGCTACCGCCAAGCCGCCAGATGGCTCCATCACGCTGCGGGTGTCTTGATAAATATCTTTGATGGCAGCACAAATTTCATCGGTTGATACCAACACAAAATCATCCACCAATTCTTTCACCATGCGGAAGGTTTCTTCGCCCACTTGTTTTACCGCCACGCCATCGGCAAACATATTGACGTAATCTAGCTTTACCCGCTTATTCGCCTTTACCGATTGCACCATGGCGCAAGAATCTGCTGGCTGCACGCCGATGATTTTTGTCGTGGGCGATATGGCCTTCACATAGGCGGCGATGCCCGAAATTAGGCCACCTCCACCGATCGGCACAAAAATCGCATCAATCGGACGCTGAAATTGGCGCAGAATTTCCATGCCGATTGTGCCTTGTCCGGCGATCACCAGTGGGTCGTCATACGGATGCACAAAGGTCATTTTTTTCTTCGTGGCGAGTGCGTTGGCGTGGGTGTTGGCTTCAAAAAAACTATCGCCATGCAACACCACATTGGCACCGCGCGCTTTTACCGCGTTCACTTTAATGGCGGGTGTAGTAAGCGGCATCACGATGGTGGCGCTGCAATTTAAGCGTTGCGCGGCTAGTGCCACACCTTGCGCATGGTTGCCAGCGCTGGCGCAAATCACGCCGCGATTTAATTCGACTTGCGTCAAGTGCGCCATTTTGTTGTACGCGCCGCGCAACTTAAACGAAAACACCGGTTGGGTATCTTCGCGCTTTAATAGCACTTGATTGTTGACGCTGGCCGAAATGCCAGCGGCAAGTTCAAGCGCACTTTCAATAGCAACATCGTACACACGGGCAGTTAAAATGCGTTTTAAATAATCGTTGGTTTTCATTGTCGTTTTATATTTTTGTTGCGTAAAAAAAGCATAATAGTATTTTATCGGAATAAGTCGTCAAAAATGTCCCCCCAAGACCAACAAAAACAAGCCGTGGCGCAGGCCGCCCTTAAATACATCGAAGAAAACGCCATTATTGGCGTTGGCACGGGTTCCACTGTCAATTTCTTCATTCAGGCGCTTCTAGCCGCCCCAATTTGCGTTAAAGCCGCTGTTTCAAGCTCGGTTGCCAGTGCGGAATTGCTGCGCAAAGGCGGTATTGAAGTGATAGACCTAAACGATAGCGGTGCGCTCGATGTTTATGTCGATGGCGCCGACGAAGTGACGGCAAATTTGCACATGATCAAAGGCGGTGGTGCCGCCCTCACGCGTGAAAAAATTGTCGCTGCTGCGTCGCGCCAATTTGTGTGCATTGCCGATGGTAGTAAATTGGTTAAAAAGCTAGGCAAATTCCCACTGCCCGTCGAAGTGATTCCCGTGGCGCGCAGCTACGTGGCGCGCGAGCTTACGCAGTTGGGCGGCGTGCCTGAGTGGCGGGTGCGTGATGGCAAGCCAGTGGTTACTGATAACGGTAATGCGATTTTGGACGTATACGAACTTAATATCGCCGACCCCGTTGCGCTTGAATCGCAAATAAATCAAATAGCCGGTGTGGTCTGCAACGGCCTATTTGCGCGGCGCGGCGCGAATATTTTGCTATTGGCAGAACCCGATGGTGTGCGTACCATTAAGGCAACGGGGTAGCACACGCGCAGTCATATTTCTGTCATCATATTTTGATATTCTATAAGTAGCTCATTTTTTAAAAAGATAAATGCCATGCCCGCAGATCATATGTCCAAACGTTTTGATGCCGAACTAGAAGCCGTGCGCTCGCGCGTACTGCAAATGGGCGGCTTGGTAGAAATGCAAATTACCCGTGCCATGGATGCCCTAGGGCGTGGCGATATGGAACTGGCCGATCAAGTGATCGCCGACGATCGTCGCGTAAACGACCTTGAAATCGGCATTGACGATGATTGCACCCACATCATCGCCAAGCGTCAACCCACAGCGGGCGATTTGCGCATGGTAATGGTAGTGGTAAAAACAATTACCGACTTAGAGCGTATTGGTGACGAAGCGCAAAAAATCGCGCGGATGGCTAAGCTAATTTATAAGCAAGACCGCCTGTTATCAACCCGCTTCGCTGAGGTGCGCTACGCTAGCTCAGTGGCTCTTGAAATGCTTAAAACATCGCTCGACGCCTTTGCCCGCCTCGATATGGCAGCGGCCGCCCGCGTGGTAAAGCAAGACCAAATTGTGGATGAGCAATTCCGCGCCATCATGCGTCAGCTCATCACCTTCATGATGGAAGACCCGCGCACCATATCTGCTTCCATTGATATTCTGTTTATCGCTAAAGCCATCGAACGCATCGGTGACCATGCTAAAAACATGAGCGAATACGTGGTGTACATGGTGAAGGGCCGCGACGTGCGCCACATTAGCCCGGAAGAATTTGAGCGCGAAACGAAGTCTATTGACTAAGCAATTTAGTTGGGTGGTTGATCTGGTGGCACCGCTTCGGCGGTGCCATTTTTATTTGTGTCGTCCGCGCTTTGGTCGGTCAAGTCGAACACGCTCACGTAACTCGTGTAGCTGCAAATAAAAAATAGTGGCACCACCACAAAAAAGCCGATGCCCAGCGTAAACAAAATGACGAAAACAGACATAAACATCAACGCGCAAAAAACCAACGCGGCACCAATATTGCTAAAGCCTGCAAACAAACTCCAGCGCAACGCGTGCGACAGCGGCATTGGGTGCAGCGCCAGTAACGGCACCGTAAACCACAGCAACACCTTCACGATGACAAGCATACCCATCGCCAGCCACAGCGTGCCTCGATGCGGCTGTAGTTGTGCGATGTAGGCCATTATTTGTGGCTGGGTTTCCAAGTTGGTAGGCAAGGGCACACCAGCTGCCGACATGCCCGAGGCAATCAGCAGTTCACACAAAAGTGTCATCGAGCCCACCGCCATCAGCGCGCGGCCATTGGTTTTGAACGCCAAAAAAAGATGTGCGGGCGAAATCGGCTTGCCCGCCAATTGATCGCGACAGGCGATCATCATGCCGCCAACCAAAATAGGCGTCACTAAAGCCAGCGCCAAACTATTCACAAACGGAATCAGCGCCAGCACAAACGTAATGCCCAGCCATGCGCCCATGATGCCCATCCAAGCAGTCAAGTTGCCGCTAAAAATCTGCCACGCCGCCTTCACCCAGCGCAACGGTTCAAGCATGGGAACATCGCGCGTTTTCATGGGTTCGCACCGCGATGCAGTTGCAGTAATCGTTGCGAAAACGGATGATCCTTCGGATGCGTTAATTCCGAATCACGCGGAAAGTAGTGATAACCCAACCGCCCCAACCATGTGCGCAGGGCAGCAGCCCGCAGCATTTGCGGCCACGCGGCGTGCTCTGCAGCGCTCCACGCGCGTACGGACGCATAGCCCGCGCACAAACCGCTAAGCTTTGCGTCATCAAGTTTAGCTTGTGGGTAAGCTGCAAAATCCAAACACCAATCGTTTACCGTCACTGCCACATCAAACAAAAATTGCTCTTCGCACGCGAAGTAAAAATCGATCATTTGCGGTGTTTTTTGGGTGCTGTTCGATGCCTGTGGCCCTAGGCCAGCCTCAAGATGCCCTAAAATAGGGCGTCTTGGGGCATCCTTTGCCACGTTCCAAAGCACATTATCGCGAAACAAATCACCATGAATAATGCCGCGCGGCAGATTTAAATCATCGAAGCCACGTTGATAATCCAACTCATCGTTGAGCAATTGCTTTTCCTCGGGCGTGATCAAGGGCGCTAACGCCGCCGCATATTCTTGCCACCACGTAGAACCCCGCCAATTGGGCATCTTCAAGCTAAAGCCCTGCGCAGGCAGCGTGATTAAGTGCATTTGCGCCAGCGAAGCACCAATCGCAAAACAATCAGCCGGTGTAGGGTGCGCAATATCGCCCCCCTCAAGACGGCTCACCAGCGCCACCGGCTTGTCATGCAACGTGTTGATGATATTGCCAGTACGGTCGGCAATCGGAGCTGCGCAAGCGAAATTGTTTTGATGCAAATGCCGCATTAGGCCGATGTAAAAATCTAAATCAGCACGCGGAATTTTTTCAAAAATAGTCAGTACAAACCGACTGCGGGTAGTGGTCACAAAAAAATTACTGTTCTCCACCCCCGCCGCAATATTCTGAAAATCCACCACGTCGCCCACATCATACTGGGCTAAAAACAATCTGGCCTCAGCCAGCGAAACAGGAGTAAATACGCTCATAACTCAAATAATAATTAGAAGATCAAAAAGGGTATAGAGCCAATAGACACGGCGTTCTTGGCGCTAAGGCGGCAGTTAAATACGAATAAACTTTTTACGGTAGCTTACCCGCCTGCACCATTTTACCCATCAAAATCGAGGTAGGAATCCAAGAAACTAAGTCATCAAATTCGCCGCCTGCGGGCGCTGCGTTGTCGGCGGGAAGGCGGCTGAAAACTGCGGTGCCTCCAGCGCCTGTCACCAAAGGGATTGTGGGGCTAAAGGTAATGGCGGGTAAGGTGTTGTTGTGGATTTCATCGGTATTCCCCGTTGCTATGTTTGGCCGCGTTGCATTACTTTGGGCATCGGTACCAAAATTGCGTTTCCCGTGCGACCAAACTACAGCGGCTACATTAGTGGCTAGTGCGGCGGCGGCGGCACCGTTGCGGGTCACTACATCCTTGGTGCCGGTAGTGCTGAGCATAAATGAGCCGTTCGCCATCGCAGGCGTGGCAGAGTACCGAATTGTAGTGCCCCAAGCATCCGCTTTATCAACGCCCAGTGCCGACCAAGGAATAAAGCCTGTACAGCCAGTTTCTGTGGCACATGTGGCTATTTCGCTTCCATCAGTGGCGCTGACTGCTGGGCGCGGGAGACGCCCATTAACCAGCGTGAATCCGTAAATTGCCTCTTTAACGTCTTCCAACTTCTTTTGGGTATCGACTACCCTTCGGGTCTCAATTTGATTGGCCACAGGCTGGGCGATGACGGCTAAAATGATCGTCAATACGACAATCACCATAGCCATTTCGACTAATGAAAAGCCCTGCACTTTCAAGAAAAAATGACCTCTAAATGTATTCACGGGGATAGGGGCAACAATGTATCGTTGTATGACGCTGATCGTGCGGTGTTCGAGGCTGCGAAAACACAATTTGAGATTAAACTTTCGAGATAATCGCCCACTGCTGATGAAGGCCGCGTCTGTCCACTAAGCACTCCGCCGGGAATGATCGCGACTGCCGGAATACCAAATGAACCACCAACAGACAGTGTTGTCACGGCTCCGCAAGGGTTAGGCGAAGGCGCGACTGGTGCGGCGTTCGGCGCAATAGCAGCCATAGATTGCCTGTGCCAATTATTATCCATGAACCAAGGTGGTACCAGTGGGTCAAAGCGCATATTGCTCACCCTAACCGCTTTCAAGCTTCCATTGGGCTTAACGAGTAATGAAAAAGTTAATCCGCTTAGAGTGTCTGTATAAATGTCCTCAACTGAAATGAATGTGGATGTGTCTTTTGCTGCACAATCAACTGACATTCGTGCAACGTCAGTGGCCGTACCAGAGGTCACTTCGGAACGCATTCCGCATGTCGAGCCACTGAGAAAATCTGCGCTAACATTAATTTGGCGAGTAACGTTGAAAAATTTGGTGCTTATGCTGCCGCTACTAGCCTTGCAAGTATCATCGTCTGGGTAAACGTCGAAATTACGCGAAATAGTTGTTACCGTTAGGTAATTACACCTTAGTTGAGTACGCTCGTTGCTTAAGGCACCGTTGCCCCAGCTACAGGTTCCGGCCATTCCTGCTCCAACCGTGCCGGTTGAGCCCGTTTGGAAATTGAGTGGGGTAGAAAGCGAGGGGTTTGCCAGTGAGTTGAAAAGTGGGTTTCTAATAAAACGATCAGGCGAGGAAGCATATTTATAGCATTGCGCATGGCTTCCGGTAGTGGACTCAATTGGCGACGTTAGCTCCCAAGAAAACTCTGTTGGCGTTATTGCCGAAGTCATAACGGGAACCCGGCCTAAGATAATATTGGCTGATCCGATCTCACTAGTTATCGGCGCCGACAATGGAATTAACCAAGGATAGGCTGAGAGTTTCTGTGGTGTGGCGGGAGCGGGGGCAGGTCTATAGAGTTTGGTAGCGCCGAAGTAGTCGGTTAATGAAGCTCTTAATTCGGCAGCAACGCGCTTCTGAACTTGCTCTGCGAGTTCTTGCACCGTGATGTAAATGACACGATCATTGAATGTGGGTGATGCGTTACCCACAACGAAGTGATTTGTGCGTCCCGCGTTGCTGATTACGCACGGCGGAGCGGGCGTGCCGGGCATCGCACTGCATCCAGCGGGGTCGCTAACTGTAAGGGCATCCAGATATTGTGTGGCATTAGCTAGCGGAGGTGTTTTTGGCCTATTTTGGCTGGGCAGGGCGATGCCTGGCAGTATTAGTACGGCGGCTACCTGATCGGACAGTATTTTCCCAGATGCATCGTGCACCGTGAGCCAAGGGTGCACGGGGTTGGTAGTGCTGCAAGGGGCTCCCGCTGGTTGAGCCTGCGCTGGCGCTGGGGCGCTTAAAGTTTCGGAATTCAAAACACCAAAACAGTTTGAGTCTACTAAATTAGCCGACACCGCATACCAAGGAATTTCTCCGAACGAGTCGGATTGGTTGTCCGCAGCACTAAAATCTTTATTCAGTGATACATCGAAGTTTAGTGCCTTCCAAGGTAGCCGACCGAGGCAGCGCATGTTGACTTTGACTACGCTGGGCGTCCCGCCGATAAGTGGATAACCGTTTGCCTTGGTCACGTCTTGGCATCCGCTATTTGATTTGCCGTCGTATACAGCTGTTCCGCTATTTATGTAATCCGGAATTAGCATGTTTCCAGGGCGTGCCGTCGAGTCATAAATCGCGCTTGTCAACAACGCCAACTTAGCCCGTGCCAAAATATCCGTATCCACTTGCTGTCGTGCCAACGCCCCCGGATTGGCGTTAACCGCTTTGAGCACAACAATCCCACCCACAATCATTAGCCCAAGCAATATTAAAAGCACTGCGAAGCCCCTATTTACGGGCGTCTTCGGGCTATTATTGGGTATATTTTTGCGCTTCATGGCGGCTCATTGACGTTTGGTGGCGCGGCTATGCGCTACCAGCCAAACACGCTCCACATGGGTACGGATACCGGCTTTACCGGCCCGAAGCCCGGTACGCGGCTGGTGGCTTTGGTGCCGTTTAGGTCGTATTGCGAAAAGCCGGTGTTTACGCGCAGGCCTGCAGGTTGGCCTTTTTCGCGTTGTTCGTCGATGACGGTGCCGCTTATATTTGCGGTAGCACGCGTCGCTTCAGCGTTTGTTGTCGCTTCTTTGGCGGCAGCGTTGTTGATGGTTTGGGTGGTGATTTCGGCTTCGGTTTTTGTCGTGAGGACTGCAGCCGGTTTGGCCACAACAATATTGGGTTGTAACGGGGACATTACCGTTTCAACCACAATTAAGTTTGCTGGGCGCACGGGCTTTTCACGCGCGGCTTGCGCGTAAACGCAAGGCGCTACCGCCATCGCAGCGCTTGCGAAAACGACTAAATGCACTGCATTAAATTTCAACATCGCGACCTTTAAAATTAACAGCGTGCACCGTTCAAATCAAGCTAGCTATGAAACGCCGCACGCTCAGCTAAAAAATTGCTACAAACTCATTTCCATCGCGCGCTCGCCTTGGCTTGGCGTAAAGCTGCGGGTGGCGTAAAAATCAAAAATGGTATCGACTACTTGTTTTGGATCATCAATAATTTTGAATAAATCCAAATCATGCGGGCTAATTACCTTTTCATCTACCAGTGTGGTTTTAATCCATTCTACCAAGCCCGCCCAAAAGCTAGAACCCACTAAAATCACGGGTATGCGGCGTATTTTGCCGGTTTGAATTAGCGTTAGTGCTTCGGTTAATTCGTCCAAGGTGCCAAAGCCACCGGGCATCACCACGTAGGCTGCCGCGTGTTTTACAAACATCACCTTGCGGGCAAAAAAGTGTTGGAACGAATGCGATACGTCTTGATAGCCATTGCCGCCTTGCTCGAATGGCAGCACAATATTTAAACCCACGCTGGGGCTTTTGCCGGCAATAGCGCCTTTGTTAGCGGCTTCCATAATGCCGGGGCCGCCGCCAGAAATTACCGAAAATCCGGTGTCTGACAACATGCGGGCAATAATTTCAGTTTGCGCGTAATAGGGCGTGCCTTCTTTTAATCGTGCGCTGCCAAATATCGCTACACCTGGGGTTACTGCAGCCAGTTTTTCAGTCGCGGTGACCATCTCTGCGATAATATTAAACATCCACCAGCTTTCGCGCGCAGCGGTGAGCGATTGGTGTTTTAGTTCTGGGTCTAGTCTGGTGGGTACTTTGTGCGTCATCTTTGCGCTTCCTGCATTTTAAGAAAAAATTGAGTAAAAAATAATGAATCAAATCGCCGACCAAAAACCGCCACGTTTACTGCTGGTTGATATTTCCAGCTACTTCTATCGGGCGTTTCACGCTATGCCGGATTTGCGCGCCCCCAGTGGCCAGCCAACAGGCGCCATACAGGGCGTGGTAAACATGCTAAAGCGTATTCAAGCAGATTATCCTAGTGATTATAGCGCTTGCGTGTTTGATCCGAGGGGAAAAACGTTTCGCGATGAAGTTTATGCGGAATATAAAGCCACCCGATCGCCCATGCCCGATGATTTGCGCGCGCAATTAGCGCCAATTCGCGAAACCATTGAAGCCATGGGTTGGCCTTGTGTGGTGGTTGATAATTATGAAGCCGATGACGTCATTGGCACCATGGCCACTGCTGCCACAGCACAAGGTTGGACAACCGTGATTTCAACCGGTGACAAAGACTTAGCGCAGCTGGTGAATGACAACGTAAGTTTAATTAACACCATGACTTACGAAGCGCTAGACCATGCTGGTGTGGTCGCTAAATTTGGCGTAGCGCCTAATCAAATTATTGATTATTTAGCGCTCATTGGCGACACGGTAGATAACGTGCCCGGCGTGGACAAATGCGGGCCTAAAACTGCCGTTAAATGGCTCACTCAATATCACAGCCTAGATGGTGTAATCGCCCATGCGGCGGACATCTCCGGCGTGGTCGGGCAAAATTTGCGCAATGCAATTACTTGGCTAGAAACAGGTCGTTTTTTAGTGACTGTAAAGTGCGATGTGCCGATGGATCAGCCGGTAACGGCGTTTAAACACGGCCGAACGGACGTTGCCAGATTGGATGCGTTATTTGAGAGCTTCGGTTTTAAAAGCTTGCGTGTGGCGTTAGCAAAAGAGGCAAGTAAAGACGCAAACAAGGACGCAAACAAGGACGCAAATAAAGACGCAAACAACGACGCCGCTGATGTATTTAAACAGCGCGATAAAGACGTTGCCGCCGTGCGTTGGTCTACCGGGCAGGCAACCACGGAAGCTAAGGCATTCATCAACACGCGTAACTACGAATGCATCACCACAATAGATCAGCTAAACACGTGGATTGCGCGCCTAATGGCAGCGCCCATCACGGCGCTCGATACCGAAACCACCAGCTTGGTTTCAATGACGGCAAAAATTGTAGGCATTTCTTTTGCGTGCGAGGCGGGCAGTGCCGCTTACATCCCGCTCATGCACAACTACCCTGGTGTTGGCGAGCAGCTGCCGATACAAACCGTGCTAGATTCCCTAAATCCGTGGCTCTCCAGCCCATTGCACAAAAAAGTGGGGCAAAACTGTAAATACGATACGCATATTTTTGCTAACCACGGTATTGCCGTGGCGGGTTATGTGCACGACACCCTATTGCAAAGCTACGTGCTCGAAAGTCATGAACGCCACGACATGGGCACCTTAGCCATGCGCCATTTAGGCATACCCACAATTTCATTCGAATCCATCGCTGGCAAAGGCGCTGCGCAAGTGCGGTTTGACGAAATTACGATTGAAACCGCAGCCGAATATTCGGCTGAAGACGCGGACGTCACCCTGCAATTGCACCACGCGTTGTATCCGCAAATAGTCGCTGACGCCGGGCTAACGATGGTATACGAAACCATTGAAATGCCGGTTACGTCCGTGCTGTGCAAAATAGAGCGCAACGGCGTGTTAATCGATAGCGCGCTGCTAGAAAAACAAGGCGTTGAACTAGCACACAAAATTTTAGCGCTAGAAACACAGGCCTACACTGAGGCCGGACAGCCATTTAATTTAAGCTCGCCCAAGCAATTAGGCGAAATTTTATTTGTGGTAAAGGGCATTAAGCCGCTGAAAAAAACGCCCGGTGGCGCGCCGTCAACCGACGAAGAAACGCTAGAAAAATTAGCTGAAGATCATCCGCTGCCAAAGCTAATTTTAGAATATCGCAGCATGGCAAAGCTAAAAAGCACCTACACCGATAAACTGCCGCGCATGGTCAACGCCGTCACGGGTCGGGTGCATACCAACTATGCCCAAGCTGTGGCGGTAACAGGACGGCTATCCAGCAACGATCCAAACCTGCAAAATATTCCCGTGCGCACGGCAGAAGGCAGGCGCATTCGTGAAGCGTTTATAGCGCCAGCAGGCAGCGTCATCGTATCGGCCGACTACAGCCAAATTGAGCTCCGCATCATGGCGCATTTAAGTGAAGACGTGGGGCTTCTAGCGTCATTTAGCGCGGGTCTTGACGTGCATCGCGCTACCGCGTCCGAGATTTTTAGCGTACCGGTTGACGATGTTTCGAGTGAGCAACGACGCTATGCCAAAACCATTAACTTCGGCCTAATTTACGGCATGAGTGCGTTCGGTTTAGCGACGGCTTTAAATATTGACCGCACGTCAGCCGCGCAATATATCGAACGCTACTTCGCCCGTTATCCCGGCGTGGCCGACTACATGCAGCGCACCCGCGCACAGGCGCACGAGCGTGGCTATGTAGAAACCGTATTCGGCCGCAGATTATGGCTGCCCGACATTCGATCCACCAACCAAGCGCGTAGAGCCGGTGCCGAACGTGCTGCTATCAACGCACCCATGCAAGGCACCGCAGCCGATTTGATCAAGCTCGCCATGACGGCCGTGCAAAGCTGGCTAGAAGCTGAAAAAATGAAGACTCTCTTAATCATGCAAGTGCACGACGAGCTGGTATTTGAAGTGCCTGAAAACGAGCTAGAAGCCGTTAAAACCCGCGTGCCAGAACTCATGGCGGGTGTAGCCAAATTAGCCGTGCCGTTGTTGGCTGAACCGGGTGTGGGGAAGAATTGGGATGAGGCGCATTGATGGCTATCGTGGTGATATTTCCACCGTCGGTGGTAAACGATGCGGATTCGGATTCGGCCGCAGAACTGTTGGCGACGCCGAGTACGTCGAAGGATGGTACAAACGCGCTTGCGGGTAAGCAGCGGCACACGTTGCATGCCTTAATTGCGCAGTGCGATTTAAACGCTGCGCTGCCCAAAGATATGGCGCTTTGGGATAAGGCGCAGCCCACTGGCAATGAAGTTTGGTAAGTGCCGCATTTGAACGCGCGGAGGTTGTGAAGGTGAGCTTGAACCTTGTCGAAGAAGCCCTATTTAAAAGGCTAAACAGCCATTTCAGTTTTTTCGCACCGCATCAGGATGCATCGGCAAAATACTGGTGCCGAAAGTTTGTTTTAGGCGTTTCAATGCGCAAAACAAGTTGTATCGCATTGCGCTCTTCCACAGCCTACGTTTTTGGCGCAAGGTAGACGCGTGACGCGTCAGCGCTTCAAAATGGGCATTGGCTTGCACTTCAGCAAACAAACTTTGCCGCATCGCAAAAGGCAAGTGGCGCGCTAGCTGAAACACCACGATGCCTTCATCAACCACTTGCGATTCAAGCGCTAATAATATGGCGGTGCTCGGTGCAGCCGCGTGCATTAGCGCTTGCAGCGAGCTCACCACGCGCATATAGTGGCGCGCGGCCGTCAGCCTGCCTTCTGCGGTCGCGGGCTTTGAAAGTGAGCCGTCGCGTTTAATGTAGTGATACAGCGGGCGGTCGACCATGGCCACACGTCTTGCAGCCAGCATGGCGGCGTTCGTCCACACAATATCTTGGTGCGTTATGCCGGGCGCAAACTGCAGGTGGTGCTGCGTTAAAAAATCCCGCCGATATAGGTGACACCAAATATAGTGTCGCATTTGCTGGGTTGCCACTGACCTTACAATCCACTGTTGGCCATCGGTAACGCGTTGCGGACGATTTCCGGAGATGGCCGTAAATAGGAGCTTTAGGTCCCCATCGCTGCAATGAATCCAAGCATTGCACAACACAATATCTAAATGGTCTTGACGCGCTCGGCTCAGCATATCGGCATACAACGTGGGCTCTGCGCGGTCGTCGGCATCCATGAAGGCTACAAACTCTCCGCGCGCTAGCGCTAGGCCATTATTACGAGCAATGGATACGCCGCTATTGATTTGCCTGAACACGCGAATGTGCGGTGAGCGTGCGACATAATCCCGCAAAATCGCCGGCGTTGTATCACTTGAGCCGTCGTCAATAACGATAATTTCTAAGCTTTCAACCGTCTGCGCTAACAAACTATCAAGGCAATTTTGCAAGTGCTCAGCCGCGTTATAGACCGGTACGATCACGCTTATTTCTATCAGGTTAGTGTGCATACGCTTACGGTAGCAGCACGATGTAAGCCAAATATTTCAAGCGCCAGCGCACCTGTAACGCTTTGTAAGGGGGGGGTGCAAAAAAGCCACACTGAGACAGCGATCCCACACAAGCATTCAATTAAATCTAGTGATTTTGACAATATTTTTTTACGTTGAACTTTGCGTAAAAATTACTACTCCTGTGTCTGTAAACGCTTATAAATAGGGCATCTTTAGGCAGTTTAATTAAGCCGCAAACAATATCGGACGCCCCGTTTCAGGATGCGTAATGCGGCGTATGTCGCAGCCAAAACACGTGGCCATATTGGCTTTACTTAATACTAAATCTGGTGTGTCTGCTGCCAATAAGCGACCATTTTTAAGTAGCGCAATTTTGTCGGCATATTGCGCCGCTAGGTTTAAATCATGCAGCACCAACAACACCGCACAGTTTGCTTCTTGCGCAAAATCTTTGGCTACTTGCAATGCCAAATGTTGATGGGCAATATCGAGTGCTGCAATGGGTTCGTCAAGCAACAGCACCCGTGGCGCATCGTGGGTGGGTTCCCATAGCTGCGCTAAGGTGCGCGCAAAAGCTACCCGCGCACGTTCGCCGCCTGAAAGTGTTGGGTAAAGCCTATTTGTAAAGGCTTGCATATCGAGTTTTGCCAATGCCGCATGGGCAATGGCGATGTCGCGTGCTTTTGGGTAGCCGTTGCAGTGCGGCGAGCGCCCTAGCAACACCACTTCCAAAGCGGTGAACATGAACGCCACATTACTTTCTTGTGGCAATACGGCGCGCTTGGTGGCCCGTTCAATGGCGGTCCACGCATTTAGTGGTTTGCCCGCCAATTCCACGCCGCCGCTATCGGGTGCGAAATCGCCACAGGCCACTTTAAGTAGGGTTGATTTTCCCGCCCCGTTCTCGCCCATTAGCGCCAGCATCGTGCCCGCATTTAAGGAGATTGAAACGTCATCAACCAGCGCGCGGCCACAGCGCTTCACTACAATATTGTTGAGTGCCAACGCAGCCGACATGTTAATAACCCGCTAACGTGCGGCGCTGTTGTAGTAGCAGCACTAAAAAAAACGGCGCACCGATTAGCGCGGTTAACATGCCTATGGGCAGCTCTGCCGGGGCGATAACGGTGCGCGCGAGCGTGTCGGCAACGGTAAGCAAAAGCGCGCCTAGTAGGGCGCTTGCTGGCAGCACAATACGATTATCAGGCCCCACACACAATCGAATCAAATGGGGCGCGACGAGTGCCACAAAGCCAATAATGCCTGCCACTGCCACCGCAAAGCCGGTCAGCGCTGCTACACAAATAATGATGGTGCGTTTAAGCGCTTGGGTATTCCAGCCTAAATGCGCGGCTTCCATGTCGCCAAACATTAAGGCGTTTAGGCTAGGTGCAGTTCTAATTAAAATAAATAGGCACAACAACATCGGCACCGAAATTACGGTGAGCATTTTCCACTGCGCGCCGCCCAAGGTGCCGAAAGTCCAAAACGTAAAACTACGTAATTGTTCATCCGTGGCAATTAGCGTTAACAGCCCAATGCCTGCAAACGCAATAGCACTCACCGCCACGCCAGCTAATATCATCGTAATTAAAGATGTGCGCCCCTCATGTTGCGCTAGGGCATAAATAATTAACGTGGTGGCCAAGCCCCCCATAAACCCGAAAACCGGCAGCGTGAGCACGCCTAAAAAACTACTTATGCCTTTTAACACCGTGGCACCCAACACAATCACGCTCACCACCGCCAGCGCAGCACCCGATGACACGCCAATTAAACCCGGATCAGCCAAAGGGTTGCGAAATAATCCCTGCATGGCAGCACCTGACACGCCGAGGGATGCACCGAGCAACAAACCCAGCAACACGCGCGGTAGGCGAATTTCAGTAAGCACCGCGTATTGGGTGTCGTCAATTTTAGCGCCAAAATCAAGCCCGATTAACTTGGCTAAAATAGTTAATACGTCAGCGGCGGCGATGGGGAAAGCGCCGCGTCCTACCGCTAAAATTGTGCCCAACAATAAGGCAAGCACTAAGCCAATAAACAATAACCGCGTATTGATGCGTCCGGGCACATCGCTGTGCCAAAATAGACGCTTAGTATTGCTGGAAACATGGCTGAAAACGCCCGTATTTAGGGCATCTTCAGGCATATTTTGGCTTGGAATTGGCGTTCCTCTAGCTTGCATTTTTTGTATGTGGAGAAGTGTTAACGGCGGGGGTTGATGGTGGTGGAAGCTTCATCATCATACCGGCACAGGGATCAGCGCGGCTTTGTTTTGACGTAAACCAAACGAAGTCAAAAGGCACCGTAGCGGCATTGCCTAATTTTTGGAGTTCGGTGTATTGCGTAGGTTCAGTTTTGTCGGCGTCCACTTCGATAAATGCAACGACTGACATTGTAGCTTGAGGGTTGCCCAATTGTAGCTGTTGTAGGTAGAGCGGTATCGCCAACGCTCGGTTTACATGGCCGCGACCGGCAATCAAGATGGCACCCGTCGCGCGCTGCGCATACAGCGCTTGTGCCATCACCGCGTCGCGTGCCCGGTGGGCTGCCACCATGCCCGGTGCCATTTCGGGAGGTAATTGACCGCAATGGCTTTGCACCATGCCAGCGCGCAGGGTGGCATCGCGCGTAGCATTCCAAGTGCGGCTAAATAACGCAGCGTCAAAGCGGCTTTCAAGAGCTGCGAATCCTTCCGCGTACACTTTGCGTGCTTGCGCGCGCGACAGATTAGCGGCGCCAATGGTAAGTTTTTGGGTTAATGCGTAACTAACCATGGGTGCATATTGTGGCCACTGCCAACCCTTGCGATTTAGCTTACCGGCTGTTGCAATCGTTTCAGCCGTCGCGTCCGCCGCGTTTTGTGCGGCGCTAATGGCCGCTTGATGTTCCACATCAAATTGCTCAAATAGTAGCGCGGGCTTACGCGCTCCAGCGCTTAAGGCTTCAACTAATGCATCAATTATTTTTAATTGATGCCGGTGATGTTCTGGGTTGTCGTGGGTTTCGCCAAGCAATATGTAATGCGCTTTTGTTAAGGTGTCAAAAAGGGTAGTGGCGTTGATAAACGAGCCCGCACGCGCACCCCAAATTTTATTTACAAGCGCATGGTCTTGAAGCAGCAGCGGTGCGGGTGGAAGTGTCGGGGCAGATGTTGGTGCTGCCACCGATGCTGGTGCCGATGTTTGTGCGTACGTCAAAACCGAATACAACAAGCTGAACGCAAGTATGGATAACAAAAAACGTGATTTCATTTTAAATGCGCCACGCTACCGATAAAGTTGTGTTGCCAAATCGCTTGCAACCTGTGGCAGCCGCGGCCCAAAACCTAGTAATGCCAGCGCGTCCATACTGACTACCCGCTGCGCACGGCCTGCAGGCGTGAATGCCAAGCCACTATTTTTTAGTAACGCGTCCACGCCGCCTTGGGAACTCAAACCCTGAGTCGTAATTAAAATTACATCAGGAGCGGATGCAGCGCTACCTTCGGTGGTGAGTGGTCGATAGCCGCTAAAACCCCTCATTGCATTTTCGCCACCCGCCAATAAAATCATGGCATGGGCAGAAGTACCCTCGCCTGCTACCTGTGGCGCGGCACCGTGCGCGAGCAAAAATAGTACTTTGGGTTTGCGCGTGGCCGGTGTTGCGCTGCTCAACCGCGTGATGTGGGCATGGGTTTGCTCCCATTGAGATGCTAATTGCATGCTCAATTTTTTCCCGTCTGCTGATAGATCAAGCAGTGATGCTATTTTATTTACGTTATCAAATAGTGCTGCTGGGGTATGCTCGGCTGATATTTTTTCAATGCGCACACCAGCGGCTTGTATTTGCTTGATGGCGGTAGCCGGGCCTGCTTCGCCCGCCGCTAAAATAAATTTTGGCTTAAACGCCAAAATACCTTCTGCACTTAGCGCTCGTTGATAGCCCACTTTCGGCGTGCTTTGGGCAGCGATTGGATAAAGGGACGTGGTGTCTGTGGCCGCAATACGGTCTTGTGCGCCCAAGGCATAAATAATTTCTGTTATTACCCCACCTACGACTACTACGTCTTTTGATTGCGCAGTGGTGCTTGTAGAACCCAGTAAAAGCAGCGCTGTAGCACCCAATAAAACCAGCGTTTTCAAGCCGCCACCGCTTCGGGTTGTGCCACGGCTTCAAGGCGCGGCAATAAATCAATAAGTTCGCGCCACGCTTGCAGCTCCGGAATGCCCGGTTTACGTTTGCCAAAAAACTGTACCAACTGCATACCCGCTGCGTCATAAAGTTCGAGTGAGGTAACTAGTCCGTCGGTAGTCGGTTTTTTTACAACCCAGGCTTGTGCAATGTGGTCTTCGCGTAAATGCAAATTGAAATCTGCGTCCAGCACATTTAGCCACGGTCCCATCACTTGAATGTTGGCAACGGATCCTGAATGAATTTGTATGCAGCCCGCATTGCTTACAAAACACATAATGGCAACTTTATTTTGCGCCGCTAGCTCCAGCATCGCCTGTGCAGCACGCGGGGTGACTTGGTAGGCAAAGCGCGGCTCGGCAAGACGTAGCGCTTGGGTACGTGCGAGCGCAAATTTTTTCAAAACACCAAAAAATTCATGGGTATCTTTGAGTTGTGCCCATGCTTGATGAAACGCGGCCACGTCAATTTCGCTATCGGGCTTGATAGAGGTTGCAAGCGCAGATTTTTCAGCGACATCTTCGCCCGGCGCTTGGTTTGGCGACCCAAATTGGGCGACGAGCAAATCAAACTCATCCACGTTAGACTCCGGCAGCAAAAATACTTTGTGTACCGCGTCGCCCGTAGCATCAAAAAACTGCAACGATCTTTTAAGTCCGATGCCGTCAGACTCGGCCACCGCGTAGGCGTGCTGCCACTGATTTAGAAACAGCCGCAAATCAATATCATCGCCAAGCGCCATTCCCATATTGGCGTTGCCAGTAACGTCTTTATAAACGCCCTTACGCTCATGCACCACCGCATAGTTGCGCGTAAGCGCCATCACACGGCCTAGTGCGCCAATGCGTGCGACGATGCTCACCCAATCGCCTAGCGAGTGCGGCGCTAGTCGTGTGGCGGTGTCGCCAACTTGGGTGGCTACGAGCGCGCATTCGCTTACGCCTAAAAATTCCGCCGCGTCGCGTACCCGCATTTTTTTGTCGGCAATGGCATCCGCCCACGCTTCGCGCAAAGCGGCGGGGTCGTTCATGTAGGGGTGCGTGGCGATGTTTAAAGACGTCATAGTAGCTTTCGTTAAAAAATTGTAGGTTGGATTCGGGCATGCCTTAAGCGCGGTGGTAGCGACCGGCGACTACGTTTTCAACAAATTGCTGCGCATCGGTTTTTTCAAGCGCTTGGGGCGCTAAGGTCGTTTCGGCATGCGCGGCTAATAGCGCTGGCAGCACGCTTAAAGCATCTTCACCAAGCGTTATGTCATCGGGTAATGAACCTTTCTGGTTCTCCATTAGCCATGCCTCCCAATCGCACGCAATGCGGCTACACAAGCGGCGCATTGCGGGGTCAAGGCCTTTGCAATCGGTTAAAAAGTTTAGGTTGTCCACTATTTTTGGAATGTATAAATCGCTACCTGTACGCATGGCGCAGCTCATTAAACAAAACGTGCCAGCAATGACCGTTTGTGGATTAGGTTGCTCAACTTGCGAAAAATTGATGTGCTCCATTGTGGCCTCGGCATACGTTAAAGTTAGTAGATAAATTTAATTGAAACTGAAGCATTGCGCCCCGCCTGCGTGGTGCGGTCGAGCACGGCGCTTACGCTTGCCACGCCGCGCACATCGCTCCACAACCAATATTTTTTGTCGGTGATGTTTGCAATACTGGCGTTAAGTTGCATCCATTTGCCTACGTTCCAATAGGCAAACACGTCAAGCACAGCGGCGGCATTGGGCTGGAATTGGGTGGCACTGGCCACGCGGGTTTTTGCAGCGTAATGCGTCATTACGCCTTCTACGCCATACGCCTTGCTTGGCGCGTCGTATTGCAAGCCCGCTACGCTGCGACGTGGCGAGATGCTGTCTAGCGGCACGCCATCCACCAAGTTGTCGCCCGTAGTGGCACCCACGGCGACATTGAGTTTCAGGCCGCGTAATAAATTATCGAGCCGCCAATTTAGCTTGGCTTCCCAGCCGCTTATTTTTACGCGACCAATATTAATAGATTGAAACGTAATTGGCACCGCGTTAGAGCAACGCGGATCGGCTGGGCAATTTAGCTGCGTCAATGATGAAATGAAGTCGCTATAGGCGTTGCGAAATGCAGTGAGGTTATAGTTTACGGGGCCAACATTGCCGCGCACGCCAAACTCAACGCCTTTGCTGCGCTCTGATTTTAAAGCGGCATTTGGAATAGCCGTATAGCCAAACGCAAAATTAGTAAAGCCAAAATTTACGTCGCTGTACGGCGGCGCACGAAACCCTTGTGCGTATTGGCCATACAGCGTGGCTTGCGGCAGGGCTTTGTACAACACGCCAATACGGGGCGAAAAGGCGCGGTCGTCTAACCCCTTAACAGTAACGCCAATATTATCAGCCGCAAAAATCGCGTCATTTTCCGGCGTGAGTTTAAATTGATCAAACCGCACACCTGGCGTGATGGCCAAAGCACCGTTGAGCAGCAGTATTTCGTCTTGCGCATATACGCCAAGTTGCTTTGATTGGCTGGGCGGAAAGTCGCGCACCGGGAATACATCTGTGCCAACGGTATTGCTCACCGTGGTTGCGCCGGTGGTATTGATAATAGTTTGCCGACCATCGCGAGATTCTAGAAACTGCGTATTGGTGAAGTCAACACCAGCGCTCAAGCGATGGCTGGTGGTCGCTAAATCAACTTGCTTGATGGCTTGTAAGCCAATGCCTTTAAGGGTCTGGTCGAATGCAAATTCAATATCGCGAATGCAGGTATTGGTATTGGTGGTCACCCCAGAACAGCCGGCTGTGGTGGCTTCGCGCCGCTCATTGGTCACTTGCCGCGTTTTGCTTATTTGTTGATAGGCATTGGCGCGAATGGTGTCAACACCACCAATTTTATGCCATTCCAAATCGGCGCCAAAACGTGCGCGTTGGCTTCGATCGTTTGCTAATAGCGACGTTGTTTTAGCACTCAAGCTATTTAACGTAGCCACGTCAGTTTTGGTGGTGGCGTCTAAACTTTCTGCGCTAAACCTAAGCGTAGGCCCCGTGCTGCCAGTGTTCCAAATTAGTTTGGCTAAACCGCTGGAGCTGGCTGTATTTTGCGGGTTTGGCGCGGTGCGGCTGTTGCCTCTTGTCGCGTTAGTACCAAAATTTTTGGTTTCATGGCCATCGCGACGGGTCGCTGAGATCAACAACTGCGCGGGTAAGTCGCGGCCTAAAGCCAGCGTGGCGGTGGTGTTGCGCTCCTGGTCTGCTTGTGAAGCACCCGTTTTTAAAGCGGCATAGATAATATTTGCGGTATCGCGCAGTAAATCGGCAGGGTCTTTTGTAAAAAAACTCACCACACCGCCTAGCGCGTCAGAGCCATATAAGCTTGATGCGGGCCCGCGCACAATTTCTGCAGATTTCAATAGATCAGGCTCAATGCTGTTGCGCGTAGCCGCCGCAAACGACCCGATTGAAAAGCTATCGGGCAGCTTGGCACCGTCGATTTGCAACAAAATTCGGTTACCTTCAATGCCGCGAATATTGATGCCGGTTAATCCAAAGCGCGTCACGCTATTGCCCACCGAAATATTCGGTTCATAGCGGGTGATTTCACGTATATCGCGGCTTAAGCGGCGCTCGATTGTGGCCGCTGGAATAACGGTAACGGTAGCGGCAACGTCATCAACCGCGTTTTCCGTACGGGTGCCAGATATGGTCATTTCTGGCAGGGTTACAGTGGCCAACATCACGGGCGCAGGTGCTTGCGCCAATGTTTGCACCTGTGCTATTACCGCCCATGGTACAAGCAACGCTGGAATCGACAGAAGGGCCGCCCGCATTGCGGTGGGCAGTATTTTTTTTGGGGTTGCGTGGAGCTTAAGAAGAGGGACGCAGGCGCACATAACAAAAATCCGATTGATATATTAATGCTAATAAGAATAATTCGTATTTAGATTTAAGTCAATGGATTTTTATCGAAATAGTGTGCGTGCTGCGGAATTTTAAAATTTGCGATCGCGCATTAAGCGCGTTGTACTACAGTGACCGATGGTCGCAGCCGGACAATAACTAATTTGATCCGTTCAACTTCATTTCGCTATTCACCTTATATTTTTAGTTTGGGAACTAAGCGTGAATATAGTCACTCCTACGTCCGTAAACGCCCATAAATAGGGCTTCTTCAGCCGGTAAATAACTTCGGCTTAAGCAAACACGATATTCTTGATCGGTGAAACCATGAATCTTCAATACGCCTTTACCCACAGCGCTGATTCCTTCCTGCTCACGCTGCTCGTGCCTTGCTACAACGAGGCGTTGAGTATTGATGCGTTGTTTAGCCAGCTTGACCCGGCCTTAGTGACAGCGCAGCGTAGCCATCCGAACATGCGCGTTGAATTGATGTTCGTTGATGATGGCAGCAGCGACGCGACGGTCGCCGCGCTGTTAGCGCGACAAATTTTAGATGATCGTATTGTGGTGGTGGAGTTGAGTCGCAACTTTGGCAAAGAAGCGGCGATGTCGGCGGGTTTGCGCCATGCCACGGGTGACGCGGTAATTGTGCTGGATGCCGACTTGCAAGACCCGCCAGATTTAATTTGCGCCATGCTGAACAACTGGCGTGAAGGTTTTGATGTGGTGCTTGCCAAGCGGTGCGACCGTGCTTCGGATGGCATCGCTAAACGACTGAGTGCGCAGGCGTTTTATTGGTTGCACAATCGTATTGCAGATCGCGTGAAAATTCCCAGTAACGTGGGAGACTTTCGCCTAATGGATCGCACGGTAGTAGAAGCGTTGAACGCATTGCCCGAGAACCATCGCTTCATGAAGGGCTTGTTTGCGTGGGTGGGCTATCACACCACCACCATCACCTATGCGCGCGCGCCACGCGCGCAAGGCGAGTCGCGGTTCAATGCGCTTGCTTTGTTTGCGCTGGCGTGGGAGGGTATTGTCGGCTTTAGCGCAGCCCCGTTGCGGCTGTTTAGTTGGGCTGGTGCGTTAGTGTCTTCCATCGCGCTTTGTTGGGGCGCGTGGATTGCGGTGCGCACCGTGATTTTTGGTGTGGATTTGCCCGGCTATGCGTCGCTGTTGGTGTCTATCTTGTTTTTAGGCGGCATTCAATTGCTGGGCATTGGTGTGTTGGGCGAATACATTGGGCGTATTTTTAGCGAGGCCAAGCGTCGCCCCGCGTTTTTAGTACGGCGGGTCTATCGGGCGGGTGATGAGGCCTTGGTGCGCAGGCCTACGCACTTTCCTGCGCGAGAGATCATTAACGATGCACCAAACGATCCTCAATTTGAAAAGTTGTTCGCGCCCGCGATAGTGCGTTAGCCGTGGTGGACAAACAACATGGCGGTGTGATGATTGGTGCCGCTGCAGGAGCGGCATTTTTCTTCTGGCTTTATCCTATCGCCATTTTAAATCCTACAAATTATTTGTGGCTGATGCAGGGTGATGGCGCGCAACATTTTTTAGGATGGCATTTTTTTCGCGGTGATGCGTGGCAGTTTCCAATCGGCCTAAACCATCAGTACGGCCAAGCGATGGGCAGCGCGATTGTTTTTTCTGATTCCATTCCCTTGTTCGCGTTGCTGTTTAAACCATTCGATCCATTGCTGCCGCCGCATTTTCAATACACCGGAATGTGGATGCTGGCCTGCTACATATTGCAGGGTGCATTTGCGTGGAAGATTGGTGAGGCGCTACGTTGCCAGACCGTGGAAAAATGTGCGCTCATGTTTATGCTCATCACTGTCACGATTTTGGTGGAACGTGCTTGGGGGCACTTTGCGTTGATGGGGCAGTGGCTAATTTTGGCCGCAGTGTTTGCCTATGTTGCGCGGCGGTCAGCGTTATGGTGGGCGGTGCTGATTTCCATCACGGCCTTGGTGCACGCGTATTTGCTTTACATGGTGTTAGCAGTTTGGACGGCCGATTGGGTGCGCAAAGTAGTGGTCGATAAAAGCCGATCGTTTCCGCGCGCCGCGCTAGACTTTGCATCAACCTTGATGATGCTGGCACTGGTGATGTGGCAGATCGGCTACTTTACCGTCGGCATTGCGGAATCAGCGTCAGGCACGCAATACGGCAACTATGCGGCAGGGCTGCATAGCCTTTGGAACCCCGGTTGGGGCAGTAGATTTTTGCCGCCAATGGCGGTGCGACCGGGCACTGAGATGGAGGGCGGGGCGTATTTGGGGGCGGGGGGATTGTTGCTTGTGTTGGTAGCGGCGTTGGTGTGGTTTAAAGCAAGGGTGAAGGTGGTAGCCGTGGTGTGGCCTTTGTTGGCGGTGGCACTAATTTGCGCAGCGTTAGCGTTGAGTAATCGGGTTTATTACGGCACTGCGGAGGTATTTGCTTTTGCTTTGCCGAATATGTTGCAAGGCAAACTTGACTTTATTCGCGGCTCTGGTCGCCTGCTGTGGTTGCTATTTTATGTGCTGCTAATCGGTGGGTTCGCCGTCATTACGCAGCACTTAACGGCATTCAAAGCTGGCCTTGTGGCGCTTAGCGTGTGTGCCGTGCAAGTTGTTGATTTATCCAATCGCGCCACGATTTTTAAAGGGCTCTATGTGCGCCACATTGAAGCCAATGCAATAAGTGCGGACGTTTTAAAATCGCCATTTTGGAACGATGCTGGGCTTAAAAAATATAAGCGCATTATGGTGCTGCCCGTGCAGCACATGGCACCACGTTTTGTGGCACTCGGCATGTTTGCGGCAGACCGTAAAATGTCGATAAACGTCGGCTATTTTGCCCGCGTGCCGATGCGCTGTTTTGCTGAGGGACGAATTGCAGAAGCAGAATTTCGTGAAGGAAAATTTCGTGCGGACACGCTTTATGTGCTGCAAAAAAACGATATTGCGGTGGTTGAAAGTGCGCTACGCGCGCAAGATGGCATTGGTCTAGTTGACGGCATGACGGTGGTTGCGCCGGTTTGGTTTGCTTATGGTGTAAGTTCGGCGTGGTTGCGCCCTATGCTGGAATAACGCTGAAGATGACCGCAAATAGGGTGCTTCCGCCATTTGTAGGTCGGGTTAGGCGGTATTTTGCCGTAACCCGACGCGACGGTTGAAGACGGCACAGGCTCCTTCCGGTGTTTAACCGCCATGTCGGGTTACACCCTCAAGGGGTACCAAGCGGCAAAATACCGCCTAACCCGACCTACGGGCACTACGGATTGGCGAATGCGACAACTACCTTAAGGGATGCTTAAGGCGCATCCATGCAGTTTCGGGTATTGTGCAAAGTCACAACTTTTTGAGCGCTCCTAATGAAAAAAACTTTACTCGGCATATCGTTGTTAAGCCTTATTTTAAGCGGCTGTGCGACCGTTGATGCATTCATCAACACCGAAGAATCGGCATACAAAATTATTAAGCAAGAAGGGGAATTCGAGATTCGCGAATATCCCAGCATTATCGTGGCCGAAACTTATGTAACGGGGCCTTTGGCTGAAGCCACTAACAACGGGTTTAGAGCCATTGCAGGCTATATTTTTGGTGCCAATATCGCTAAAAAACCGGTTGCGGGCGAAGTGCTGAATGAAAAAATCGCGATGACGGTGCCAGTCACTGTAGAAGCTGAAAATGAAAAAATCGCCATGACTGTTCCTGTTACGGTTGAGTCCAATACCACCGCGACTGACGGCGAAAAACGCTGGCGCGTGCATTTTGTGATGCCGAGTAAATATACGCTCGCAACATTGCCCACACCTAAAAATCCAGCCGTGGTATTGCGGCAGATTCCACCACAACGCCTTGCAGCAGTCCGTTTTTCGGGCTTCTCCGAAGAGCCGAAGGTGCAAGAACAGACTGCATTGCTGAACGCATGGCTAGAAAAAAACCAAGTTAAAGCCATCGGCGCACCACAGCTTGCGCGCTACAACCCGCCGATTACGCTCCCGCCATTGCGGCGCAATGAAATTATGCGTGTGGTGGAGTAAAGCCGCACACGGCGCGCTCGCAAAACGCGGGCGTTAGCTGCCCGCGATGCAAGCTCGGCCGACTAAAATCGGCCGACAGCACCGCAAACATTTGTGTGGGTTTAATGCGCCCTGACGCAATTTCTGCCTCGTCACGCGCGTGTACGGCGTCGATGAAGGCGCGATCATCTGCGTTATTGATGTCGAAGTTCGGCCCGAAGCTGCGGTCAACAAATGGGGCGACTACGTTGCCAAACGGGATAAATAAATCAAAGTGAAACTGCTGATTTAACAGCGGCAAAATGTCTTGTGCGCGAATGCCTTCAAAGCCTTGCGCTGAGCAATCCCAATTCACGAAGTCTAATTCCACACGCTTTAACTGCCGATTTTTTTTGTATTTTTCATCCAGCGTCAGCCAGTATTCTTCAACGATGGAAAGCGCTTCCGGCCAACGCATATGGCCGTTGCGGCCGATCATGTCGGACGTTATGAGCACACCGTTGCTAGGCTGAATGGCCGCATGTACGGCATCAAATAGCTGCTCAAGTTCCAATACATGATGCAGTGATTGATTCGCCATCACCGCATTGTAGGGTTGCGTTGGCACCCATTTATTAAAATCACCTTCTATTGGCAACACGTGATCGTGCAAGCCAGTGGCTGCTGCAAGCGCCCGCCCGCGCTCGAGCATGGTAGGGTTTAGCTCCACGCATTCAATGGTGAAGTGGTTAATCCCCATCGCGATTAAACCCTGCGCCACGCGCACCTCGGTATCGCAATTACCCGCACCAATACTGATGAAGCGCGCAGGTTGGGCGGCATCGCTTGGCATGGCCTTGGCCAATTGCTTGATGAAAAAATCATCAGGATGAATAAAGCCAAACGGCTGAATCATCGGTAGCAAATATTTGTTCGACCAATAGTGAAATATCTCCGGCAAGTTATGCACGACTTCGTCGTGCTCAAAGGTTGCAATTTCAGCGGCGATCCGTGAATCATAATTTGATATGGCTGGAGAAGCCCTGTTTTTGGGCATCTCCAAGGTAATTGGTGGGGCTTCTGGGTGTGGTGGTGCTTCGATAACAGCGGCCTCAGGCGGCACAGAATTGCTAAAAACTTGCCGCAGCTTTTGCGCTACTGGCAACGTGCCGGTGCTGGCAAGTATCGCGCGGGCAGCTCGAAAAATGAGCGATCTAGGTGGTGTTGTGTTTTCCATGCGGTGAGTATATCGAGATTTTGTTGTGACCACTTTTTGTATCGTGCGTAGCCAAATTCTTAGTGAAATCTTAACGGGTAAATGTGCTTACCTAAGGTTTGCCTAAGTGTGCTTCCTTACACTGCAAAGCGCAACTTTGTTCCTACCGCATTTGCCGATATTTTTAGGATCGCTCTTAATATTGAAGCGGCAATCCTAAGATGTACCGCAACCACATTGACTACCAAATTTTTGAAAGAACATATGCATACAAATTTAGCTAACCCTGCATTTATCAATATCAAACGCAAACAGATAGTGGTTCTAATTGCTACATCATTGCTCTCGCTCAGCGCTCTTGCAGCTGATGTGACCCCACCTGCAGGTGCAGACCAAGATGGGTTCACTGCGTCGTTTGGTGTGGGCGTGGGGCGATCTGGTTTAACGGGCGTAACCGAAAAAGCAAAAGCGTTTCCACTTTTTTCGATCGATTGGCAAAGCGGCGCGTATTTTGCAGGATTGTCGAAAGGCGTTGGTTATCATTGGGTTAGGAGTGAGGCGCTAAATGTAAGCACCGCGCTAACGGTAGCAGGCGGTCGCCGCGAAAAAGACAACGATCGTTTTAAAGGTTTGGGCGATATTAAAACTAGCGGGGCTGCCAACGTAGCGGTTGAATGGACGCCTAATGGGATGCCATTTGCGCTCACTGCTGGTCTCACAAAAGCTTTTGGGAAAGACTTGGGCACGGCATATAGTTTTGGTATTGGCAGTGGTTTTCCTGTGAGCGACAAACTGTTTTTTAATACCAGCCTCAGCGCAAATTATGCCGATAAAAAAAGAATGCAATCGCAATATGGTGTTACCCAAAAGCAGGCACTTGATTCTGGCTACGCCGCATTCACCACCAAGGCGGGCGTGGAATCCATTGATTTTGGCGTGGGCTTTAACTACATACTAGATAAGCAATGGACACTCATTACCAACATCGGCGCAAACCGCTTGCAAGGCGAAGCCGAAAAGAGCAAAATTTTTAAAGATAAAACAAGCGCTACCGGCGTGTTGCTTGCCACATACCGTTTCTAAATCAGCTTGAGAAAATGATGGTCAATAGACTGCTTGCGCTGCTCCGTTTCGTGTTGGTAATTGCTTGCGTGGTAGCGCTGAGTAGCGTTGTGTTGGGACACTAGGTATGTGTCCTTGCGCGATCAAGGTACACTTAGGTGATTATAAATTTTAGGGGAGTGCCGAGTGAGCTTACGGATATTATTGTTGGAAGACGATCTGGATTTAGGCGCGGCGTTATCGAAACCGATTCAGGTCGCGGGCTACGAAGTAGTGTGGGTGCGCAGGTTGGCTGACGCGCAATCGCAAGCGATGGGTGGTCATTTTGATGCGGCGATTTTGGATGTAAATTTGCCCGACGGCGAAGGCTTTACGTTGCTTGCTCGGCTGCGCGATGCGCAGGATAAAATCCCGATTATTATCATGACCGCGCGAGAAAAATTAGATGACCGCTTGCATGCATTTGGCTTGGGCGCAGATGATTACATCGTCAAACCATTTGCGGTTCCTGAGCTATTGGCGCGACTTGCCGCCATTATTCGCCGCGCGGCGGGGCATGCAGCCGATAAATTACGCGCAGGTGCTATTTGTTTATCCATTGCCGATCGCGTGGTGACGGTAAACGGTAAATTAGTTGCGCTCACCCCGCTTGAATTTGGGCTACTCACGCGGTTTATGTTAGCGGTGGGTCGGGTGTTGTCGCGTAGTTTTTTGATGGAAAATGTGTGGGCTAGTGATGAAATGCCGACGGATTCCTCACTTGAGGTGGCGATGCATGGTTTGCGTAAAAAGTTGGGCGTGGATCAAATAAAAACCATCCGGGGTGTGGGCTACATGTTGGTGGCCGAATGAAGTTGGTGCGCGCCGCTAAATGGTTAGCGCGCACTGCGCACGCGCAGGTAACGGGGTTTTATGTGTCCTTGGTTCAGCCGTCGCTGTTTAGGCGCGATTGGATCGCAAGCGCATTGGCGTTTATCAGTTTACTGTTGGGCATAGTCGTTTATATATTGTTTTCTAGGCCGTCGTTAGATGACGCAGCTTCAAAAGACTTTGCGCTGGCCGTAAATGCAATTGTGCGGTTTAGCAACCAGCAGGCTGACCCAAAAGCGATTTTTGATGTGGCCGAAGAAGTGCGTAAGTTGAGTGCTGAATATTCGCAAAGTATTACCGGTGCTGGGCAGCAATTGGAAGAGCATCAATTTGCAATTTTTAGCCCGTCCGGAGAGCCCATTGGCGCTTCGCCGCAAGCACCGATTGCCGAAATGGAGCAACGCGTAAAGTTGCGGATGCGGCAAGCGCGCACTGAGACTCTACGCAATGCTGAAATTTCGCCATCATCGAATTGGGTCATTACTGATGCCGTAGATGCACGCGGCCGCTTTGTGGTTTATGGTTTATCGTTGAAGTCATCTCGGAGCGCGAACTTGTATTTTTTATTGCGCCAATTGCCTAATTTGTTTTTGTACTTTACCGTAGTTTCGGTGCTAATTTGGGTTTCAACGCGGTTCTCATTGCGTCCGATTGCACGTTTGGCCGAGGACATCAAAAAATTAGATTCCACCCGTTTTGAAACCCTAACCCCACGTGTGCAGTATGTGGAGCTTCGCGATGTGGTAACGGCAATAAATGATCGCACGCAAGCCGCACAGCATAGCGTGACGCGTGAACGCGATTTCTTTTCAAACGCCGCGCATGAGCTGCGCACGCCGCTTGCGGTGGTAAGTGCGCAGGCGCACAGCGTGGCGCAGTCTGATGATCCGGCCGTGCGCAAGGCCGAAAGCGAACGGCTGCAGGCGGGGGTGGCGCGTGCCGCCACATTGGTGTCGCGCCTACTGAATTTAGCGCGACTAGACG
This sequence comes from Betaproteobacteria bacterium, assembly GCA_043760555.1. Classification (GTDB taxonomy): domain Bacteria; phylum Pseudomonadota; class Gammaproteobacteria; order Burkholderiales; family Usitatibacteraceae; genus JANMDR01. The sequence continues at coordinate 33,114 of JAYUOW010000254.1, forward strand.
GCCATGCTGAAGCAACCAGTTATGTTGATTTAGGCGCTATTGCCACCGATTGCTGTTCTACTCACGCCCTGCGCGCGATACGCGCGCACCAAGAATTAGCGCTGGAGCAAGATGAAACATCAGACGGCAAGTGCGAGGCCTTGGCCACGGCGGAAGACGTGCAGTTAATTATCGAAAACTTGGTGGACAACGCAATTCGTTATGCAGGTGCTGGCGCGTCTATCGTGGTGCGTACCGGCTATGTAGAGCAATATCAAGTGGGCGGGGATGGCCCCAACAGTCGCTGGGCGATGGTAAGCGTGAGTAACACCGGCGCCGGATTTACCGCCCTTGATGAGGCACGGGCGTTTACTAGGTTTCAGCGGGGCAGTCGTGCCGACCAAAGCAGCGGCAGTGGCTTAGGCTTGGCGATTGTAAAAGCGGCAGCGGAGCGCTACGGTGGTCATGTGCGGCTGATCGCACCAGCCGATGGTGTGGGTGCTTGTGTAGAAGTGCGTTTGCCGCCGAAGCCTAAAAGTGCTTAAAAATTAATGCCTGAAGACGCCCGTATTTAGGGCGTCTTGGGGTGATGACCGCAGGTCAGGCGTTGGGCTATAGATCGCATTTGATGGATGTGTTAGCCACATGAAAAAGCCGCATCGTCATGAAACTAACGATGCGGCTTTTTTGTTCGACTTGTTTAGTGCAAGCGTGGCGAAACTATCGCCGCATCCTGCATCAACTCACTAGAACTTGTAATTTGCGGCAATTTGGAAGTAACGGCCACGAATATCATGCACTTGGGCAAAACCCAAAGTGCGGCCGTCATTGCTTGAAAATGGCGGCTCACGGTCAAGTAGGTTTTTCACGTTACCGGTAATTTTGATATTGCTAAACCCGGTATACGCCAAGCCTAAATCAACCGTGTTGAAGCTACCTATTACGCGATCGGTGCTTGCAACGGGTGTAGCCGCTGTGGACTGCTGCTTATCCGCCATTTTTGCCATCGTGGTGTAAGCAAGATTAGCGTCCCAAGCTTGGTAGCTTGCGCCTAAGCTAAAGGTTGACTTCCACCGTGGAAGGTTTAACAAGCCAAGACGTCCGTATAAAGGGGTACCCGGCTGGTCGGCGTAATCATATTTTGCGTAATAGGTCGTATTACTTGCAAAAGACCAGTTAGTATCGGCTAATTTCCAACGGTTGTTGGTAGAAAAATCAAAGCCACGAATGCGGCGCTCACCCAAGTTCCCTAACGAGGTATTAAGCGATGTGATTGTGCCGCCTGCATTGCGCGTAACGGAAAACGCTGCGTTCCCACCTAAATTGGTAGTAGTGCCAGCGTTGTATGCGACGCTATCAATGACAAACTGCGCTAACACTAAACCGATTTCATCGGTTTTATTAATACTAAAATAATCAATACCAATTGAAGTATTTTGTGTGGGCTCAAACACAATGCCTAAATTAGAACTCTTGGCTTTTTCAGGTTTCAGCAGCGTGTTGCCGCCAGAGAACCGATCGTATTGCAGGCGCGGGCAACTAGCGCGAGGCACGTTTCGCGCAGCGCAGCCTGGGAAATCTTGCACCGAATCAGCACTTTGATTTAAGCCGCCAAACAAGTCCCGAAGTGACGGCATTTTGAAGCCCTCGGAATACGATGCCCGCAATAACAAAGACTTAATCGGTTGATAACGTACTGCAAATTTAGGCGTTGTGGATCTTACGCCACCGTCATAACGATCATGCCGTAATGCGATTTGTGCTTCCAAATCGCGCGTGATAGGTGCAGCAAATTCAATAAATGCAGCGGACAAATTACGACTTGCCTCAACGGTCGATTGCTGAATAGAACCAAATACGTTGCCTATTCTTTGATTCGGACCAGGCAAATCGGCGATTTTTTCTTTACCAAACACCACGCCCGCAGCAATACCTAATGCACCTGCGGGAAGTTGCATGATTTCGCCCGCGATTTTACCTTCAACAAAAGTATTTGTCGTTTCGCCAATTCGCGTGTCGCTAGACGAAATAGCGTTTACGACAGTTGCAGGATTGGTCAAAGAAAACGGATTGAAGGTACCATTGGCAATTGCCGGGTTTAGTAAATTTAAAAGGAAATAACCGCCGTCTTTATTGGTAGCTTTGTTTTTTGCCTCGCCAACTGCAAACGTATATTCATAGTTGTTGATTGCACCTTCGATACCCGCAACGATGCGTGTTGCATCAGCGCGATTATCAGTGGTGCGCGGGCCTGCTTGCAACGGACGGCCACGTACCGTGATTGCCGAGGGAAACGGATTGGATGGATTGCCAGCAGCCAGCGTAAAGTTGCCAGGTGAAGGTGCGGCACTTGTAAATGTATCGCTTTTGCTAAACATAAACTCGCCAAACACAGTGGTGTTTTCGTTCACTGCAAATCTGCCAGAAACTAAACCGCCTGTCCGCTCAGTGCCGTATAGCGTCGTGCGGTACGGGGCGAAGTCAAACAGGCAACTAACGCTGCCGGCCGAACCAGGAGTGAGCGGTGAAGGCGATACAGACAATCCTGCCGGGCACGGCTGAAACGGGGATTGTAAACCCGTAGTCGGATTTACAAAATTGCCAGAAGGCGCGAACGTCGAAAGCTGGTTGGTTCCACCAAATGGACGGAAATCAGCGCTTTTAGTGCGATCCCGATCTAGGTTGTTAATGGGATCACGCTTAAAATAGTTAAAGTTAGCAAGCACATTAAACTTATCTTTACTCAAATTGCCCCAACCACCAGTAGCGCTGAAATTAGTTTCGTCACCGTCTTTGCGTGACGATTGACCGTAGCTAGCCGATAGCTCAACGCCGGCGTAGTCTTTGCGTGTGATGAAATTAATTACGCCGCCAATTGCATCTGCACCGTAAATAGCAGCTGCACCGTCTTTTAGAATTTCTACGCGTTCAATAGCGCCTAGCGGGATAGAGTTCAGGTTTACGAACGCACCATCAAAGCCGTAATTTGCGAGTCTACGGCCATTAAGCAACACCACAGTTTGGTCGCCACTTAAGCCGCGAAAGCCTGCCGACGCGCTGCCAGATGTATTGGGGCTATTGGAAACGAGCTCGTCATTAACGCTTGACATATAAGCCAGGGAGCGAAGAAGTTCGTTAGTAGACGTAACGCCTTTTTTCTCGATGTCTTTACGCGAGATGGTTTCCACCGGTACAGCGCCTTCGGCTTGAATTCGCTTGATGTTTGAGCCGGTTACTTCAATTTTTTCCACTTTTTGCGGCGCGTTGGTTTGCGCATATGCAAAGCCCGCTGTGAGGCTAAGCAGTGCGCCTGAAACGGCGGCAGATACTAAATTTAACTTTAACTTCATGTTAACTCCTTGAATGATGTAACCACTAGGAAATGACAGCCACACTGACAGAATCAGACCGTTCGGGACAATTTTTTCGGTATTTTGTCGCACAATGTCGACGAAAAACCAGAAACTTGAAGCATAACCCCGTGACGGCATTGTGACTATCGGGATGCGTAAATTGTTGCTAAAGCACAACACTCTGTAGTGAGTGTGTTACGTTTTGTTGGTGGTGAATCAGTTTTTTTGGTGAGTCCCTAAAAATACGCGTTACTGTTGGAGAAAGCCTAAAATAGGGCGTCTTCAAGGCGTACTGGCCTGCGTAGGGTGGGCCGGTACAAATGGCTGCTGGCGCATATTTTGTGAGTATATCCACGGATTTCGCTATGCGTCGTCCCATTACCCTAGATATCAGCGGCAGCTCTTTTATGCTGATTCCGTATTTGTACTCGTTAGTTTTAACCTGCCATTCATGTTGGCGGTTGTAATTGTGATGCGGCTGAAAATGTTTGTTTAATTACCCACGGTTTGCGGTATCTGATAGGCTTAAATTTTTATTACCTTGAGCCTAAAATGTTTTATTCATCCATCGACATTAACGCTATTTTTGTACGCTGCGCTGTGGGGCTCATGTTGTGAGCCAAGAAATTGCCAGCCTAGAAGCGCAAGCCGCGAGGGCGTTGCAGACCAATAATCGTAATGACGCCATGCGGGCGTGGCAGCGCATTTTGGCGCTGGATGCAAATCATGTGCCCACGCTCAATCAAATTGGTGGTTTCTCGTTACGCCAGGGCGATTTTACGGGTGCGCTTCAAGCCTTCATGCGCGTGGCAGCCCTTGATGGCGCGAACCCGCAAGCGCATGTAAATGTAGCGCTGGTGCACAAAGCGAGCAAAAATGAAGAAGGTGAAGAAGCGGCCATTAAAGCCGCGCTGACGGCCGATCCGATGGATTTGCTGGCTTTACTGATGCGCGCAACGCGGCTGGAGCGCCATGGCGACCGTCACAAGGCGTCATCGGCCTTTGCAGCCGTGGCGACAGTGGCCCCGCCAATGGCGCAATTGCACCCCGAATTACATGGCGCTGTGCAATACGCGATTAACTATAAAACCGCGTACGACAATGATCTTGGGCTGTTTATGGATCAATTTTTAAAGCCACATTTTGCTGCTCACCAAGGCGAAAATTTGCAGCGTTTTGGCACGGCCGTTGACATTATGCTGGGACGGGCGCGGCGCTATGATTCGCGGTCGGAACTGTTTCACTACCCTAATTTGGCACCAATTGAATTTTTTGAGCGCGCGCAGTTTCCGTGGCTTGATGCAATTGAAGCCGCTACTGAAACCATTCGCGAGGAGTTTTTAGCCTTAGCTGAAAATCAAGCGGGCTTCGTTCCCTACATTACTTACGGCGCAGATCAGCCGCTGAATCAGTGGCGGCAATTAAACCACTCGCTAAACTGGAGCGCGTTTCATTTGCTAAAGGATGGCGAAGAAGTTGTGGATAATACCAAACAATGCCCGCGCACGATGGCGCTGTTAAACGACGTTCCTAAGCCAAAACAAATTGGCCGCACCCCAAGTGCGATGTTTTCACTTTTAAAGCCGCAAACGCGCATACCGCCTCATGTAGGGGTATCTAATGTGCGTCTGGTCACGCACTTGCCGCTGATTATTCCTGACAATTGCAGTTTTCGGGTGGGCAACACCACCCGCGAGTGGGTGGAAGGCCGTGCATGGGTGTTTGACGACACCATTGAACACGAAGCATGGAATTTAAGTGACAAATTGCGGGTGGTGTTGATTTTTGATATTTGGCACCCGCATTTAACGGAGGCTGAACGCAATATGATTACCGCGATGAACGCGGGCTTGAATGCGTTTGTGGGAGAGGCGGGTGGTTTTGCTTTGTAGTGATTGAAACGGTGAAGCAAAATAAAAAACGGCGAACCTAAGTTCGCCGTTTTTGTTTTCAACTACAACATCAACGCAATATTAGAACTTTGCAGTGAAAGTTGCGAAGAACTTACGACCCAGCGCGTCATACACTTGTGGGAAGGTATTGCCGTTTCCGAAGATGCCAGGGCCTGAGATAGCGGTGATAGGTGGATCTTTGTCGAACAGGTTATTGATGCCGCCGCGAATCGTGAAGTTTTTCATGAAAGTGTAGCTTGCGGAGAAATCAATATAGTTACGTGCAGACAAGGTTTTGTTTACTTCAAGTACAGTACCTTTAAGCAACGGGTTGTTGCTAGTGGTGTCTTGTTGTACTTCACCCATATAACGCCATGTCATCGCCATATCAACATCCCATGGTGTGTTCCATGTCAGACGAGACTTTGAACGCCACTCAGGGTTTGGTGTGGTGCACTTGTTGCCGTATAGCCCAACGCAATCGTAGCTGCCGTCGCCTTTGATTTCTTCGGTTTCAAGTTTCTTCAACCAAGTGGCTTCTACATTTACGTTTAAAGAACCATAAGCTGGCAGTTTGTGCGAATAGTTAACGCCAAAATCAAGACCAGAAGTTTTGTAGCCACCGATGTTTTGGTTGGTGCCAACGATGCGCGCTTCTGGCAACAACCATAAGGTGCCTAGACGGTCACGAGAGATCAAACTGCAAGATGACGCTGCACCGGTAGCGATACACTTATCAAGCGTGGTTACTGGATTTACGGTGCCAACTGTGTTGTCTACTTTGATGTCAAAGAAATCAATGGTGGCGCTCAAGTTACGCATTGGTGTGAATACCACGCCAAATGTCAGTGACTTTGCTTTTTCTGGTGATAGATTTGGATTGCCACCAGTTAAGGAATTATACTGTCCAGCCGGGCTATCTTGAATCTTGCCGTATTGCGCAGCAGTTACACCGGTACGCGCACATTGTGCGGCTGTTGCGATCGGTGTAGCACCTGCACAAGGATCAGCATCGTTGTCGTAAAGGTTTAAGCCTTGTACGGTGAACAATTCGATCAAGTTAGCTGCGCGAACCGCTTCTTGGTAGCTGGTACGCACTTTACCCATATCGTTTGGTGCCCATTCAGCGCCCAGACCAAATGTATTAGTTTTGATGCCGGTGGAGTAGTCAGAATTACGTGCAGTTGCAGTAACGGCAATATTTTTAGCCATTGGTGCGCCTTCAACTAGCGGCACACGAATTTCAGCAAAAATATCTTGTACTGTGAACTTGCCGTTTAATCCTGGTGTTGGGCCGCCTGAACCTGACAAATCACCGGCTTGTGTTGCGCCGTCGGTAATTAAGTTTAGTTTTTCGGTACGACGCTCAAGACCAAACGCTACGCCAACACCGCTTTTTGCAGAAGGCATTTTCCAGCCGTAGTTGCCTAAATCGGAAGAAAGAGAGACGCCTTGAATTGTCTGGCCAGTACTACCTTGACGCAAGCCTGGAATTTGCAAATAGTTTAATTGCGCTGGCGTAACGCCGCCCACTTTATAGACGTTGTAAGGCACGCAAGCTGTGTCGGTACCATCTCGTGCAGACCGGCAAGTTGCCACGCCACCAACGTTAACTACATCCAACGCACGTGCTAGACGTGTGGAAGAAAAATAGTTAGCTTCGTTTTGTGAGTAAATAACACGAGATGTTTGCATAAACGCATCGTATGACCAATTGCCGATATCGCCTTTTACCCCAGCTAAAGTACGGAACGATGTGTTGCTGTATTGCGATTGACGACCGCCGCCTTCAATGTTGCGACGCTGAATAACGATGTCATTTGTGCTGGTCGGCGTAGTTAGGCCGAGTAGGGTTTTTTGTGACGCTGAAATCAGCGGGTTATCGCCGTAAACAGTAGCAACTGTACCGAATGCGCCACCTGGGGCAATCTGCGCAATACTGTTGTAGTCAGTAAACGAGAACTCGGTGTAGAGCTTGGCGTTATCAAAAACATCGTAGTTTGCTGAAATGTTAGCGTTGTAACGCTCTGAAGGGCGCTGGAAAAAGTTCAACGGACCGAAGTTGTATTGGTCGGTTGCGTTCGCGAATGGACGGAAAGTGCCAGTCGCATCGGTGGTGAAGACACGCCCCGAGGTAAGGTCGGTGAAACGGCCTGTTCCGCTGGTGCCGGATCCGCCGCAGCTAAAGCCCGCCGCGCCTGCTGCTAGGCTGCATGCTGAGAAATCGCGTTCAGATTGCAACAGTGCTTTTTCTTTTTTGTAGCCAAAATAGGCGGTAGCGTTACCTTTGCCATTGGCAAAGTTTGAGCCCATGAGCAAGCTCATGTCATAGATTTGGCCGTCAGAGCTTTTGTCGCCCGGTACCGCAAAGTTTGCAGGGTTAGTCGCAGCGCGGCCGCCAACAATACCCGCTACGCCAGCGCTGCCTTGTTGGCCGTGCTGAAAGAAGCTTTGGTTCATGTCAAGCTGAACGCCCTCAAACTTATCGTTCATGATGAAGTTAACCACACCAGCAACCGCATCAGAGCCGTAAACGGCACCGGCGCCACCAGTGAGCACTTCAACGCGCTTAATGAGCGGCGCTGGAATTTGGTTTAAGTCAGCAGAAGCGGAGTTGGCGGAGCCGTAAGGTAGGCGACGACCGTTTACTAACACCAAAGTGCGCTGTGAACCTAAACCGCGCAAGTTAACGGTAGCAGTACCAGTTGCGCCGTTAGCAATCGTGGAACCTTGGGCTGCAAATACTTGAGGCAAGTTATTTAGCAAGTTTTCTACTGAGCGCTGGCCATCTACTTTAATGGCAGCCGCATCAATAACGGTAACTGGGCTAATGCTTTCCAAGTTTTTTGGTGGAATACGGGTACCGGTAACTTCGATACGTTCCACTTTTTCAGTGGCTGGGGCAGCAGCAGCTTGGGCGTATACGCCACCTGTCATGCTGGCTGTTAGTGCGCCGGCAACGGCGGCGGATACTAATGTTAACTTTAACTTCATCTTAACTCCTTGAATGATGGATAGACTTCGCAACGCGCTAAAAACAGCGGGTTACAAGCTGAAAATGACCATTTCGGACAATTTTTTCGGTAGTTTGTCGCAAAATCGCGACGAAAAACCAGAAGCGTGAAGCATAACCCCGTGACGGCTTGATGACTATCGTAATGTTAGGCATGTTGCCAATTTGCAACAGTGTGTAGTGCGCATGTTACGGTTTATTTGCTTTATTTTTAGGTTTTTAGCGGATTCCCAGAAAAGACTTGGTTTCGACTGTAGATAGCCTAAAATAGGGCGTTTTCATGATTTCAAGTATCAAAGTGGGGTGGGTACGTAAAATGGCTGAAGGCTTCCCGTTATAGGGCGTTTTGACGGTTTTCTTGGAAATGCTATTTGATTCCATTGCTACTTCATTGGTGCGGAGACGCAAAACACCGACGAGCCGTGGTTCTCGCTGGAACGACGAGATTTTGAGAGTTGCAATAATAATTATCGTTTTGATGTAGCAATGCAATGACGAAGTGTCGCGGGGTAGCCCAATGCATAAAGCCGCCTTGCGGCGGCTTTATGTTTTCAATCGTGTTGCTGATGAACTGCTTACTTCCATGAATACGAAAGCTTGCCGTACATAATACGACCGCGCGGGTCGGAATAACGCGGGTCGTAGCCAACTTGAAAGGTGTCTTCTTGGTTAGACGCCGGTGGATCGCGGTCTAGCAAGTTTTTGACGCCAAAAGTAAGCGATAAGCCTTTAACCAACGATTTTGGCTCCCAAGTTACCTGCGCATCTACCGTTTCAAAGTTAGCTACCCGGCGGCCCGGTGTGTAGTCTTCGTAGCCTTGGGTGAAGTTGTAGGACGCGTGCGCGCCAAATTCGCCTCTGGACCAATCAACCGCCGTGGAATGACGGAAACGGATAATAGACTGACCGTTAAAGTATTTGCCGTTGTTGTTAAAGAAATCGCCGCCTTTTTCTAGCTGCAAGTCATACTTGGTGATGTAGGTGCCGTCAAAGCTGGCCTTAAACGTACCCAAATCGCTTTTTGGGAAGCGGAGGTTGAACGACATATCAATACCAGCTGTTTTAGTCTCGCCCAAGTTTTGCGTTTTGGCTTCAACGTAATCAAGCGGGCATGGCAAACCGGCGGGTGTCGGCGTACCGTATTTGGCGCAGTTGGTGCGAGGGAAGAAGCCTGCCGCTTTGTATTTGGCGTAGCTGCCAAATAGGGTTTTGTCAGATAACGATGAAATGGTGTCTTTGCGGTTTATGCCCCAAAAATCAAAGCCCAACGACACGAAGTTGGTTGGCTCTAAAATCACGCCCAAGGTCCATTGATTGGTTTTCTCAGGCTTCAGCGCTTTGTTGCCGCCTTGACGTTGCTCTAGCTGCGCATCGCATTCCAAGGCTTCGTTGACAAACGGTCCAATTGGCTTATTACCAGGGCACCGCTCAGGATCGTCCCAGTTACCGGCGGTATTGGTGTTGTAATCAGCGGCGTAAAGGTCTTTTAGCGTCGGCGCACGGAAGCCGGTGTTAAACGAGCCGCGCACTAATAACGCTTTATCTGGGTTCCAACGAAAGCCAAACTTAGGGTTGGTGGTGTTACCTACGTCATTGTATTTGTCGTAACGCAGCGCAATTGTACCTTCGAGTGTTTTGGCAAACGGCAAGTTAAATTCGGTAAATATCGCGGACACATTACGGGTGCCGGTGGAGCCTTTATAGTTGCCGCCGCCGCCTTGAATGTCGCCGTTAAACTGCACAGCATCTGGCTTGTCGTCCAGTTTTTCTTTGCGGAACTCAACGCCGAAGGCCGCCCCTACTGGGCCTGCACCCCATTGCATAATTTCTTTTGACATCTTGCCGTCAACGCTTTGGGTTGTGGCAGACGCAATACGCACTGGCTGCAAAATCTTAGCGGCTTGCAACGCGGCATTGCCCGCTGCGTCCTGACCTGTTGCGCTAAAAATGTTGATTACACCAGTATTGATAGCGGCGTTTAGCTTAGAGGCAAATAACCAACCATCCACATAGGTGTCTGTTACGTCGCTGGTGGCACGCGTGAATGCCGTGTTGTAATCCCAACCGCTTATTGTGCCGGTGGCGCCCACTACAAAACGTTTGGCATCGGAGTCAGAAATATTGGTACGACGACCCGCGTCTTGTGCCCGCCAGTTAAACGTAATCGGTCCTGTCGGACGAACCACAACGCCACCGGGTAGGGTGACTACGGTGGGGTAAAATTTGCTGGTGGTTGGGAAGTTAAAATAGCCCTGACCGTTAAAGTCGGCGACCGGTGTTTCCGACGACGCAAAGGTAAACTTGGTGTTTACGGCAATGTATTCGGCAAATATCTGATTGTCAGCGTCGAGCTGAAACGCACCACGTACAACGGCACTCTTACGAACAGACGGTGGGAAAATATCTAAATTTTGCGTGAAGTCGTAACGGCAATTTAGCCGCGTAGGTTGTGCAGCGCCCGTTGCTGGGTTGACCTGATAGGTGCCGATACTTGGTGCACAGCCAACGCCTGCGGTGGTGTTTAACGTGCCGAGTGTGTTGCCGGAAAAAGTAAAGTTAGCAGGAACGGTGTTACCAGATGTTTTGGCAAAGCCTAAATCGGGGCGAAGTCCGGTTTTAGCAAACGAACGCAATTTAGCGGGCAAGGCTTCGGTTTTTTCTTGGTCGAAAGAAGCCAAAATATTGAAGCGCTGTTTGGATAAATCGCCATAACCTGCGGTAAGGGTATATTTTTCAGTTTCAGCGCCGCCAGCGTCGATTTTGGTTTTGTAGTAGCTGCCTTCAATGCCGGTGTAATCTTTTTTCAAGATAAAGTTCACCACACCACCGAGCGCATCCGTACCGTAAATGGCCGATGCGCCGTCACGTAAAATCTCAACCCGCTCAACGGCGGAAAGCGGAACAGAATTAACATCCACCGCGCCGCCGTTCAAAGCGTAGTTTGCCAAACGACGACCGTTCAATAAAATTAAAGTGCTTTCGGAGCCCAAGCCGCGTAAATTAACACCAGCAAAACCGGCCTGACCAGAATCGCCCACGCCTTGGGAAACGTTGTATCCAAAAGCGTTTGCAGCCACACCTTGTAGCAAATCAGTTGCGTTAGTAGCACCCGATTTAGCTAAGTCTTCCTTGGTAATAATGGTGATAGGCAAGGCCGATTCGCCATCAATTCGCTTGATGCTAGAACCAGTGACTTCGATTTTGTCCACTTTTTGGGCGGGCGCTTGTGCGTGTGCGGCTGCTGTAAAACCGAGTGCTAGGCCAGCGCTCACAACGTGCGTCAGGGCGAGTGAAAGCTTATTTAATTTCATTTTCATGATGATCCTTATTTTGAGTAACTACCGAAGATTGGGCTGAGATTTTAGCCAAAACTAGAAGCAATACCACTGTGCTGCCAATCTAAGTCCAATTAGATACCGATAATTTATTGTTTATAAATCAGGCAGTTAGATGCTTTTTTACAACGCTGAGTAATTATTCGCGACGTCGAGCGGCCCAAATGGGCAGGCGAAAATTAACCTCCACAGGATAGCGGGTTAAGACACAAACATCCAACTTTTAATCGTCATCTGTTGTAGCGCTGACACAGTTGGTGGGATTTTTGTGCGTCCGTACGGTCGTGTAAACAGCAAGCGTTATTTTCCGTGCCTGAAAACGGCCTGTTTGCGGGCGTCTGCAATGGCCATGCTGAAGATTCGCTATATACGGGCGTCTACAAGGTATTCTGATGGGCACTAAATACAAAAAGGGGCGTTTCCGCCCCTTTTTGTATCAGCCCAATACAGTTTTATTTAAACCGATAGCTGAGGTTCAACGAAGGATACATGCCCAGCGGATTATGGTAATCCGTGTTGTAGCCCAAGGTGGTATCAGCTAAATAATCGAACGGCGGCTTTTTGTCCTGAATGTTGCGAACGGTTAAGGTGGCAGTTAGGTTTTTGACGCCAGTGTAGGTGATGTTGGTGTCAAAGGTATGCCAGCGCTTGACGGTACAAACCTTATCAAACGCCGCTACTACCGCTGCGCCTAGGTTAGCCACGCAAGATAGTTGGCTGTTGCTTAAATTGTAGCTGCCTACAAAGTTGGCGGTAACACCCACGTTCCAATCGCGATATTCCCAATTGGACGATAAATTACCGCGTGCTCTCGGGGTGCTTATACCGGTAGAAACGCTGTTGTAGCCGCCCACATAGTTCACTAGCGGATCGCCTTTTTCGCGGGCAAATTTGCTGCTGAGGTTGTAGGTGCCACGTGCGCGATTGCTGAGCTTGCCCATTTCGCCCAGATTCATGTTGTAGCGCACTTCTAAGTCAACGCCGGTAACTTGGCTGCCGCCTAAGTTTAGCCATTGACGGTCAACGGTTTGAATCGGGCCAGAGTTAGGAATACCGGGTAGGGACGCCAATGGATTAGGGTCGCGACCGACTGAGCTAGCAAAGCGCGGGTCGCCGTTAAATTGGCCGAGCACCACAAACGCGGAGGACAAACGATCAATTTCGTCGGTGCGGCGAATGTCAAAGTAGTCAACAATTACGCTTAAGTTTTTAGTGGCGTCCCAAATTACGCCAATCGTGCGGCTGCTGGATTTTTCAGGCTTAATGTTAGGGTTAAACACAATTTGCGCCGATACGGTTCTTACGCAATCCTCATCCAGCGCGGTTACGGGGCAACGCACTGGATCGCGTACGGTCTGGAATGACCGTACTGCTGATCGTGAAATTTGGCTTAGCGTAGGCGCTCTAAATCCGGTGGAATAGCTACCACGCAAGGCAACATCGGTAGTGGGTTTCCACTTAATGCCTACTTTTGGGTTTGTGGTGGTGCCAAAGTCTGAATAACGGTCATGGCGCACCGCAAACGTGGCTTCAACACTTTGCAACACCGGCGCCACTAATTCAGCGTAACCCGATTTTACCGTGCGTGAGCCCGTACCAAAAGACGCGCCCAAGCCCACAATTTGGGCATCTACAATGCGCTGGTCTGGCGTGATATTGGTTTCATCTTTACGCAGCTCTAGGCCAAGTGCTAAGCCGACTGCGCCGCCTGCTAAATTGCCGATTTCAGTGGCACCCTTAAGGTCAAACAACTTCGCCGTGGCTTCGCCCTTGTTGCGCGTGCTGGTGCTAATGCGATCAATGACGGCTTGGCTATTCACGCCGCCAAAACGATACGAACCATCATTGATCGCATCCTGAATGCCCGGGAACAAGAAACGACGGCCCACTAATACATCGGCCGTGCTCTTGTTGTACAAAAATCCTGATTCCCAATCCCAATTACGTGCTGTGCCTTTGGCACCCGCAAGAATACGAATGTCTTCAGTTTTACTAATGGTCTGCACGCGGCCAAGATCAGACCAGCGATAGCGTAGACCAATTGGAATCATGTAAGGATTATCAGGGTGGCCTACAGGCAGCACCAACTGGAACCGCAACGGCTGACCTGCTGCGTTGCGCCAAATGGTGGCGGTTTGTGGGTTGCTCGCGGGTGGCGCGCCGGTAAAGGTGTTGGTGGTGCGCGATAAGCTAGCGTCACCAAACAAAGAAAGGTTGGCGTTTACGTCCATTGTGCCGCGCACATAGCCAGTGTCGCGCACCGATTTACCCGATTGCTCTAAATCAGCCCATTGGTTGTAACGGCAGGTGGTGCCCACCAGCAATCCAGGTGGGCAATTTGGTTGCACGCCTTGAAATGTGCCAAAAATGCCGCTGCCCCGCACCGCTTCACGATAATAGTTACCGGGATAGGATAGCGTGCTGAAAACAGTTTGGCGCGATGCGCCGCCGATGGTGGGGTTTTGCCAAAATGCATCGACGTTATCTTCCGCACTAATAAGCACGGCGGTACGTTCAAAACGCTCGTAGCTACCAAACACGTTATAGCGGTCTTGCGCTAAATCGCCAAAACCAAAAATAACATTGGCCTGCTTGATTAAGAACTCGTTATCGATGTTTTGCGAAACTGAAGCTGTACCAATTACGCCCGAAAAATCTTTGCGCAAAATGATGTTAATCACGCCCGCAATCGCGTCCGAGCCATAAACAGCCGATGCGCCGTCCTTTAAAATTTCAATGCGCTCAATGGCAGCCGCAGGAATCGAATTTAAGTTGGTAATGGAAGTTGAACCCACGTTAGGGTCGTTAAACGCAGCCGGGCTAATACGACGGCCATTTAGCAACGTCAAGGTGGCAGCAGAGCCTAAGCCACGTAGTGCTGCAGAAGATGTACCAGCGGAGAAGCCATTTCCGCCAGAAATATCGGATAGCGAACTACCCGATGTAATGGACAAGTTTTTAAGCAGTTCTTGCACAGTGGTGGCACCGGTTTTTCGAATCTCGTCAGCTGAAATAACGATAATCGGCGCGGACGTCTCGGCGTCTACCCGCTTGATGTTTGAGCCCGTCACTTCGATTTTTTCTACTTTTTGGGGTGCGGCAGGTTTAGGCAAAGGCGCGGCCGCTTGCGCCGCCGCGTGCGACGCGATGCCGCTGGCGCTCAAAGCAACCAATGCGGCCGCAACATGACGGGTAAGCGTGGCGCGTTGCGGCTGTGCTGCCAAGCGGTGGAGTTTTTGAGTCGTAAACATAATTTTTTCCCTTGTAGTGTTTGCATTGATGCGCTTTCACAATGCGCTGGAACTTTTTTAAGCTCACAGCGCAATTTCGAACGGCATCACTAATCATGCAATATTACGGGCAGTTTGGCAATTGGCGCGAGGGTCAGTGTTGTAGGATTGAAACGCTGCGAGGCTACCTTGTAGCGGCAAATAAAAAAAGGAGCCCGAAGGCTCCTTTTTTTACGTTCAAATAGTACTGCTTATTTGAATTTGTACTCTGCGCTTAAGCTTGCCACTTGACCAAACAATGTTTGGCCAGACAACACAGGCTGGAAGCCTAGACCAACACCTGGTGTCCAAGGTGGAGTTTTGCGTGTGATGTTGGTAATGCCCGCACGCAAAGTTAGGTTCTTGATGCCACGATATGATGCATTAAGATCCAAAGTAGAGATTGCACCTACTTTACAAATATCCGGCACGTTTACGTTGCATGGTGCAAAAGTACTGGTGGTAGCAGCTGTACGGCCGATGTAGCGTGCTATTGGGGTAAACGCAAAATCACGATATTCCCAGGTGGCGCTAAGGGTCGCGCGCGTGCGTGGAACGGTCCGTACACCAGAAAAATCGGTGAACTTTTTGTTTTCATCACTATTTCTGTAGTTAAAGAAATAAGATGCCGCTGCATTAATGCTTAGTTTGCCGTAAGCGCTGAGATTAATTTGCTGAGTGAAATCAACGTCGAGTCCTTGAACGTCGGTTCCGGCAAAGTTTAAATAACCTCGACGCGCAGTCAAAATTCGACCAGGGCGACCATCGGTGTCGTTAACATCCCGAACCAAGCGGCCAGGATATCTAACGCTGCCGTTAGCTTCGTCGTCAACCAAATCATCAAGACCTAAAATTGCGATTTCGTTAACCCGTGTAATGCGGAAATAATCAACTGTAAGTAAAGTATCTTTCGTTGGCTCCCAAGCAAAACCGACCGTTTTCGATTTCGCTGTTTCAGGTTTCAAATCTGGCGAGGCTTCAATAAACGTTGCTAGGCTGTAACCGGTGGTGCAATCTGTATTGCCTGGTGGATTAAGTGGTTGACCGGGAAATCTAGTGCTGCAACGTAAATCATCAAAATATCCGTTGTTGAATGCGCTAACGCTTGACTTGGAAATTTCTGTTAGCGACGGCGCGCGGAATCCCTCGGTGTAGCTACTACGAACTTTGAGTCCTGGCGCTGCAGTCCAAACAATGGCCGCTTTTGGTGTAGTGGAGCGACCATAGTCCGAGAACTTATCGGTACGCAAAGCGAGTTGCGCTTCTAAAGTCTTAAACAGTGGCACATTAATTTCTGCGAACAACGCAAATGCGTTACGCGACCCATCAGCCGAGCTTGCGCCATTGCCGATTGCTTGGCCTTCAATGATACGCTGATCAGGGGTTACGCTAAACTTATCTTTACGGAAGTCTGCACCAAGAGCAATTCCAACGCCACCTGCAGGCATTTGGAAAAGTTCGGAAGATGCGCGGA
Organism: Betaproteobacteria bacterium; assembly: GCA_043760555.1. Lineage (GTDB taxonomy): Bacteria > Pseudomonadota > Gammaproteobacteria > Burkholderiales > Usitatibacteraceae > JANMDR01. The sequence continues at coordinate 49,429 of JAYUOW010000254.1, forward strand.
AATCAATACCAGTTGAGGATGATTTGCCTTTATCTTTTGTATCAATCGTTAAATCGCTTGGCTTGAGACGACCGGTTTCCGGTGACAGGAAGTTGTATCCACCACGCAAAATTGCTTCTTGCAATGGGGCGAGTGCAAGTACCTTTGTGCGCAATGCTTCGTTTTTGTTGCCGCTGGCAGAGAAAGCCGATTCCATGTCCCATGCGCCGGCTGTGAATTTAGCGCCGACAACAAATCGTGTCGCATCTGAATTCAAAATGCTTTGGCCTTCACCAAGCTCCGTGAAGCGGTGGCGCAGCGATACCGGGAAGGTGAAAGGATTGGATGGATGACCAACTGGCATAATTTCCGGGGGAGAAATTACTTTACCCGTTGAGGCCTGAAAATATTGGCCAAACGCACCGGCACCGATAACCGGAGGATTGTTTGTGAATTGCGTTTTAGTTTTTGAGAAGCTAAATTCGCTAAACAAGCTCAGGTTAGCGGAAATATCCATCGTGCCTCGGGTAAACGTGGTGAGCCGGTCTAGCTTAGGCGCAATTACGTTACCTGGCCATTGGTCATAAATACAGGTACCAGCAGCGTTTACAAAAGTACGTGGATCTTTAGCGCATATGCCATTATTGCCTACAAAAGCAGAGCCCAGTATGAGCCCTGTTGTCGGGCTGGTTGAGACCACACGGTAGTAGTTGCCTGCAAATGACGAACTCGCACGGCCAACGCCGAAGAGCGAGAAATTGCGCGGATCATTAATTAGTTGTGCTTCCACAGCGCGGAAGCGCGTTTCATCACGCTGCAGAACTTCAGCGTTAAAAAACACGTTGTAGCGATTTTCTGCGATATCACCATAACCAGCCGTAAATGTGGCGGTACGTGATTGGTACTCACTTAAGTTGTTTTGAGAAGCACCGACACGCGCTAAAACACCGGTAAAGTCTTTGCGGGTAATAAAGTTAATAACGCCAGCAATCGCGTCCGAGCCATAAATGGCGGAGGCGCCGTCGCGAAGGATTTCAACGCGGTCAATGACGGCGAGCGGCAGGCTGTCGATGTTTACGAAAGTTGTCTGGCCGGCGTTCGGGTTAGCCAGGCCAAATGGCGCAATGCGGCGACCGTTAACTAAAACCAATGTTGATGAACCGCCCAAGCCGCGTAAATTTACGCTAGATGCACCGCCAGAAAAGCTGTTGTTACCAGTAAGGTCGCTTACCACACCGCCGACTTGGCTGGAACTTGGTAGTGAGCGGAGCAATTCAGCAACGGACGAGAAGCCTGTCTTCTCAATATCTTCGCGTTTGATGATAGTTACTGGCGCAGCGGTTTCGGTGTCAATACGCTTGATGTTGGAACCGGTAACTTCAATTTTTTCAACTTTTTGGGTAGGCTTCGCTGGAACGTTTGATCCAGTAGTTTGCGCAAAAGCGATTGGCGTCATTGCCAATGTTGCGGCAACGCCCATGCCAAGGGTGGAAAGTAGCGCTTGTGGCAGTACTTTCAATTTTAAGTGTTTCATGTAGGCCTCGTATTTGATAAAGTAAGTCGGTCGTTTTCAACTGCAAACGTGTCTAGTTGTGCCGCAATGTTGCAAAAATATTCAGGGAGCGACCAATAAAAGAACAAAAAAATGATGGCCGTAGCTATATCGAATCCCTAACCTATCGATTTTAGTCTTTGCGATGCCGCTTGGGGTGGAACTTTTGCCGAGTGTCGCATTTGTGCAACAATTTGTGGCGGTTTGTGGTGAGTCAGTTACAAATTGTAAGGCGTACTGAATTCGCAGTTCAGATGCTTTCGACAAAAACTGAGCGGGTATAATCAGTAATTCTGTACCTTCGTTGAAAGCCTGCCGTGCTGCCTTTTCTTAAAGTTCTTCCCCAATATTTGTTGCCAAAACAAGCACTTACCAATTTTGCTGGGCTTGTCGCTGGATATTCTGGTGGCGCACGGACCACGACGCTCATCGCTTGGTTTGTAAAGCGTTACGGGGTAAACATGGCCGAGGCGGCCGAGCCGGATATTTCTACCTACGCCACGTTTAATGATTTCTTCACGCGCGCATTGCGGGCAAACGCCCGTCCGTTGGCGAAAGCTGCACATATTTGCCCAGTCGACGGTGCGATTAGCCAGTTTGGCGCAATTACGGGCGACCAAGTGTTTCAAGCCAAGGGTCATAGTTATTCCACGACTGCCTTGGTAGGTGGCGATGCGGCGTTAGCCAAGCAGTTTGAAAACGGCAGCTTTGCTACGCTATATTTAAGCCCGAAGGATTACCACCGCATTCACATGCCGTGCGCCGCGAAATTGCTGAAGATGATTTACGTGCCGGGTGCGTTGTTTTCCGTTAATCCCACCACTGCACGTGGCGTGCCGGGTTTGTTTGCGCGTAATGAGCGCGTGGTGTGCGTGTTTGAAGCCACCAGCGGTAAACTAAAAGGCACGCAGTTTGTCCAAGTGCTGGTGGGAGCCACCATTGTGGGCAGTATGGCTACCACGTGGGCGGGGGTGATTAATCTGCCGCGCGCCAAAGCCGTGCGTGAATGGAGCTATGCAGATAAGCCCGTTATGTTCAAGCAAGGTGACGAGATGGGGCGGTTTTTATTGGGCTCAACGGTGGTGATGTTGTGGCCAAAAAACACGATTACGTTTAACCCATCGTGGCAGCCAACGGGCGACATTCGCATGGGTGAGGCAATGGGAACATAACGCATTTTTACCGTTTGGAGTTGCAATGACTGAAACTGTATCTGCATTACCGCTGGTGCTGTGGGGCTTAGCCGCCCTGTTGGTGATTGTTGGTTTTGCGGGCACGATTTTGCCGGGCTTGCCGGGCATTCCGCTTATTTATGGCGGCATTTTTCTAGCTGCTTATATTGATAATTTTCAGCGTGTTGGCTGGCCGACGTTGCTTATTTTAGCGGTGATGTCGGTGTTTGCCATTTGTGTAGATTTGGCGGCAGGTTACTTCGGTGCTAAAAAGGCAGGCGCATCAAAATTGGCTTTGTTGGGCGCGGCCTTGGGCACAATTTTTGGGCTGTTTGCGGGAATAATTGGGATATTTATTTTCCCGTTTGTAGGTGCTTTTTTAGGCGAATATATTTCGCGCACTATCGACGCTAAAAAACTGGAAGTCGGCGTGCAAAATAGCCAAAGTCAGCAGGCGCTAGGTGCGGCAAAAGTCGGCATCGCCACATGGTTGGGTTTGGTTGTGGGCGCGGTGACGAAGGTTGCTGTGGGTTTAATGATGCTGGGTGTGTTTGCGCTTGCGTATTTTGTAAAATAGCATAGGCTGAAGATGCCTTATTATAGGGCGTCTTCAGGCAACGCTCTACGTCACCGCTAGCTGCTGATTCGCTGTTTCTAAACGCTCAACCAATGTTTCTAAAAACTTCCGGTCAAATAATTGCTTACAGCTAGGCGATGCCGAATTTAAATCAGCCGCCCGTATCTTCATCACGATGCAAGTGGTGGCCGTAGAAATAGTGGCGCTTCTGGGGCCGTCGCGTTTGGCAAGGTAGGACATTTCACCAATGCAATCGCCCGCACTCAGTACGTTTAGCAGGCGTTTGCCGCGTGTAACCTTCACGGTGCCGCTTGCTAATACAAAAAACGAATCGCCTACGTCGCCTTCTTTTATTAGCACTTGACCCGCTGGAAAATTGCGCCATTTGCTGATGCGCAACACTTCCCATAATTCGTTTTCCGGAAAGCCCGTATAAAACGATAAAGTTTTTAAAAAGCTAAAGCGCTCGGTGTCAGATACGGAATCATCAGGCTCGGTTTCTTCGGCCGCCGAGTGCGCCACAGCAGTCGCCTGCGCGGGCGTGGCTGCCGTCCACAGGGTGGTGAGTTCTTTACCAAATTCTTCCCATGTTTGAAAGCGTCGCGCCGGGTCTTTGGCCATGGCTTGCTTGACGACATCTTCCATCGTCGCCGACACACCGTCACGATAGCGCGATGGCGGCTCGGGTTCTACGTTTACAATTTGGTAGGCCATGCTGGCATGGTTTGAAGCCTCGAACGGTGGCCGGCCAGCCAGCAAGTAATACATCACCACACCTAGGGCATAAATGTCAGTTTGCGCGTTGGCTCTAGCACCCGTAATCAGCTCAGGCGCCATGTACAGGGGCGAGCCCACTGATGTGGTTTGCGTGCGGTCGCTCACCACGCTTAACGCTGCGCCAAAATCAGCCACCTTAATGTCGGAGCCGCCCTTGTATAGGATGTTTCCGGGCTTTATGTCACGGTGAATTAAGCCGTCCATATTGGCAAATGCCAGCGCACGCACGCACTTAAATGCAATCTCTGCCACGGTGGGTTCGGGCAGTAAATTATCGGCTACGCAAAATTTCTCAAGCGTGCCGCCCTCTACAAACTCCATCACGATGTAGCTCATTTCTTCTTCCACTACCGCGTCGAAAATCGAGACGATATGCGGATGAATAATGCGCCCAGCCAAGGATGCTTCAGTCAAAAACATATTGCGATATTCAGCGCCGTCTTCGGCGTCTTTTAGCACTTCGGGAAACATCACCTTAATGGCAACTTGCCGATTATTGAAAGGGTCTTCGGCCAAATAAACGCCGCCAGTTGCCCCTTTGCCGAGTTCGCGAATAACTTTATATTTGCCGATGTTTTCCATGATTTTTTCTGTTTGCGTTTTGTTTGACTGGCGAACAAAACGCATAGCGATATGTGTCGATAAGCTTCGATAGGATTTTAATTTGCCTAATATTACCGTGTTAGTTGTTGCCCTGACTAGTTACATTTCGCACTTTTTGAGTCTGTGCTTGCAGGGGTTTAAACGTCGCTTAATGCATCCCGCAGGAACTTTACACCACTAAATTGTGGCGAAATCGGTAAACCTCACGCAAATTATTAGACATTTCCACCAAGTTATAGTAAAAAGTGAGGATAGTGTTGTAGATTCTTATTTTCAATCACTATTTTGCCGCTGTATTCGCCACGTATCATCACGTAATTTTAGTCTGGGAGCTCGCAATGCTAATTCAAAAAGCGCAAAAAACTTATTCGATGTTGCTCAAAAACCTTATCTTGATCGCAGCATCAGCGGCGGCGGTTTGCACGTTTTTCGCAGCAACACCAGCAGTTGCCGTGGTGGTTGATTACGCCAGCTGTATTTCTTCGCCATTGCCCAATCAGCCACGGCTACCGTTTAACTCTTTCCGCGTGCAGCCGTCCAGCGGCACAGCAACCGGCGGATTTGATGCTTACTTTTGGCGCGAGCCTTGCGCAGGTAAGCCAAACCTAAACATCATGATATTGCACATCGTGCCGTTTCAAGATCAAGTGCCGCAAGTGTGCCCATCAAATTTTCAACTGATCCAATTCGGCTCGTTGTTTGAAGACTTACAGCTTTATCCTTCGCCTTCAACTGGCGCACCAGCTGTTTGCGGCCCGATTTATTTCCCGACTTCTTATGTTTTAGGCCAAGCGCCAATCGTAAAAACACGGTTTGATGAAACTGGGCCGATGATAATTGGTTTTGCTATCGGTAATTTGCTAGGCTCCGTTGGAATTCAAGCCGGAGCGGCAAGACCAAATGCCGCCAGCAGCACCGTTAACTACTCCGACATGTGGTGGAACCCCGAGCAATCTGGCTGGGGCATGAGCGTTATTCAAAGCCCGTCGCGTAACATGTTTGTTGTCTGGTACACCTACGAAACTGTTGGCACCGAGCAAAAATCTGCTTGGATCGTTATGCCAGGTGGCGAGTGGACGGATGCCACGACATTCAAGGGCAAGCTCTACAAAACCGTAGGCGGTGCGCTGCCGACGTCAACGACGTTTAATCCAAACGACGTGACACGCATTCCGTTTGGTGATGGCGAATTTAAGTTTACTGACTCTGCCAATGCGAAGTTCAGCTTTACCACGCCAACTGGCAAAGGCGAGAAGACAATTACCCGCCAAGCGTATTAAGTAATTGGTTTGGTTTAAGTAACACCACAATGGCCGATTATTCGGCCATTGCCGTTTTCAACTATTGATGCCTTGGAGATGCCCTATATTCGGGCATCTTCAGGGTATTTCTAAATGCAAAAAACATGCTGCGCAAGGATATTTTATGCACCCAAATGAACAAACCATCCGTGATTTTTATGCGGCGTTTGCCAAGCTTGATGCCGAGGGCATGAAGGCGCAATATCATGATGAAATCGCGTTTTCTGATCCCGCTTTTCCTATGCTAAAGGGCGCGCAAGCCAACGCCATGTGGGCGATGCTGTGTTCGCGCGCAAAGGAATTTGAGCTAACGCTAGTGAGCGCCAGCGCTGATGATGCTGGTGGCCGCGCCAATTGGGAAGCCAAATATTTATACAGTGGCAGTGGCCGCATGGTGCACAACAAAATTGACGCTGTGTTCTCGTTTAAAGACGGCAAAATTATTCGTCACGTTGATCGCTTTGATCTGTGGAAATGGGCGGGGCAGGCGCTGGGCGCGCCGGGTAAATTGCTCGGCTGGTTTGGGCCGTTTAAGGGCGTCATCCGTAAAAAAGCCAACAAAACATTGTTGGCTTATATGGAAAAACGCGGGCTGTAAATTACCGGCTAATGCTTGTGTGCAACGGCGTTTTGCGGTGCTTCAGCTATTGCCTGCACGTCGACGTTAAACGGTTTTCCGTCAGTACCTTTAAGTGTTAACGTCAGCGGCACCGTGTCGCCCACGTTGATCGGCACATTTAGCTGCAGCAACATAATGTGCAAGCCGCCGCGCTCAAGCTTAACTACGGTATTGGCAGGAATAGCCAATTCCTCAAGCGCTCGCATTTCCATCACGCCGTCGCGCATCGCCATATTATGAATTTCGGTGCTGCCCGCTGCTTTTGCTTCAGCTTTCACCAAGGTGATCGCTTGCGGTGAAACAATGTCCATGTAAGCGGCGGATACGCGTGCGCCCGGCACGGTGGTGCGCACACGGGCATTGGTGATGCTTACTGCAGTAGCCGTAACTGTTGGTGAGGCGGCGATGGCTTTTGGCGCATCTGTTCTTGCTTGGTTGCTTGATTTGGATAACACTGAAAAAATCATCAACGGCACAATCAGCGCGCAGGCAACGATTGAAATGACGGTAAGGTGTTTGGTTTTCATCGCGCTAAGACTCGCTCAATAAGGTTGAAATATTCATATAGTTTCCTGCTGTTGCAGGCGGCTGTGAACCAGCCTTTATATACGGCATTATGCCCAAAAGCGGCGTATTTAAGCGATCTTCAAGGGTTTTAATATTCTCAAATTGCGCCGTCATCGTAGGGTCAATGCAGTTGGCAATCCAGCCAGCCAGAGTCAATCCGCGTGCACGAATGGCTTCTGCCGTGAGCAGCGCGTGATTCAAACAACCAAGCCGCATGCCCACCACCAATATTATCGGCGCATCAAGTGCGACGGCTAAATCTGCCATCGTCGTTTCGTCATCTAGCGGCACTAAAAAACCGCCCGCACCTTCAATCAGCACCACGTCGCTGTGCGCGCACAAGCGTTGCAAGCATTGCTGAATATGCGTAATCGAAATTACACGATTCTCCTCCGCTGCCGCAATGTGCGGCGCAATCGCCCGCGTAAAGCAATACGGATTTACGTCTGCTACGTCAGCCGCCACATTGCTAGCCGCCATCAGTGCCGTCACATCATCGTTCAGCCCACCCACGGCAGCACCCGCTGCTACCGGCTTCATGCCGATCACCCGCAGGCGCAACTGCGCAAACGCACGCAACAAGGCAACTGTGCAAAATGTTTTGCCCGCGTCGGTATCGGTGCCGGTGATAAAGAAGGTGCTGACCATGAGTGCTCAAGCTATTTGAATTTTCAAGCGCTTCTTGCCTTTGCAGTAGCGAATCCAATTTGTGGAATGCCGCTTTGCAACTTTACACAAGCAACTGTTGACGTAACTGAGGCCGCGCTTGTTCGACTTGCGTTGGCACGAGGTACGAAAAATCAATCGGCACTATTTTTTCATTGAACGGTTTGTCTAGTTCGCGTTCAATAATCGGTTGCAGAACCTGCACGATTGCGCGAATAACCGGCACGCAAACACTGTTACCAAATTGCTTGTAAGCTTGATTAGCAGAAACGGTAATTTTAAAGCTATCGGGAAACCCTTGAAGCCTAGCTGCTTCACGTGGCGTAAGTTTGCGTGGATTTGCCTTAAATTGGCTGATTAGAATTTCAGAGCCGTCCTTGTAATAGCGTGCCGATAGCGTGCCTGTGTAGCGCGATTTGCTATCGTACAGCTGATAGCCAAAGCCAAAGCCTTTTGCCGTATGTTCAGTTTTGCGCCGCTGGTGTCCAGCCCAAAGCGCGTCAGAAATGGTTTGCTTGGCGAAGTCCAGCCCTGTTTCCAGAATATCGCCTAAACAGGTCTCTGGGCTGGGAGGCGTTGGAAAAGCAAGTGTTTGTCCTCGGTAGATCCCGACGATATAAATACGTTCGCGATTTTGGGGTAAACCAAAATCGCGGCCATTCAACACTTGGCTGCTCACCATGTAGCCGAGTTCACTCAAAATTGCGACGATCGTCTTAAGGGTATTGCCGTCGTCGTGGGTTCTAAGGCGCTTTACATTTTCAAGAAAAACAAACTTGGGTCGATGGTGACTGAGGATTTTTGCGATGTAGAAAAATAAGGTTCCACGCGTATCTTCAAACCCTTTCTTGAGCCCAGCTTGTGAAAATGGCTGGCAAGGGAAGCCGGCAAGTAAAACATCATGCGCGGGGATGGCGCTAACTTCGATTGCGGTAATGTCGCCATGGGGCATCTCGTTAAAATTATCGAAGTAAGTTTGCTGTGCAAATTTATCTATTTCAGACGAAAAGACGCATTCGCCGCCTATCTCATCAAACGGGATTCGAATCCCGCCAACGCCGCAAAATAGATCAATAAATTTAAACATTTTTGTGATTCCAAAACCTTAAAATATCTGGAATTTCTTGCGTAAAATAGCTTTCAAAACTCACGATATTGGCCAACCCTGCAAGTTTAGGTTGCGCTTTAACGTGATGGAGCACAACCAAAACGACATTGTGTTTGCTCATTTGAACGGCTTTCGACTCCGATATGTCGTCGTCAATAGTGAGCAGATGAATATTTGGTAGTCCGGTCCGCGCTATTTCTTCGATCACTTCCTGCCAGCGCTCGCGCAACGTTGTTTTCATCGTACCAATGATTACCTTGTCACGGCGCTTTTGAAATGCTTCAATACTCGGCAGTAGTGAATCAACAATTTTCCCTAGCCCTTTATCTTTAAATTGAGCCTTTCCAACGACTTCTTGGGAGCTAAACGGGAATTCAAATTGTCGATACAAGTGATAAATAATTTGTTCAAAGGTCTTTCCCGCTCGCGAACGACGAGATTGCGTGTTGCTGAGCGACAATTCATAAATATACGGACTAATTTCGCCTGCATATTCGCCGCAAATCAACGCGATAGCATCTAAGAGCGCGTCGCCAGATTTGTTCAGTAAGTCGCGCTTTTGTAGGAGACTTTCGAGAATTGCTTTTGGTGTAGCTAGTGTACTGCTTAAATTTTTCAGTATTTCAATATTGAATTCGGCTTCATTATTCAAAAAATCATCGTAGGCTGCTTCGCGTAGCAGCACAATCGCTGTTGAGATTGCATTTACATTGAGCAGTCCTTGTAACGCGAGTTTTTGTTCAACAAATATTTTTTCCACCGTAACCTTCGGCGGGGGGATTAGCTTCTTGCGGTTAGCTTGGATAAGTTTTTTAAAGTGCAGCTTTTCCGATTCTGGGATGGAAATTAAGTGCTTTAATTTTTCTTGCTGCATTGTTATGACCTTATTTTTGGATGCGCCAAGCGCAGTGCATGCTCTAAATTATAGCTGGCTAGGTCGGTCGAGTCACCGACAGACCATCTAATGGCAATTGCTAGCTTAGATAAAAACTGTATAAATGTACAGTATATTTTTGCCCGTGGCTGAGGCTGCGTTTAGCCATCTTTTTTAAGCATCCGCTTAAAATCAGGCAACGAAATCGCCTGCACGCCGTCTACCGTTTTTTGTTTACCGATTTCGGGCTTCCACGCTTGGCCGTAAACGACTTCATACGTTGCGGGCAGCCTCTGATCTAAGTCGTCACGCCGAAACGCCTCGTAGGCCGTTTGTAACGCGCCCCAAGCGGTTTTGCTAAGCAGTCCCTGCGCCCGTCCGGGCATCATATTGTGCGCGCCGATGGCTTTGAGTTCTTTCAGCAAGGGTTTTAGGGCGGTGTAGGTGAGCGTGATGATTTCTTGATCCATCACCGGATCAGTAAAGCCCGCACTTAAGAGTTGATCGCCCACGTCATGCATATCTAAAAACTGATTCACATGCGGCTTGTCGTCTACCGCTTTAAAGGCTGCCCGTAGCTCTTTCAAGGTATCAGGCCCAAAGGTGGTGAACATAAAGCAACCGTTGGGTTTCAGCACGCGATGAGCTTCGCGCGCCACGGCCAATGGGTCGCACCATTGCATCGTCAGGCTTGAAACAATCAAATCAACCGATTCCGCCGCCAACGGCAAATTTTCCGCATCACCACAAATAAAGCTGGTGCGCGGTAAGGCAGCCGCCACTGGTTTTAGTTTTGTAAAGAGCCGACCAGCAAATGATTGTGGCGCAACAGGCGGCACTAATTTATGCCGCGCAAACGCCAACATCCCATGCGCGCAATCCAGCGCAATCGTGTGTGCCTGCGGATAAGTCGCGCGCAATTTTTCTGTGCTATATCCTGTGCCAGCACCCATATCTAGGGCGTTTACAGGGTTTAGCTTAATGTATTGCAAGCGCTCAAACAGCCGATCGCACACTTCGCGCTGCAAAAAAGCAGCGTCGTCGTAGGTTGACGCCGCGCGCGAAAACGACCGACGGACGTCGGATTTTTTGGGTAGGGAAAAGGTAGGTTCAGTCATACGTGAGTTCAAAAATCCGTAGTTTAATTAACCGACCGGTGCCGCTCTGCTCCTCTCTCCCCTCGCGGGAGAGAGGTCGGGAGAGAGGGGGAAGGTTGCTTTGCCGTGCTGCCCGTTCAAGGTAATGGCCGAACTCAAAAATTGCTGTATCCCAGCGACAAATTCCGCTTCATGCGAAATAAACGGCGCATGTGCCGCTCCATCCATGCGCAAATATGTTGCATGTGGCAACGCCGCACTCAACCAATCGCCGCAAGCGACCGGCACCAACATGTCGCGTCCGCCTTGCACAATCATCAACGGTGTATTTTCAAGTCGTGGAATTTCAACTCGAACATCCGACTGCTCCAGCACGTCAAGCCAGCGTTGAAGCGCTTCTGCAGACGCTTCGCCGTGTGCTGCAAGTTGCGCAGCCAGCGCTTGCGCAACGCTTTTTGCATTCGGTAAATTAAGCATCTGCAAACACAAAAAACTGCGAATAGTCGCAGCTTGATTCGTCTGCAGGCGTTGCGAAAAATCCGTCAACGACTTTTGCGCCATCGCATGCGGCCAATCATCGCGTTCGCCAAAGCATGGCGTTGCGCTAACCAAAACCAGCTTTGAAATGCGCGCCGGATATTGCAGTGCAACGTGCATCGCAACATGCCCGCCTAATGACCAACCCACAAGCGTTACCGGTTTTTCCATCCGCAATATCATCGCAAAAACAGCGTCAACGCTATGCTGTAGAAGCCCTATTTCTGGGCGTCTCCAGCCATCTAAAAGGCTGGATTTTCCGTGTCCCGGCAAGTCAATGCAATGCACCTCAGTCGACGCACTCAACGCTTCCGCCGTCTGCGCCCACACAGCGTGGTTTAGTCCCCAGCCGTGCAGCATCACCACGACTTGCGGCGTACCAGACCGCTGCGGATAAATTTTGCTAAATAGTGGCACGGTCAATTCCCCCATTCCGCATCAATATCTACCAGCGCCATAATTAAATCCATCACATCATCCACGCTATGCGCCGCATTGAGCGACACCCGCAGCCGTGCCGTGCCTTCAGGCACAGTCGGCGGCCGAATTGCAGGCACCCAAAAGCCGCGCGACATCAGCGCATCAGCCACCGCCATCGCATCCTGATTCCTGCCGATAATGACCGGCTGAATCGCAGTTTCAGACGGCACTAATTTAAAATTTTTCAACGCCAACGATTGCTGAAACAAACCAATCAACATATGCAAATGCGTGCGCCGTTGCGGTTCTTCATCAATAATGTGCAAGCTTTGCGAAAGTGCGGCCGCAATCGCCGGTGGTGTGGCGGTGGTAAAAATATAGCTGCGCGCACTTTGCAAAATCCATTCCACCGCATTGGCAGCGCCTGCCACAAAGGCGCCGTAGCCGCCCGCTGCTTTGCCTAAGGTTGCCATATACACGACGCGTTTTTTAACTAGGGCGGTGGGCAAGGTAAAGTACTGCAACGTGCCGCGACCGCTCTTGCCCAGCACGCCAAAACCATGTGCGTCGTCTACCACCACAAGCGCATCAAATTCTTCTGCCAACTCCAATATTTGATTCAACGGTGCAATGTCGCCATCCATGCTGAACACGGCGTCTGTCGCAATGATGCGTGGACTATTTTCATCAGAATTTTCTAACGCGGTGCGCAGTGCATCCATATCGCAATGCGCATAGCGCACCGTTTTTGCACGCGATAAAATTGCGCCGTCAATCAAGCACGCATGGTTTAACTTATCCGCAAAAATAGTAGTGTGGCGATCGGCTAGCGCTGACAAAATACCAATGTTTGCCAAGTAGCCGCTTGAAAAATACAACGCACTCTCCATGCCCATAAAGCCCGCCAATTGGGCTTCTAGGGCATGATGCGGGGTGCTGTGGCCGCTCACAAAATGCGATGCGGCACCGCCAAAACCATATTGCCCCATGGCTTCAGTCGCGGCTGCAATTAAACGTGGGTGAGCGGCCAAGCCTAAATAATCGTTATTGCAAAACGCAATCATCTCGCGTCCGTTTATCACCATGCGCGCGCCCTGTGGCGATTGCACCACCTTGCGCGTGCGCAAGGCGTCTGCCTGCGCTAGCTCGCTCAGGTAGGGCGCGTAATCGTCGGTTTGCACTCGAATTTAGGCTGTTGTTAAACCAAGTTTGGCAAACAAGGCACGATCACCTTCCACTTCAGGGTTGCCGGTAGTTAGCAACTTATCGCCGTAAAAAATCGAATTAGCACCGCTTAAAAAGCACAAGGCTTGGGTCGCTTCATTCATCTCACGACGCCCCGCAGATAGCCGCACCATGCTCGTCGGCATGGTGATGCGGGCAACCGCAATAGTGCGTACAAACTCAGACCAATCCAGCACCTTTTCGCCCTGCAACTTGTCATGCATCGGCGTGCCTTCAACCTGCACTAAATAGTTGATCGGCACCGATTCTGGCGCAGGATTCAAATTAGCCAATTGCGCAATCAACCCCGCACGCTCAAGCCGCGATTCGCCCATGCCCACAATGCCGCCGCAACACACATGCATGCCCGCATCGCGCACGCGACCGAGGGTATCGAGCCGGTCTTGATATTCGCGTGTGGTGATAATGTCGCCGTACACTTCGGGTGCGGTATCAAGGTTGTGATTGTAGTAATCTAAACCTGCTTCAGCCAACTGCTCAGCTTGCCCGTCTTTTAGCATACCCAACGTGCAGCAAGCTTCCATGCCCAGCGCTTTTACCTCGCGCACCATGTCTAGCACTGGATCAAGATCGCGCTGCTTAGGCCCACGCCACGCGGCACCCATGCAAAACCTGCTCGCGCCATTGGCCTTCGCCTGTTTAGCCGCTGCCACCACATCGGCCACGCTCATTAAGTCCTGATTTTCCACACCCGTGTGATACCGCGCTGCCTGCGGGCAATAGCCGCAGTCCTCAGAGCAGCCACCAGTTTTTATCGAAATAAGCGTGGATAACTGCACCGCATTTGGCGCAAAGTTTTCGCGATGTATTTGTTGCGCTTTGAAAATTAGGTCGTTAAACGGGAGGTTGAACAAGGCCTGCACGGCATCGAGCGACCACGCCTGCGCAGCTTCGTTTTTTAGCCATTTTTGAGGTGTGGCGATTGTTTGGGGTTTGGTGCTCAGATGCGTTTTTTCTGCGGCAAGTTGGTCCATAAATGGTCGCGTCGGTTAATGGCAAGAAACATGAGTTTACCGTGGCTATCAACAATATAACCAGTTAAATCGCGTTAGGTGCTTAAAAAATGGGCGAATTGATCGTTGGATATAGTAGTGACGGTCACTACCATAGGGCTATTGCCGATACATGTGCCTGACAAAGGTGCCAAATACAGAAGGGTCGGTGCGATGCAAATTTACACCGTCCGCGCTCGTCAACAAGGGGCACTACCAACGTAGGTGCTCAAAAGTACTCGATCAAAATGTCGGTTCGCACGGACAAAAAGAAAACCGCACGCCAGATCGAGCGAGTTGATTCTCGCCGCAATAAAGAGTTTACAAGAAACACGGTTCCCGCCTTGGATTTAACTACTACGCGCTCTCAACGAAAGCTGTTGCTCCTGGGTTTTCAGCCTGTGATCCCAACTGCAGCGGAACCGGCTTCGCTTAAAAACCACAATCTGTGGTCAGCCTTAAAATTGTAACCCGCGTAAATAATTGCCATCCCTCTCGACCAGCGTACGTCGAATTTCAGAACAAATTTCTGCGCCTAAAAATTCTAGGTTGTGCTTGTAGATGCTTTATTATTGGGCATCTACAAGCGTCAGCTTTGACGACAATAAGATCAAATTTTTCGCGAATTTGTGTAAAAATAAAGTAAGAAAATACGCGCTAAACGAGCGACGTTGCGGGTAGCTTCGCAACCGATTTAGACTGAAATCTTAAATCTGTTGCAATTTACTTGAGAAAAAAGCTTGACGGAATGATTTTTTTTTTTTGCATAATGAACTTATTGATGCATCAAGTCACGATTTTTAGCAACGAGTTACAATTGAAGGTGTAAGTTGCTGACTTGCTTGGTATGTCAATAAACCCCGAAGTTCTTTTTGAAAAATAATCTGCAATTCATTAGGAGTATTATCATGAAAAGTTTGAAATTAGTGGTCGGTTTGGTAGCAATGGGCTTGGCATTTAGTGCAAATATGGTGATGGCGGCGCAAAAAGCGATAAACACAGCGCCAATTATGTCGGCCGCCGAGCTCGATCAGCATATTGATAGCAGCACTGCTTTAAATTCACCGCTCGGTAAACTCTCCGATTCGGGGCTAAACCGATTTATAGCGTCGATGACGTTTAACGAAAAAGGATTGACCGGTTATTCGTATGCTGAGCTTGAGGGTGTGCCGGCGACGGATGTGCATAAAATTTTGTCGCTTTTTGGAGTCGAACGGACTACTAAAATGATTTCAAATGCGCGTATTCAGTCAATTCGCGATGCAGAAATTATGGGTGACAATTTACTCTCCGAAAAATCGACCAAAGTTAAAAAGGGATCTCTTTCTGAAACAAGCGCTTGGGGCGACGTGTTTAATCCTTGGGGAGACACCACATTTGCTGATTACCCTGGCTTCTATTGCGCTGGCAAGGGATCATGCGAGGAAAAATCAAGGAGTATTTGTATCGGCGCTAATTGCTGATAAGTTTTAGTGGTTGATTGGCTAACGGAAGTAGCCAATCAACCGTTGGATAGTTTGCAATTTAACTAATGGATCGTCGGACTTATCATGGAATATTTTTTAAAAAAAATGGTGCTGTTGCTGTGCACGCTGTGTTTTTTGGTGAATATAAACTTCATTTATGCCCGCGAAGTATCGACAACAAGCTATAGAGCCCGTCTTGTAGAACTTAAATCTGCAATTGAAACCCCTGACGATGCCGCGCGGTTAGATAACCAAGATTTACGCAAATCAGCGAAAGTGAGTGCTGCTTATACAAAGCTAGGTTTTGAATCTGTTGACCAAAATACGCTATTGACGGTCAACGACGACGAATTGCGTGCGCTATTTGAGGCCGCTTACGAAGCAGCGTTTTACACCAAAACGCAAAGTTATAACGATCTCATGAGGCAGTTTTTTGCAGAAGCAAAAAATCGAAAATTGAATGTAAATCAAGAATTGCGCGATTACTATGACATGTTGATTCGCACGCGAGACTTCGAAGGGGGCAGCCGATTAGCAGCCAAATTCCCAGAAATTATTAAAGCGCTGTTACCTAAGCTAGAAGTAAGTGCCGGTGTGCGGGCGGGGCTTGCCTCAGAATGGGTTTTTAGCGAATCAGAGCGTGTCGCAATTCTTCAACCCGCAAAATTAAACGTCGATTGGTTAATGTTAGTAGTATCTCGCCCGCAATGCGCATTTTCGCGAATTGCATTGGAGTCTATTTATGCGGATGCAGGGTTATCCAACCTGTTGGCGGGTCACACAAAATGGATCATGGGCCAAGGTAATGACTTTAATTTTGATCTCTATCAACACTGGAATAAGAAATATCCCCACGCTCCAGTAACCTTAGTGCACAAAAATAGCGAGTGGCCTTTGGACAGTCTATCCTCGACGCCAATATTCTATTTTCTACAACACGGCAAAGTGATTGAGTCGTTTTCTGGTTGGCCAAAAGACGGTAGTCATAAAGCAAAACTCATCGCGGCACTTGATCGTATCGCCCCAAAATAGGGTGCTCAGCATGTGTCAACTTTGCCGTCTCGCTCAAAAAAATAGGCAGTGATACACTTCTGCTCATGCCAATCAACGCCCATTTCTTTTCAATCTTGTTTAGTCCGCGCGGCGCGATTAGCTGCGTGCTGTGCGGTGGCCGCGTATGGCACGCGGCGTCGCGCACACGTATTGGCGTTGTCGCGCCCGCTTCTGCGTCGGCCTCTGCGCCAAATGTGGCGCTTGAAAAAGCGCGAACTAGGTTAAGCCCAATTTTTTGCGCCCCGTGCCAGCAAAGCCTACCGTTTTTAAACCCAAACGGCTGCCCTCAATGCGCCATCGAAGATACCGGCGGGCATTTGTGTGGCGTATGCATCGCCCACCCGCCAAAGTTTGACGCTACCATCGCCGCTTTCCGCTACCAATTTCCGCTGGATCGTTTGGTGCAGGATTACAAATTTAATGCAAATTTCGCGCTACTAGAATTATTTGCAACTGCGTTAGCGGACAGAATGATTGACGCGGGCAACGTGCCTGAAGTGATCGTTCCCGTGCCGCTGAGCCGCCAGCGCATTGCGTCACGCGGATTTAATCAGGCGGCGCTGTTGGCGGATGCGGTGGCGCAGAAACTGAACGCGTCGCAAAGGGTACGAGTAGAAAAAAATTGGCTAGAAAAAGTCCGTGACACGCCAGCCCAAGCAGGTTTGCCGCTGGAAGCCAGACGTCGCAATATTCGCGATGCGTTCACTTTGTCTGCATCCGGTGCGGCAGCGCTTAAGGCGCAACCCAACCTAAAAATTGCCTTGCTAGATGACGTCATCACCACCGGCGCCACCTTGAGCGAAGCGGCAAAGGTGCTTAAAAATGCCGGTGCCGCACACGTAACTGCGATGGTGGTCGCGCGCGTGCCACCGCCAAGGGCGAAGACGCAAATGCAGGTGTTGAGCGGCGGTAATTTAATTGGCTAATGTATAAATTATAATGGCTGGAGAAGCCCTATTTTGGGGCGTCTCCAGCCATTGTTTGTAACTAAAAAAAGCCTTACTTCGCCCGCTCCGGCTTTGCTGGCACCACCGGTTTCCAAATCGGTTGCTTCGCTATCTTGTCTTCCAAGTATTTTATCGCTGCCGTTAACTGTGCGTCTTCGCCCTTAAACGTCGCGTGGGGTGGGTTGTCTACTTCGATGTCTGGTGTTACGCCGATGCCTTCTACTACCCATTTATTTTCTGTGGCGGTGGATACAAATGTACCTAGTTCAGCCGCGCGGACGATGCCGTTATCAACTAGGCGATTTCGGTCTGACAGCCAAATACCCGCACCTGCTGTGCGCTT
>JAYUOW010000255.1:0-9856 GCA_043760555.1 Betaproteobacteria bacterium
TCTATCCCAGCGACGCCACGAGCGTGCTGGCGTTGTACAACCAACTAGGTGATTTGGCCGCGCAGCTGGTCATTGAGTAACGATTTATAATAGGCTGAAGACGCCCAAAAATAGGGCGTCTTCAGCCTATTTTATTGGGTCAAAATTTACGCTGCAGGCGTAATTTTCAGCGCCGTTACCGTTCGCGCCCTTAAATTACCATTCGCGCCATAAAAGCGCCATTCGGGCGCATTAGGCACCGCTTGCATTTGGGTATGGTTCAAACTGCGTCCACGTTATAAGCGTTGTTAAATTCCTTTTTTGGAGATCACCATGAACCCACTTTCAATTCCTGCCGATTTGCTTAAAGCCCTTACTTTCCCGTTCAAGTTCGTTTTTGTAGTTGGTCTGTGCTACTTCATCAATTGGATGACTTCTCCCGGCCATTGGTGGGCGCAGTGGGTGGCGTTTGGTATGGGCATCGCGTTGATTTGCGTGTGGGCGCGGGCGTTTAAAATAGTGGCTTTATCGGCTTTGGCTGCGGCCACCACCTACATGGCGTATCGGTTTTTTCAGCGCAGTAAGTGATTAAAAAGCGATTTACTTTTTCCAATTGCTCGCAGGATGGTTATCATGAACGCAAATGTACAAACAACGCCATTTATTCGGTCTAACAAAGCTGCCATGAACGCACCTCGCGAGCCCGTGCAAATTGCGGCGGATCAAATTGCGGCCGAGTCGGGATCATTCCATCCGTTGGAATTGATTCCGTTTTTTCGGCAGTTTAAGCGTAGCCGTTTGCGCACGTTTTTCTACACCGTCATTTTCAATACCATCATCGCGCTTTTTATAACGCTGATGGCGCTGGTGATTGCAGATATCCGGTCATGGGGTGGATTTTTAAAGGCGATTCAAACTAACTTTATTATTTCGCAAGCCATTGGCTTCACGTTTGCAGGGGTGATGGTGTTTGCGCGTGGATTTTTTGCGCGCGTCAACCTCATGGGAGCGTGGGCCACTATTTTCGCTTATACGGTTGTGGGGTTTGGTGTGGTTCAGGTCGCAATCCTTGGGCTATCGCTTATTCCGAGTAGAGGCGGATTGCGCTCGTGGATGGGGGATCCCCAGTGGCTGTTGATTAGTTTGAGTCTGTCGTTTCTCATTTCGCTCATGCTCACATTTTCATGGCGCAGCCGTTTTGCACACCTTACCCGCGAAGCCGAAATGGCACGCGAACAAGCGCGCGTAAAAGAGGCGCAAAGCTTGGCCGACAACGCCAATCTACGGGCATTGCAGGCACAAATTGAACCGCATTTTTTGTTCAATACCTTAGCGAATGTAACCGGCTTAATCCATCCGCAGCCTGATAAAGCCAAGCTGATGTTGGAGCAGTTTATCGCCTACTTACGTGCCACATTAGCGGCCACGCGAGAGCTGACCACCACGCTGGGTAAAGACGTAGAAATGATGCGCAATTTCCTCGCTATTTTGCAGATTCGCATGGGTGATCGTCTCACCGTGCGTATTGATATTGCGGCCGACGCAGCAAGCTGCCGTATCCCCCCAATGTTGCTCCAACCAATCGTTGAAAACGCCATTAAACACGGGCTAGAGCCAAGCGTTGAGGGCGGCGAAGTGGCAATTATTGCGCGCTGTGAGGGCGATAATTTAGTCATTACTCTGGCTGACACTGGCATCGGTTTTAGTAAAAGTAGCCAAGCAAAATCAGGCTCCACCGGCGGCGGCGTAGGCCAAGAAAACGTGCGCGCACGCCTGCTCAGCACCTACGGCGCAGCGGCTACGATGTTGGTTGAAGCCAATACGCCGCACGGTGCAAAAATTATCATGACCATTCCTAAAAATCATCAAATTTAAGCTGAAAGGGTACGCCGTTGGCCACTACCACTGCTCCTAAACTTACCGCCGTTATTGCTGATGATGAGCAACATTTATCCGAATATTTACGCACCCGTTTAACCGCGCTTTGGCCTGAATTAGCAATAGCGGGCGTGGCGAAAAACGGCTTAGAAGCGATTCAATTGATGGACGATTTACTGCCTACCGTTGCCTTCTTAGACATTCGCATGCCTGGCTTAACCGGGCTTGAAGTTGCAGCGCGCGCGGACGAAAAAATCCACGTGGTGTTCGTGACGGCCTACGATCAATATGCGCTAAATGCGTTTGATACCAACGCGGTAGACTATTTGCTCAAACCCGTTGAAGACGCCCGATTGACGCGCACCATCGAGAAATTGAAGGCAAAATTATCAGCCAATTCAGCACCCGAAGATGTGTCTGCGCTTATCGGTATGTTGCGCGGTGCAATACCCGATGCGCGGCGCGTGCCATTGCAAAAAATGCGGTGGATTCGTGCTTCCGTAGGCGACGTGGTGAAGCAAATTGCGGTGAATGACGTGCTGTATTTTCAGGCGCAAGATAAGTACGTTAGCGTGTACACCAAAGAAGGTGAATCGCTGATTCGCACGCCGTTAGCGGAACTGCTGGCCGAACTAGATGGTGATGAATTTTGGCAAATCCATCGCTCGTCAGTGGTGAATGTGGCCGCAATTTTAAGCAGCACCCGTGATGAAGCGGGGCATACTTTTTTAACCCTGCGCGACATCAAAGCAAAGCTGCAGGTGAGTCGAGCGTATGCCCATCTGTTTAAGCAAATGTGAGGTACTCGGAGTGTTTAAACCCGCTGCCCCATAATATGCGCCGACGCCATCAGCTCTTCAAACAACGCTAACGAAGCCTTGCCCGACACGCTGTAAGGATCAAGCGTGGCGGATTCTGAATACTTTAGCAGTAGCGATGGGTTGATTAAACCAAGATTTACCTGACCCATCGACCAGCCCGAAAAGCGGCGCTCGCTAATTTCTTCATATGACAAAATCACCACATCTTTGTGGCGATTATCGGACGCAATTCTGTTGTACAACGTGCTTACCGGCAGGCGTCCGCCTTCTAGCACTTGCAAAAAAATATTGCCGCTAAAGCACAGCACGCCGGTCACGCCGGTTTTGGGATTGTTGGAGCGCGATTTATTCAAAATAGAAGTCAATGAATCTTGATTAACGGCCTCGGTGGCGCGGCTTGCATAGAGTAGACGAACTAACATAATCGGTTTGCTTTCTAACACAGGTTGATCTTATTTTTGGCTTATTTTTGGTTGTTACCAATCAAGGATAAAAATTCACGTCGCAAATTGGCGTCTTTTAAAAACGAGCCGCGCATGACGGAATTGATCATCTTCGATTCGCTATCTTTTACGCCCCGCCAGTGCATGCAAAAGTGGTCTGCTTCCATCACCAGCGCTAGGCCGTCAGGCTTTACTTTTTCGAGCAAATGGTTGGCCAGCATGGTGACCGCTTCTTCCTGAATTTGCGGACGCGACATAATCCAATCGCAAATGCGCGCGTATTTAGAAAGCCCAATTAAGTTGGAATGCTCGTTAGGCATAATGCCGATCCAAACCTTGCCTAAAATTGGGCAAAAGTGGTGTGAACAGGCGCTGCGCACGGTGATGGGGCCTACAATCATGAGCTCATTTAAATGCTCAACATTGGGGAACTCCGTTACTGGCGGCGCCGCATCATAGCGGCCACGGAATACTTCAGTTAAAAACATTTTGGCAACGCGCTTGCCGGTTTCATTCGTGTTGTGATCGTTTTCGGTATTGATGACAAGGCTTTCGAGCACGCCCTGCATTTTTGCAGCTACTTCTTGGCGCAGCGCATCCATTTCGCCCGGTTCAATGAAGGCGGAAATATTGTCGTTAGCGTAAAACCGGTGGTTTGCTGCTACTAGGCGCGAACGAATTCGGGCGGATGTTAATTGCGCAGGCGTTGCTTCATCGGACTGAAAAATTTCGGTACGTTTGGTCATGCTATTTAAGGCTCCTAGAGCTGGAAGTTAGCGTGCGGGAACCATATCCAAAGCACGCTTTGATGCTAACTGCGAGACCACTGTGAGTCTCTCATTTTGGTGCAATATTTAGTGCAATACCCGTGGTACAAAAAGGCTAAATTCAGGAATAATCGCTTCAAAACGCGTGCCATCTGCCGCCAACATTTGATAGCTACCGCGCATTGAACCTGCATCCGTCGTTAACTCGGAACCGCTAGAATATTCAAAGCACTTGCCGGGTGCTAAATTAGGCTGTTCGCCGATTACGCCCATGCCGCGCACGTCTTGCACTTCGCCCGTGGCGTTGGTAATTAGCCAGTGACGGCTCACCACTTTGGCGGCAATTTCACCCACATTGGTAATTCTGACGTTATAGGCGAATACGTAGCGATCATTGTCTTCATCAGAATGGTCGGCTAAATAGAACGCTTGCGCATCCACTTTTACGGCATATTTTTTATCGCTGTTCATAGCGTTATGCTAACACGCCGCATGGGTGCACCACAATCGAGCCTGCGCTGTGTGCGCCCGTAAATGCGTCTCCGCATAGCGTAAAATGCTGTTTTTAGAAATTCAATTGAGTCACATTATGACTACCGCTGCCAACACCTCTAAATTCAACATCGCCCCTAGCATTTTGTCAGCCGATTTTGCCCGTTTGGGTGAAGAAGTGTCAGATGTCATCGCGGCCGGTGCCGACATCATCCATTTTGACGTGATGGATAACCATTACGTGCCAAATCTTACCGTGGGCCCGCTGGTGTGCAAGGCAGTGCGCCCCTATGCGATCGATTCACTGGGCGGCAAGCTGCCCATTGATGTGCATTTGATGGTGAGCCCGGTGGATCGTATCGTGTCTGATTTTGCCCAAGCGGGTGCCGATATTATTAGCTTTCACCCCGAAGCGTCCGGTCATATTGACCGTACCTTGAGCCTCATTCGGGATTGCGGCTGCAAAGCCGGGCTGGTGTTTAACCCTAGCACGCCCTTACACTACCTTGATTATGTGATGGATGAGGTAGATTTAATTTTAATTATGTCGGTTAACCCAGGCTTTGGTGGGCAGCAATTTATTGCTTCCGCGCTCACTAAAATTGCGCAGGCTAAAGCCCGTATTGACGCTTCAGGTCGGTCAATTTTGCTGGAAGTGGATGGCGGTATTAAAGCGGACAATATTGGTGCAGCAGCGCGCGCCGGTGCGGATACATTTGTAGCGGGTTCAGCCATTTACGGTGCGGGCGGGCGTGCAGCTTACACCACGCGGATTGCCGCGATGCGCGCCGCAATCGCATCCGCAGTTTAATTTAAAAGGTTTTAGCAAATGGCTATTAGCAGTCTTGAATCGTTCGCCGCTAGCGGTAAATTAGTGGAAGCAAAAAGTGTCATTGCGCCGACGAATGTCGCAGAATATATGGCTGAAGACGCCATAAATACGGGCGTCTCCAAGGCATTTGTTGACGATGAAGACGATGAAATTGTTGCGTCGCCGCCGGTGGTTGTGGCACCCGTTGCTAAAAAAGGCAAGCCGCGCGCTAAGCCAAAATACGCGTTTCCCATTCCGATTACTGCGGTGGTGGTAGACCTTGACGGCACCATGATCGATACCGTGGGCGATATTGCGACGGCGGCAAACCGTATGCGCGCATCGCTTGGTTTTGCGCCGCTGGCTGATGAAGTGATCAAAAATTTTGTGGGCAAAGGCATTCCCAATTTAGTATCGCAAACGCTGAAAGATGTGGTCGGCGAAGTGGGCGCCACCGCGCTTAAAGTAGCTATTGGCGTATTCGAGCGCCACTACGAGCAATGTGCGACCGACACTTTTGTGATTTATCCGGGCGTGCTGGAAGGCTTGAACGCCTTGAAAACAGCGGGTTTCCGCTTGGGCTGCATAACAAATAAAGCTGAAAAATTTACGCTGCCAATTTTAGAAAAAGCCGGATTGCTCGGTTTTTTCGAGATCGTTGTCAGCGGCGATACAGTTGCCGAACGTAAACCGCACCCTTTACCCGTGCTACACGCGGCGGAATTTTTCAATGTACAACCCGCGCAATTGCTCATGATTGGCGACTCACATAACGATGCGAAAGCCGCGCGGGCTGCGGGTTCACCGACATTTATCGTGACCTACGGCTACAACGAAGGCGAGCAATTGCGCGGCTTGGATTGCGATGCGTTTTTGCTCGAACTGCCTGAAGCGCTAAAATTTGTTAAGCTTACGGCCAGCATGAAAGCAGAAGTTGCGCCAGCGGAAGCTGGTGTAGAAATAGAAAGTGCGCCTGAACCCACCGTAGAAGTACCATCCGCAGCAGAAACCCAAACCTAATTGAATCATGCAACCAACAAAAATCTTGTTTTTGAATTTGACCCAATGGCAGCCTTGTCATTGGCGATGGCCACTTCATTTCTAAAACACCCTGCCGTCGCAGCGCGCGTCAAATCGTGCGCTAAACATCAATCATTTTGTTGGAACCGCCATGACTGAATCAGAATTTAACGCCCTTGTAGCCCAAGGCTACAATCGTATTCCCGTTGTTTTAGAAACTTTTGCCGACCTTGATACGCCGCTATCAATTTATCTAAAGCTCGCCAACAAACCGTACTCTTTTTTGCTTGAATCGGTAATCGGTGGCGAGCGGTTTGGACGCTATTCCATCATCGGTCTACCTGCGCGTGAATGGATTCAAATCACCGGCCAAGAAGTGTCGGTAATCCGCGCCAAAGCCGGTAAATACTCGTCTGGCACCGAAACGGTGGAGCATGTTTTTGTAAAAGACCCGCTTAGTTTTATTGAAAAATATCGCGCAAAAATTAAGGCCGCACCGGTCACTAATCCGCTGCGTTTTGGTGGTGGTTTAGCAGGCTATTTTTCATACGACGTGGTGCGATTTATTGAGCCAAAGCTGTCGCCAGAAATCGCCAATGGCCGTACCCAGCTTGACCCAATCAATGTGCCCGATGCGATTTTAATGCTGTCTGACGAAGTAGCCGTAGTCGATAGTTTATCGGGCAAGTTATATTTAATTGTTTATGCCGATGCAACCCAGCCTGACGCGCTGGCAAAGGCGAGCCGTCGCTTAACTGAACTGCGTTTAGGCCTGCGTCAACCGGCCGCCTTGCCGGTTTATGTGCCCACTAAAAATGTGCCAGAACCAGTGTCCGACATTGGCGAAGCCGCGTATTTAAAAGCGGCAGCGCGATGCAAGCAATATATTGTTGATGGCGATTTAATGCAGGTGCAAATTTCGCAGCGGCTGTCGCAGCCGTTTGATGCGCCGCCGATCAATTTGTATCGTGCGTTGCGTTCCATCAATCCATCGCCTTACATGTTTTATTTCGATATGGGTGAATTCCATATCGTAGGCGCGTCGCCAGAAATTTTGGTGCGGCAAGAAGGTAAAAAAATTACCCTGCGCCCGATCGCGGGCACGCGCAAACGCGGTGCGACGCCAGAGCAAGATAAAGCGCTAGAAAAAGAACTGCGCGAAGATCCAAAAGAATTGGCCGAGCATTTAATGCTGATCGATTTGGGCCGTAATGATGTTGGTCGTGTTGCTAAAACTGGCTCAGTAAAAGTGACCGAGCAAATGGTGGTGGAACGCTATTCGCACGTGATGCATTTAGTATCGAATGTAGAGGGCGAAATTAAAGACGGCATTGGCCCTATTGAGTTGCTGCGCGCGACGTTTCCAGCGGGCACGGTGACAGGCGCGCCGAAGGTGCGGGCGATGCAAATTATTGATGAGCTAGAACCGTCGAAACGCGGCATTTACGCGGGTGCAGCGGGCTATATTGGTTTTAATGACAATATGGATTTAGCGATTTCAATTCGCACTGGTGTGGTGAAAAACGGCGTGCTTTATGTGCAAGCTGCAGCGGGCATCGTTGCTGATTCAGTGCCTGAGCTTGAATGGCAAGAAACCCAGAATAAGGCGCGTGCATTGCTGCGCGCGGCGGAACTGGTTGCTAGCGGTTTAGACACCAACGAAGCGTAAACGAGGCCTAATATGATATTGATGATTGATAACTACGACAGCTTCACCTACAACCTAGTGCAGTACCTAGGTGAGCTGGGCGAGGATGTAAAAGTAGTGCGGAACGATGAAATTTCAGTCGCCGCTGTAGGCGCGTTGAACCCTGAAAAAATCGTGATTTCTCCTGGGTCGTGTTCACCGAATGAGGCGGGTATTTCCTTGGGTGTGATCGAAAAATATGCCGGTAAAATTCCAATTTTGGGTGTGTGTTTGGGCCATCAAGCCATTGGGCAGGCGTTTGGTGGCGAGATTGTGCATGCGCGCACCATCATGCACGGCAAAACTTCGCAAATTTTTCATACGCAATTGGGCGTGTTTGCCGGTTTGCCATCGCCCTACATTGCCACCCGTTATCATTCGCTGGTGATTCGTCGTGAATCCTGCCCCGATTGCTTAGAAATTACCGCGTGGACGGACGACGGCGAAGTGATGGGAGTGAAGCACAAAACCTTGGAAGTGGAGGGCGTGCAGTTTCACCCAGAATCTATTTTGACCGAGCATGGTTATGCGCTGTTGCGCAACTTTATGCAACGCGGTCGCGAAAATACTAATTAGGAGTTTCACCATGTTTACTGCTCAAGAAGCGATTAGCCGCTTATCCGATAAGCGCGAAATTTTTTATGATGAAATGGTCGATTTATTTCGTCAAGTAATGACTGGGGATGTAACACAGGTGCAGCTTGCCGCCATACTGATGGGGCTGCATGTGAAGGTAGAAACCGTGTCTGAAATTGCGGCGGCAGCGCAAGTAATGCGTGAATTTGCCACGAAAGTAGATGTGCGCAATGAGCCGCATTTGGTCGACACCTGCGGCACCGGTGGCGATAAATCGCACACGTTTAATATTTCCACTACAGCTGCGTTTGTGGCCGCTGCTGCAGGCGCTAAAGTGGCGAAGCACGGCGGTCGCGCAGTATCAAGCTCGTCTGGCAGCGCGGATGTGTTGGAGGCGTTGGGCGTTAAATTAAACATCACGCCCGAGCAGGTGGGTGAATGTATTAAAGCTGTGGGCGTGGGCTTTATGTTTGCGCCGAATCATCATCCGGCGATGAAATATGCCGCCCCGGTGCGCAAGGAGCTTGGCATGCGCACTATCCTGAATATTTTGGGCCCGCTCACCAACCCCGCCAGCGCGCAAAACCAAGTAATGGGTGTGTTTCACGCGGATTTGGTGGGCATTCAAGCGCGCGTGTTAAAAACGCTGGGCTCAAAGCATGTGATGGTGGTGCACGGTGCTGAAGGCTTGGATGAAATTTCAATCAGTGGGCCAACCTACGTGGCTGAACTTAAAGATGGCGAGTTACGTGATTACATGATTGAGCCATCGCAATTCGGCTTGAAGGCGCAATCGCTTGATTCGCTGCGTGCGGTGGATAAAGAGCAGTCGCTGAAAATTTTGATGGGCGTGCTCAATAACGTTGATGGTGCCGCTAAAGACATCGTAACGCTCAATGCCGGTGCAGCAATTTATGTGGCCGGTATGGCGGCGGATTTAAATGCCGGCGTTGCGCGCGCGCGCGAAATGATTGAAACCGGACGCGCTAAAGCCAAGCTTGAAGAGCTAATTCGCGTGACCAATAATATGGCGTCGGCTAGCTAATATGTCCGACATTCTGCAAAAAATCCTCGCTACAAAAGTGCTGGAGATAGCCGTAAATAGGGCGTCTTCACCTGAAGCGCTATTGCGCGAACAGATTGCCAGCATTGCCCCGCCGCGTGATTTTTTAGGTGCAATTCGCGCCAAGCACGCAGCCAATCAGCCGGCAGTAATCGCCGAAATTAAGCGCGCCAGCCCCAGTGCGGGCACATTTCGCGCCGAAGGGTCAGCATTTGACCCCGCGTTTTTTGCGAAAAGTTATGAGCAGCACGGTGCGGCGTGTTTGTCGGTATTGACGGATCGTGATTATTTTCAAGGCTGCGTCGCCGATTTAGTGGCC
>JAYUOW010000256.1:0-29944 GCA_043760555.1 Betaproteobacteria bacterium
TTCATCTGCCCACGCGTTGTTGCTGTGTAAACATCAACCCGTCCAACACGGCGAGTCATCCAATGTGCCCTCATCCGCGTATAGTATTTATCAACCTAAATTTATATCGGAACCTCGCCCAAATGAAAACCCCCACCGCACTTTTCGCAACGCTTGGCTTGAGCCTTACCAGCACCCTCATCCACGCGCAAGCTTTCGACCATAACCATGCGGCATTGACAGCTGTGCTGGCAAAGCATGTGGTGTTAATTGATAACGGCAAAGCTTCACAAGTTAATTACGTGGCGTTGGGCAAAGACAAAGCCGCCCTCACCGCTTATTTGGCGGGGCTTTCCAAGGTAACGGATGCTGAATTTAAAGCGTGGAACAAGGCTGAAAAACTCGCTTTTTTAGTCAATGCCTATAACGGTTTTACCGTTGATTTAATCCTGCAAAACTATCCTGTTAAATCAATTAAAGACATCGGTAGCGTGTTTGACGACCGTTGGAATCGCAAGTTTTTTAAGCTGCTTGGTCAAGATTTTTCGCTGAACAAACTGGAACACGACACCGTGCGCAAGCCCGGTGTGTATGACGAGCCACGCGCGCACTTTGCACTTAATTGCGCGTCCATCGGCTGCCCTACTTTGCGTGAAGAAGCCTACACGTCCGACAAACTCGATGCACAGCTAGAAGCCCAAGCAGTGCGGTTCTTGAGTGACCGTTCACGCAATCGCTATGCTGGCGGCAAGTTAGAAGTGTCGATGATTTTTAAGTGGTTTAGCGTGGATTGGGATTCTGGCTACAAAGGCTTTAATGGCAAAACAGCAGCAATTAAAACCCGCCAAGAGTACTTTGGTCGCTACGCAAAATTACTCGCTGATTCTGCTGCCGATCAGCAAAAAATCATGGATGGCAAAGCTGAGCTTAGCTTTTTAGATTATGACTGGCGCTTGAATGGGACGAAATAAGCGACGTAAAGTCGCTTGCCGATAATCCCAGCACAGCGCTAGCCCTATCGCAATACCTTCAACAATCGGAATTGCAAAAGGCAGCGCGTAAGGTGTGAATGCACCGCCACTCACGGTAGTTGCGCCCAAATTAAAGTGCGTTAAATACGACAACGGCAACACCACGCTAGCAACCCAAGGCGTCACCAAACGCGTTGTTGCAGCCAAGGGTAATAGCCACAACAAATACCACGCATTGATCACGGGTGAGAAAAACAGCAGCACACCAAAAGCTGCGACCAGTGCGGCTTCTGCACTATTACAGCCCGATTTTTGATGCGATTGACGGATCTGAAAATACGCGATGCCAAGCCAGCAAAACAGCATTGCCCCACCAGCGAGAATGCGCGCTAAACTTGAATCAAATACACCACGCAACAACCCAAACCCCAGCGCGTTAAACTGCCAATCGCGCGCAAATGTAGCAAATGAACGCCAAGCTTGATAAAACGCATCCACAGATCCAATTGGCGGCAACACAAACGGCAACCAAAACGACGCATAAGTCAGTGCGCAGCCAGCAATAATCCGCACACTCGGCGCACCCCAGCCGCACGCGATGAGTAAAAAAGGCAGCGCCAGCAGTAGATGAATTTTCATCGCCGCAGCACAGCCAAGCCACATGCCGCACAGCCACGCTTGCCGGTTTTTCATGGCTACCCACGCAAACAACAATAGCGCGCCCATCACACCGTCAGGATGCGCGGCCACGCCCACTTCATGCAACACCAGCGGGCACAAGGCATAGAGCATGGCGCGACGCGCACCGCAGTGGGTAATTAACACCGCAATCAGCCACACATCAACAGCCAGCCACAGCGCGCGAATAGGCCACAATGCGCCGGGTGACACCTGTGCCGCCAACGCAAACAGCCACTGTAGCGCAGGGCCATAAATGGTGGGAATATCTGGATTATTTAGCGCCGATAAGGCAGCCACAATCGGCTCTGGCGCAGACACCCCGTCCAGCACCAGCGCATTTGTCGAAAAAAATGCGCTTGGTGCTAGTGCATACGGATTGTTGCCGATGATGGTTTGATAACCATCCCAAAGATAGCGGTAAAAGTCATCTTCAAAAAACGGCGTACTCCAAAACGCCAGCAGGCGCGTAGCAATTGCCCAACCCAACACTTGGCGCGCCGTGGGTGGCGCAACCTGCCACACCACTGCACACATAAGTGGCACAGCCGCCAAACTTAGCAGCAAAACCCAGAGCGTGACTGAATAAGCTCCAGCAAATTTAGCGTGCGCAATAAAGCTTGCAAACGCCCCAAATACGGCCATCCCACCCGCATGCCAAACCAGCGCGTCATGCCGCGTGGCATGGGGCTTCAAAGGCCGCATTGCATTTTATTTTTGACTAGCAACATCAGCACCAATAGATTCATCACCGTACAAAATTGGCGCTTTCCATTCTGCAATTTTTAGCGCAAAAATTTTACCGATGATGCCGCGTGCGGCGCCAATGACGCCCGAGACTGTACCGCTAATTTTTGATTTTCCGACGCGGCGCTTGGTGCTTACTGATACTTCAGCTACTTTCATCTGCGCTTGCAGCGCTTTAATTTGCATTTCTACCGTCCAGCCAAAGGTTTTGTCGGCCATGCGCAAGCGCAGCAACGCATCGGTACGTATTGCCCGTAGCGGCCCTAAATCACTCACCCATTGCTGCCACAGCGCAAAGATAAGCATTGAGGCCACCACATTACCCACGCGCTGCGGCGGCGTGAGCGCGCCGCGCTCTTGCAGTGCAGCTGTGCGCACGCCGATTACTAAATCATGCCCATTGCGAATTTGACTTAGCAACGCTGGGATGTCTTGCGCCACCACACTGCCATCACCATCTGCAAAAAGTACAATATCAGGCTGTATCTTGAGCTTTGCAATAGCTTCAAGACCCGCCAAACACGCGGATCCGTAGCCACGCACTGAGGTTGATACCACCGTTGCGCCGGCGCGTTGCGCTTCTGTTGCGGTAGCGTCGGTTGATCCGTTATCGCACACAAAAATAGTAGCAATTAGCGCCCCATCTTCAGTAGCTAAGGCACGCAAATCACGCACTACTTGGCCGATTATTTGCGCTTCGTTGAGCGCGGGAATCACCACAACCACGGTGGGTTGCGGTGATTTTGGCGCTTCTACTTGTGGGGCGATAGTTAGAGGCACGTAAACCTGCTACTTAAAATGCGGCTTGGAGCGACAGGCCGATTACTTTGCCTTCGGCCGTGTTGCGTTGGCCTTTTTTATCACCAAACTGAACGGCTGCTGTCATTGATTTGTTAATGCGAAAACCAAGCGTGGCAGAGCTAAGTGTGTAGTCTTCTTGCACTTCAGGAAAGCGCGCTGGCGAAAAGCCTGGCCCACCAATATCAAGCCCGTCTTTTGCATCTACTTTTTCGTAATTTAAGCCCGCAAAAAACTGCGGCGTAAAGTTTACGTTTGCACCAAGCTTAATAAAATTTTCGTTTGGCACAGGCGCTTTGCGATCACGATAACCTAGCGTGCCGTAAGCGCTGAAGGTGGAGTTAAAAATTTTGCCCACGCTCACCGATACTTCAAGCGCATTTGCGCCGTCACCAATAGCAGGTAAGGCACCCGTGTCATAGCTACCTTTGAGAATAGCCGCGGCACCCAAGGTAACAGAAATGGGATCAGCACCGGTATCGTCAAGCAGGCGATAACGCAACCCCAGCCGTGAATCAGTCACGCCCGACAACCCACCATTTGGCGCTAAACCGGGCACTTGAATAAAGCTGCTTTTAGCGTAGCCAACGGTGGCATCCAGCGCTAATACGTCACTTACGCCATAGTTATAAGTAAGGCCAAAATTAGTTTGCTTTAGCGTGGCGGGCAACTTCGCCGACGCATTACCCGGCTTAAAGTCGTCCGCTTTTTGATTCGCTAACGAAAGCGTTAAGTCAGAACTTCCGGGTGACGGCAACCACGGTGTTTGCGCGACTGCATTTTGGCTAAAAGCAATGGCTGTAAAGGCACTAAATACGGCCATCACCAAGGCTTTTTTGGAGTGTAATTTAGACATTATTTGCCCGCCATATTGGTTAGGTTAAAGCGCTTTGTAAGATAGGTGTTTAGGGCGTCCAAGTCATCTTCGCTAAGTTTTACTTTGCTTTCTTTTCCGTTGAGGGCGGTAAATACCGATTTAATATCACCAGGGTTTTTAGCCGTGCTGGCGTAAGCACAACTATCGCAAACAACCTGCTTAAAAAAAATCGTTTTGCCGATGCTGTACGCATCCGCGCTTTGGCTATTGCTGGGCGACATAGAACCAGATGCAAGTGCCGCTGTTGTTGCAAAGGCTGAAGCCGCAATAAAGGTGGCGGCGGCAAATTTTGCAATCGAGGAACGGTGCAGTTTCATAAAATCTCCTTGTTGTGTGAATGAAAGATAAGTCGCGTTACGCCATGTATTCGCAATTTCGACGCGCAGGTGAAGCCGAGCGCAACCAAATCGATGCGGCATGCGTATAAGTAGCTAACGCCCAATGCACACGGGGCACGCACGGGCGTTATAGCGCAGCTTCCTACTCATTTACGCGAAGAAAAATTATTTAGATGCGGCAAATCGTTCACTTAAACAAGCTAATCGTTCAAAGTAGCAACCCCAACCAGCACGCCACCGTAGGGCGATCAGGACGCGCCGATGCCGTAGCGTGGGACGGCACCGACCAAACCCTTAGCTGGACGTTATCGGAAGGGCTGGGCTACTTATTGGTGACGGCGGGCAATCTGGCCGCCACTTGCGCCACGGGCAAACAAACCAATTTGCGCCAAGGCGATTTACTTATCATGAACGAAGCGGCGAGCCCACGGTTTACGATGGCGCTTACGGCTGGCGGTGAGGTCAATGAGCAGAATGTCACCCAAACAAGCGAGTTCGGATTGCTCAGCGTTCTGTATGGCTCGATGCGCCCGAATAACGCCCCTTGGCGGGCTTTGCCTTTTGCACAAGCACCAACATGGGCGATGGCCGTATTGCAGCCCACAGCGGCTGAATGCGTGCGTTTAAACGCCTTGGCACAGCTGCTGCACACCGAAAATAGTGGGCAAGACAAAGCCACGCGGGTGGTGGCGAGCCTGCAAGCCACATTGTTCGAAGCGCTCAGCGAGACGTTGTGTGCTTATGACCCATTAAGTGTGCCGCAACTCGCCGCTGGCATTGATGCACAACTCAGCCGCGCTCTTACTGCCATGGCAATTGCACCGGGCAGGCCGTGGCGAGTAGAAACGATGGCCAATGAGGCCGCCATGTCGCGCACCGCCTTTGCCGTGCGCTTCAAAGCGACGCTGGGCAAAACGCCGCTCGATTATTTAACGGCGTTACGCATTCAGCATGCCGTAACGCAGTTTGCGAACCATCCAAGCTTGAGCATTGATACTGTTGCAAAAGAGGTGGGCTACGCCGATGAATCCGCGTTGCGCCGCGCGTATTTGCGGGTGACCGGTACTGCGTTAAAGAGCGCTAATCGATAAAATAGCTGATGTAATAACGCCCCGAGACGCCCTATATTAGGGTGTCTCGGGGCATCTATTTAAATGCTACGGCGCTACTAAAACGCCAACGCCAGCGCTTACCGCTGCAAAATTAAACGTGTCGCCTGCATAGCGCGCACTGATGTTGCGCGTACCAGATTGCGCAGGCACCCACGCACACACTGCCGTGCGAATCGACATATCGACGGTGAATGTGGTAACGATAGGCTGTGCGGCGCAAGCGCTAATTAGCACATCATTTTCATAAAACGCGATGGTGCCACTGGCTGATGCGCCCGCAGTGATGCCAGCTGAAATCTGCACCGGCACACCCACTTTTGCGCCTGCATTGATGGTTGCGGTCACGATGGGCTGGATCGGCATAAACGAAATACGCACGATGCAATCCTTTTTAATCGGATCAGTGATCGCTTTAGAGTTTCCCGCACCTTGGGGCGTGAGCGCTACCGTCGATTGAATGCCCACGGCACAGGTACTGCCTGCGATAGAGGCAATGTGTTTGGGCGGCGCGCTAATTTTAAATTCAGCGTGTTTGTTAATTTCGATCGACTGTGCAGCAGCAGGATCAATGCTACCCATAGCGCCCGTTGCGGCCGTAACCAACACTGGCATGACAGTGTATCTAGGCAAGTTAACCACATAGCTTAAGCCCGGTGAGCCCGCTGGGAAGTTATGCACATTGCCGCTATATTGCGCAGAAACAAAATGCTGACCTACGCTAAATGGCTCGAGCGTGGTGGTGCAAGTGGCAACGCGTTCTTGCTCGTCGTAGGCAAAAAACCGCTGCACAATTGGTTGCGCTGGGCAACTTGCAAGCGGTGTGCCATCAACAAAAAACGCCACGGTGCCTTCTGAATTAGTAGCGCCAGTGATGATGGCTTTAAACGTAATCGGTGCGTTTTGCGGCGCGCTAGAAAGCGCATCAGCGGGCGCAAACACTGCCACCTTCGGAATAGTAGGTACGAAGGTAATAATGGCGGTGCAGCTACCGCCAAGCGGGTCAGTAACCAATGTGGTGTTACCGCTACCCTGCGGAACGAATGCGGTAGAGCCCACCAAACCCGCCGGACAGTCACCACTTACTTTTGCGATAAAGCGAAATTGGGTGCTTACATCTATACGCGCTTGGGTATTGGCTGCAACGCTGAAAGGGATATTGGGCCAAACAGTACCCGCATTAGAAAAGCCGTTGTTAGCGATAATTGGCGTCACCGTAACGGGTGCCGCTGGCGGCGGCGGAAACGCTGCTGCTAACACGGCCGATACAGCACCCACACCTGCAGCGGCGCGGCTCCAGTAAATATCGTAAGTGGTGCCGAAGTTGTAGCCTTGAAAAAATATATCGCCGATGCGGGCCAACGGGCCACACGGTGGCGCGGGCACAGGCAAATTGGTTTGCGTGTATACCAAGACGCCGTCAATGCGGTGCTCGATAGTGGTGCCGGTGAAAGTGATGCCAAACTCAGTCCACGCATCGTATCGCACTGGCATCGCGATGTCATTCCACCCGCCATTGCCAGAATCAAAAACACGGTAGCGCGGAGCACCACCGTTGGTCACCGCCATGGTGTTGGACACACCCGATGCATTTGTAAATCCAAGAATCGGAAAAAAATCGCAGCTCGACGGTGCCGGTACACCGCCAACGGGGTCTGGACTGACCGACGCCCACACATCTGTGCGGCGATTGAGCAATGCATCGCCCGGATTGGAAACAGCCCACGCCGCTGGAATAAACACGCTACCCGACCAAGAAACCCCAGACGTTAAACTGCTGCGCAGTATTTTGCGCCCTTGCGTATTGTAAAAAATGCCAGCAAATCCGGGGCGCAAGCCATCCGCATCAGCCGCAGCAATGCCAATGCGCAACACATTGTCGCGGCCTTGATAGGTGCCCGCGTTGACAAACGCCGCCGGTGGAAAGCGATCTGGCCCCCACGCGGTGGTGGAATACACAGCGGCGATGGGATAGGTGGGTAGCGCTTGGGCGATTGCGCCGCCAGACACACATATCCCCACCAACAACAAAACCTTCTTAAACCAGATTGTGCTTTGCATGTTCATAATGAAACCTCCATTTTTTACCAGTTGCTCATACGCTAATAGTAACCTTAATATTGTCGACTGCTATCGACGTAAAAGCACACGAATAAAAATTGAAGACGCCTTAAAATAAGGCATCTTCAGAACACCGATTGGGTGGTTTTGGCACTCAGCCGAGGCAGTAGCGTCAGTTCACCCGCCAACTATTTGGTTCACGACGGTGATGAAATACCGAAACGACTAATAATTCGCTTTCAGTGGCGCTGTAGATTAGCGCGAAAGGAAATTTTCGAAACAACACGCGTCGGAAATCTCGGTCAATTTGAGGGTAACTCGCTGGGCTCCGCATTGCAGATGCGACAGCAACATCAGCGGCTCGTGCAAATTCAAGACCCAACCCATTTGCTTTTTCCTCATACCAAGCTTGGGCATCGAGTAATTCCGATTCGGCTTCTATGGAAAATAAAACACGCATCAGCTGCCTACATCAACCACGTTTAGCGAACAACTTTGCTCTTACTTCGCCCCACGGAATCGAAGCTGAAGGATTTTCATGGTGTTGCTGCCGTCGGCGACGCAACTCGTCAGACTCTGCGGAAGCGAGCGCCATCGGTTCAGCGCCCTCTGCCACAACACTATCCCAAATATCCTCGGCAAGCTGGATGCGCTCCGAAACCGTAAGCGTTAAATAGTCCGGATGTAGAAGTTGTGCTTTCATAGCTAAAGTATAAGGCAAGATTTAGCAAAACAAAAGTGACCGATCGATTTAAACCTAGCAACCTGTCGGGCTATGGCAATCGGAATCAAAATTTGGCTGCGCCGAGCCAGATTTTGCCCAAATGTTGCCGTCAATATCGAGCATATTGACCCAAAAATGGGTGAAATATGGGCAGCTAAGCCGGATTTTGACCCAATTTAGCCATCGTCCGGCAGACTGCTAACTACGATAGTCTGCATTAATTTTCACATATTCATACGATAAATCGCAAGTCCAAACTGTCGCCGTTGCGTTGCCACGTCCAAGCGTAACTAGCACCGGAATTTCAGCCATTTGCATGACTCTTGCACCTTCAGATTCTTGGTAGGTTTTTAAGCGGCCACCGTTTTGTACGATGTCGACGTCCCCTAGTTTTAAGCCGATTTTGGTTTGGTCTAAATCGGCGATACCTGCATAACCTACCGCCGCCAAGATGCGGCCAAGGTTTGGGTCGGATGCGAAGAACGCAGTTTTAACTAGTGGCGAATGGGCGATGGCTTTGGCTACTTTTTTGCATTCGTCGGTTGTCGCGCCACCAGCTACGGTGATGCTAATAAACTTAGTGGCACCTTCGCCGTCGCGCACAATGGCTTGCGCGAGCGCTAAGGCGACTGCGGTGATGGCGTCGCGCAAGAGCGCGTATTGCGGAGATGCTGCGTCGCTCACCTGCGCGTGCGTAGCTTTGGCTGTTGCCATCAAAATGCAGGAATCATTGGTGGAGGTGTCACCATCGATGGTGATGACGTTAAACGAATTATTTACCGCGTGTTTTAGTATGCTATTAAGTGCAGCGTCCGCAATATTGGCGTCCGTGGCGATGAAGCCCAACATAGTTGCCATGTTAGGCTGAATCATGCCGGCACCCTTGGAGATGCCCGTAATACTTACCTTTACGCCGTCTATCACCACTTGCTTCGAGACCGCTTTTGGCACAGTATCAGTGGTCATGATCGCGTGCGCTGCTTCAAACCAATTGTCGGCTTTTAAGTCGGCAATGCAACTGGGTACACCAGCTTCGATACGCAGCATGGGCAGCATTTCCATAATTACGCCGGTTGAAAACGGCAGCACTTGTTGGGCGTTGAACCCTAACTTTTCAGCAACGATTGCACAGGTGGAACGCGCGTCGGCCAAGCCAGCTTCACCGGTGCCCGCATTAGCGCAGCCGGTGTTAATAATAAGGGCGCGAATGCCCTGCTCGCTCGCTTTGGCGTCATCTAAATGCTCGCGGCAGACGATGACCGGCGCTGCACAAAACCGATTTTGCGTGAACACCCCGGCCACCGTGGCACCGGCATCGAGTGCCAACACCATCATGTCGCGACGGTTTGGTTTGCGCACGTGGGCTTGGGTAATGCCGAGCTTTAGGCCCGCAATGGGCAACAAATTTTTAGCTTCGGGGAGGGTGTAGTTGACGGCCATGATGGATGCCTTTGCAATATTCGAATTTGTAGGTTGGGCTGAAGAAACCAAACTAACGCACTGTTGTAGGTTGGGCTGGTGTTGAGCCCAACAACTGCTTTTTGCAAACACCGATGTTGGGCTCAACACCAGCCCAACCTACGGACTGAAGACGCCCTATATTAGGGGATCTTCAACCATGCAGTGCTATGCAACTTTACGATTAAACCAACAACTATACAGCTCGCTCGGCGCTAAAGTCATCATGTCGTGCGGCAACATGCTGGGGGTGTATTCCACCATTTCTTCTACCCGCACCGCAAAGCGCCACGGCTCAAAATTTAACGCGCGCAGCTCGGCTTCAAACCCTGCGACGGTAATTTTATTGAGCTCTTTATACCATTGCCAAAATTGCGCAGGCGGCGAAAACTCGCCAGCGCGATCCATGTATTTTGGGCGGGTGTTGAGCACTAATTCGCGCAGCTCATCCTCAGTTTTATTCAGGTGCACAAACGGCTCGTCGCTAAATTCCGTTAAGTGATGGCCGATGTTTGAAAAATACAAACCTGGTGCTATAAACAGCAAACCGCCTGGCTTTAAAACGCGACGCATTTCTAGCATGGCTTGGTCATACCCGCCCGCCATGTGCTCCACCGATCCCCATGAAATTAAGGCATCAAAACTATTATCTGGAAACGGCAAGGCGTTGGCGTCCGCATCCATAAACTTTAGGTTGTCGGGTATCGTTAAGCTACCCAGTTGATTGGCCGCCAGCACTTCACCTAAGCGCTCATACCCCTTGAACGGATCAATGCCGATAAGCTCTTTTGGCTGATAACGCAGCATGATGCCAAGGTCAGTTATGCCATCGCCACAGCCCACATCGAGCACCCGTCCGTGCAATGCGGGATGGTCTTTGCACACATAGCTTATCGTGGTGATCGCTGCATGATGCAAATGCCGCCAAAACCAATCATTGTGCTGATGCTGCCAGCCGAGTGCTGCCACATCAATGGCGGTGACGCCATCACGCGCGGGAGCGGATTCAAGTGCCCAAAAGCCTTTATTTACGGGCGTCTTCAGCACATTTAAGGCCACAGATTCGGGCACAGAAAAATGCAAATTCTCAACCAGCACCATGCTGACTGCACGATTTTGCAGCGCAAAAAATCGCACGCATAAACGCAATGGCGCAGCCGCTAATTGCAGCGCGGCACAGCTCCACACAAACACATATTCGCCGCGCGGCAACCAACTGGCATTGATGCCTTGGTGCGATGAAAACACATCTAGCAACGGCACATTCGGGTCAGCTGCAAATAGGGTAATGCTGGCTTCCACATCCAATAAAATTGGTGCATCTACGGCAATATGCACATGAATCGCCAGCGGCTCACCCATGGGCGGTTGGGCGATCACCCCAACCTCACCAGCATCACTAAAGGCCGCTGCGCGATTAACTTTTACGCTAATCAAGCGCAGCAGTTTTTCAGTGCTACTCATTTATGAAAGCTGGCCGTGGCAGTGCTTATACTTTTTACCTGATCCGCAATAGCACGGATCATTACGGCCTAATTTTTCGCCCTCGCGTGTGTAGGTGACGGGCGCTGCGGCACGCTCAGGTGCGCCTTCGGCCGTGCTGCTGTTGTTGCCAGCACCTAATGCATCATCATAGTCCGCATGATGATATTGCACGTTGGATGCTTGCTTGGCAATTGCTTCTTCGGCTTCGCGTTCGGCGGCTGCTATTTCTTCTGGGGTTTGCACGCGCACGTTAACCAGCTGGCTGCTCACTTCACGCTTCACGCTATCGAGCATGCCGGAGAATAATTCAAACGCTTCGCGCTTGTATTCTTGCTTCGGTTGCTTAGCTGCATAGCCGCGCAAATGGATACCCTGACGCAAGTAATCCAATGAAGCCAAATGCTCGCGCCAGTGCGTATCTAGGGACTGTAGCAGCACTGCACGTTCGTAATGATGCACCGCGGGCGGATCAATATGCGCAAATTTTTGCTTGTACTCGGCGTCGGCTTGATCAGCAATACGATGGGCAATAGCGGCACCATCTAGCTCGTTATCGGTTTCAAGCCATGTATCAATAGGTGCTGTGATGTTGAAATCAGTAGCAAGTTCTTTTTTAAGCGCGGGTATATCCCACTGCTCTTCAACTGATCCCGCTGGTACGTGTTTGGTGACGGTATCGTGCATGACATCGCGACGCATCACGGTGATAGTTTCAGATACGTCGTCGGAATCTAGCAACTCATTACGCTGCAAATAAATCACTTTACGTTGGTCGTTAGCGACGTCATCGTATTCTAGCAATTGCTTGCGAATGTCGAAGTTACGGGCTTCTACCTTACGTTGCGCGTTTTCAATCGAGCGTGAAACCATGCCAGCTTCAATGGCTTCACCTTCAGGAATTTTAAGTTTTGACATCACCGCTTTTAGGCGATCACCGGCAAAAATCTTTAACAGTGGATCTTCAAAGCTCAAGTAAAAACGCGATGATCCCGGATCGCCTTGACGACCAGCACGACCACGCAATTGGTTATCAATCCGACGAGACTCATGACGCTCGGAAGCAATAATGCGCAAGCCACCAGACGCGACAACTTCTTCATGCACTTTCGTCCATTGGCTGCGGATGGCCGTAATCTGGGCTTCTTTGGCGGATTCATCTAAATCAGGGTTGTGCTTTACGGTGTCAATGTCACGTTCAGGATTGCCACCCAATACGATGTCGGTTCCACGGCCTGCCATGTTGGTGGCAATGGTAATGCTGCGCGGGCGACCAGCCTGCGCAATAATTTCAGCTTCGCGCGCGTGCTGCTTAGCGTTCAATACTTGATGCGGTAGTTTTTGTGCATCGAGCAAACCAGAAAGCAATTCAGAGTTTTCAATCGACGTGGTGCCCAGCAAAACTGGCTGACCACGTGCGTAGCATTCTTTAATGTCGCCAATTAAGGCGTTGTGCTTTTCTTTGGCAGAAATAAATACTTGGTCGTTACCATCTTGACGCACCATCGGGCGGTTTTGCGGAATGATCACCGTTTCAAGGTTATAAATCGACTGGAATTCGAACGCTTCGGTGTCGGCCGTACCGGTCATGCCGGATAGTTTTTTGTAAATACGGAAATAATTTTGGAAGGTAATGGAGGCCAAGGTTTGCGATTCGTTCTGAATCTTCACGCCTTCTTTTGCCTCTACCGCTTGGTGCAAACCGTCGGACCAACGACGACCTGTCATCATGCGGCCAGTAAATTCATCAACAATCACTACTTCGCCGTTTTGCACCACGTAATGCTGATCGCGATGGTACAAAGCATGCGCCCGCACTGCTGCGTACATGTGGTGCATGAGCATGATGTTGGCTGAATCATAAAGCGAGGCGCCGGGCAGCAACAAGCCTGCTTCGGTCATTAGGTCTTCCGCTTTTTCATGGCCCACTTCAGATAACATCACTTGATGCTGCTTTAGATCAACGTGGAAATCGCCGGGGCCTTCTTCGGTTTCTTGCGCGACTAAATTTGGCACGAGCAAGTTTACTTTTTGGTACATGGCCGTGGAATCTTCAGCCTGACCGGAAATGATGAGCGGCGTGCGCGCTTCGTCGATCAAAATAGAATCTACTTCGTCCACAATCGCAAACGCATGGCCGCGAATGACGCGTTCGGCTTTATTGCCGACCATATTGTCG
Organism: Betaproteobacteria bacterium; assembly: GCA_043760555.1. GTDB lineage: Bacteria > Pseudomonadota > Gammaproteobacteria > Burkholderiales > Usitatibacteraceae > JANMDR01. The sequence goes on from JAYUOW010000256.1 coordinate 13,402, forward strand.
CGCAAATAATCAAAGCCAAATTCGTTATTGGTGCCGTAAGTGATGTCAGCGGCAAAGGCTTTTTGTTTGTCGTCGTGCTGCATTTGCGATAAGTTGCAGCCTACCGTAATGCCGAGGAAATTATGTACGCGCCCCATCCAATCGGAATCGCGCTTGGCTAGGTAATCGTTCACCGTCACCACATGCACGCCAGCGCCCGACAAGGCATTTAAATACGATGGCAATGTGGCCATCAAGGTCTTGCCCTCACCCGTGCCCATTTCGGCAATTTTGCCGCTGTGCAGCACCATGCCGCCGATCAGCTGCACATCAAAATGACGCATGCCCAATACACGGCTAGACGCTTCACGCATCACCGCAAACGCTTCAGGCAATAGCTGATCCAGCGTTTCGCCTTTGGTAAAGCGGTCTTTAAATTCGTCCGTCTTGGCGCGTAGCTGCTCGTCGCTTAGTTGCTTGATGCTGGCTTCGAGGCCATTAATGACCACGACGGTTTTGCGATATTGTTTTAGCAAGCGCTCGTTGCGGCTACCAAAGATTTTTTTCAAAAATGAATCGAACATGATGTGGGTTTTCGTAAAGAGTTTTTATTGATGCAGCTTGAGACTGCGCACTTAAAACAACCAAGAACGCGCAGTAACTGCGGCGCAAATACTTAAAGTGGATAGGCTGAAGATGCCCTATTTATGGGCGTCTTCAGCCTGTTTATTAGACCAAAAACGCACTGCATGGCACCATCAACGCCGTAAATTCAGGCGTGAGTGCAAAGTGGCTAGCTAGCTACTAGGGGGCGCTAGCGGACTTCGTGGCAAGCGCAGGCTCTTGGGCGCGCGCGAAGTTGAGGAAGCGATTCGGGTTTAGCGGCACACCCTTTTCGCGTACTTCAAAATGCAAATGTGGGCCAGTCGCGCGTCCTGTCGCACCTAAGTCGCCAATGTGTTGGCCTTTGAGTACGATATCGCCAGTTTTAATATGGGCTTTTTGTAGGTGGGCGTAGCGGGTAGTTAGACCATTATCATGATCAATATCCACCATATTGCCGTATTCGCCGTGCCATTCAGCGGTAGCGACGACGCCACCAGCAGCAGCTAAAATTGGTGAGCCTGCAGCAGAAATAAAATCAACACCGGTGTGAAAGGCCGAACGGCCATTAAACGGGTCGATACGATAACCGAAGTTAGAAGAATAAAAAGCTTGCACTACCGGCATGGTAGTAGGGATGGCTTTTTGCTCAACGCGACCCTGCATTAACACTGAATCTAATGCGCCAAGCTTGTCGGAACGATCATCCAAGGTGGTTGAAATGGCTTTTAGTTGCGCAATAAATTCGGCTTGCGATAGCTGTCGCGACGCGCTGTCTAATGGCGCCGGTCCGCCCTGCCCCACCGTTTCAGAAAAACGAAACTCAGCAGCACTAATGCCAGCCGCTTTAGCAAGCCGCTCGCCAAACGCATCAAGCCGCAAAATACGCGCTTGCAGCTCGCCAAGTTTCACGGCCAGCGAGCTTACTTGCTCGCGCATTTCAACTTCGGCTTTTTGGTTTTGCTGCTGCGTTAGGGTGGAAATCAAACTTTGGATAAACGGGTTTTTAATATCAACCGCGTATTTCATCGTTACCCAGTGGGTAAAAAACGCGAACATAAAGCCTGCGCTTACAAAACCGAAAACAGCTAAAATAATCTGCGGTTGGGAGACTGTGACAATGCGGCTTTTGGCCAAACTGTCCGAAACTAGAATAATATTCACAACGTCTCCAAAAGAAAATCGCACACGCCAACTATGACAACCAGCCGCAAAACAAATCAAAAATCGGTGCGTTCGTTATTGCATGAATCGCCCGTGTTGCTGCCGGTTTTTAGTAAATTAGCGGAAATAGCCGCCCTGAATAAAACATTTCATGCTGCCATTCCAGCAACCTTGCACACCAGTTGCCGCGTTACCCACATTGACGACAGCACTGCGATCATTAGCGCCGCAAGTGGTGCCGTGGCGAGCAAGATAAAACAGCTGTTACCGCAAATATTGGCGCACTTTCCGCAGATTCAACCTAGCCCATCTGCAGACGCTGCCACAAAAACCAAAAATGCCCAAAATAGGCAACGCGATCAAGAGCTTACCGGATTTAGGGTAGAGGTGCAACCCGCCATGTCCAACGCATGGCCAAAAAACCCCGGAAAACCGGTTGAACCTAGGCAGGAAATCCCGCAGGACGCGCTTCTTAGCTTAAGTGGGCGCTTACATGATTCGCCACTCAAAACGGCGGTAGAAACCATGATAAAGCAGCGTGAAAAAGCGGCGAAACGGGCGAAAAAGCCGTTAACTTGATGCTAATATCGGCTAATTAGGCGACAAACAACAGCCGCTCGGCGAGATAAATCACCGCAATTACCGCTACGAACAAGCCGGTTATTTTCAAAATATTGAGCGTGAGCTTGTAGAACTCAACGTTTTTGGTGAACAAATAAATGATAAACGTGGTGGCGCAGACCAGCACGGCGAGCAGCAACAGAATACGGATGCCGATTAGCATAATGCGTCGCCTTGGGTAAGTTGCTGCTTAGTTTGCTGCTTAAGCGGCATTTAAAACCATATTGCCAAACGCATGGGGCAACTGTTCGCGTTTATCGAAGGTAACAAATTCAAACGCTTCGCTGTCGGCCATGAGCGCACGCACAAGGCGGTTATTCATGGCGTGACCAGATTTAATACCGGTAAACGCGCCGATTAACGGGTGGCCAAGCATGTATAAATCACCCACCGCATCCAGCGCCTTGTGTTTTACAAACTCATCTTCAAAACGCAAACCTTCGGCATTGAGCACCCGAAAATCATCAATCACAATCGCGTTATCTAGCGAGCCGCCCAAGCCTAGCCCCATATCGCGCAAGGCCTCAACTTCATGGGTAAAGCCAAAGGTGCGGGCTCGCGAGATTTCTTTTACAAACGATATTTGCGCAAAATCAAGCGCCACGTCGCAATTACGGTTTTCAAACACCGGGTGTTTGAACGCGATAGAGAACGCTAATTTAAAACCGTTATGCGGCTCAAGCCGCACAGTACGGTCACCTTCAATGAGTTCCACCGTTTTTTTAACGCGAATATAGCGCTTGGGCTTAGCTTGTTCTTCAATGCCCGCTGTCTGCATCAGATACACAAAAGGACTGGCTGAGCCGTCCATGATCGGCACTTCTTCGCGCGATAAATCCACGTAGGCATTATCAATGCCCAAGCCTGCAAAGGCCGACATTAAATGCTCTACCGTAGCTACTTTAGCGCCTGTAAGCGGATCTTCAATGCGAGTGGAAAGACGCGTATCGTTTACGTTTTCAGCTAAAGCCGCCACGCTCGGCGCGCCCGCCATGTCCGTGCGCGAGAACACGATACCGGTGTCTGGCGCGGCCGGACGAATATGCATTTCAACCCGCTGGCCGGAATGCACGCCCACGCCAGTAGCGCGAACTTTGTTTTTAAGGGTGCGTTGTTTAATCATGAGTTTAAAGGCGTCGTAACATATTTGTTACGGATTTTAGCATTTAGGGCTTGATGCGTCGACTAGCCGCTAAAAATGTTGGCAAAAGCGCCTGTAGCAACAACGCCGCCATCACAAATGCGCCCCCCAACAATGCTGCGTTAGAGGGACGTTCCCCGATAAAAACCCACACCCATACCGGCCCAAAAAACGTTTCCAGCAACGCCAATAAGCCAATAATTGTGGGCGAAAGTTTCGTGGCCGCGTATACGCATAACATGCACGGCAACGCCAACTGAAAAAACCCTAATCCCGCCAAGAGCCCCACATCCATTGGCGTTGCAGTGAATGGATAAGCAAATGGCAAACAAAATAACGCCGACAGCACCGCACCCAACATAATAGCGGGCGCTAAATCAACCGTGGCACCGCTGCGCTTAATTAGCGTCCAATTAAGTGCCGCCGTGAAGGGCACAATGAGCGCAAAAATAGTGCCGGTGACATTAAAACTCGCCAAAGGGTTGGACTGCGCGTGTACAAAATCGCCCGCCACCATAATTACCGCCCCTGCCAAGCCCAAACCGATGCAAAGGCAAGTAAGCGCATTAAGCCGTTCACGCAGCAACACCGCTGCAAACATGCTCGCCGCCAACGGCGCTAAGCTCGACAAAATCAGCACATTCGCGACCGGAATTTGCGTCAGCGCCAACATAAAACAGGTAAACATCAGCGCCCACAACACGCTAGAAATAATACCCATGCGCCCCATCTGGCGCACCACTGCTGTTACCTGGCCTGGTTTCAGCACATTCAAAATCAGCAACATAGAAACCGCACAAAACAACGATCGCAAACAAGCAACTTCCCAACGCCCTGCCTTTTCGATATAGCGCGACACCACGCCAGCACTCGACCATAAAATCGGCGCGATAATCATCGCCACCCACGGTCGGGCGTGGGTAAAAGACGGGGGCATTACTTGGATTTTTTACGCGTGAATTTGGGTGTGGCGGCCGATGGGTTGTTAGCTGACGCTTTAGCAACCGGCTTGGCGACTTCAGCTGCTTTTGGTTTGGCCGAAGCGGCTTGCGCAACCGGCGGCTTCGCGCCTTTTTTAACCGCTTTTTTAAGCGACTGCGTCAGCGCGCTACTGCGCATCAGACTGCCGGACGAAACCGTCTTTTGATCGCCCAAAATACGTGTAGCAGGGCAGATTTTAAACGCAGGGCAACGGTTGCAGGTAACAGCGAGGGCGATTGGACAAAGCGTCATGGTAATTTTCTGAGTGATGGATTAGATGGGTACTGTACACCACGTGTTGGGTGAAAGTGTAGACGCAAACGATTGGCACGCAAAAAAACGCTGCGAACTGCCTGAAGACGCCCTATTATCGGGCGTCTTCAGGCAGTTAGTTAGGACTTTTCTTCTGAACGCAATCTTTAGCGCAACGGCTGGCTTTCGTTGCGATTTGCGGGCGCAATCACTCCCACTCGCCACGCATCAACCTAAGCTACAGGCGGCAGCGTAATTTCTGGCGTTGACGCGTCACTCTAATGCCTCGATATTCAGCGGAATGATTTTCGCTACCTCACGCTTCATCGCTTTTTCGGCATGCCAAAGATCGTAGTTAGCTTGCATGTGTAACCATAATTGCGATGAGCCGCCCAATGCAGCGGCCAAACGCACGGCCATTTCAGCGCTGATATTCGCCTTTGCATTGAGCACGCGAGAGAGCGTGACTCGGGAGAAGCCTAAACGTGCGGCAAAGTAGGTTACCGAAATACCGGTATCGTTAAACACGCCGTCACGTAAGACTTTTCCAGGATGTGGGGGGTTGTGCATGCGCATGAGTTTCCTGCTGATCAACAAAATTCGGAACTTGACGATACCCGCATTGATGTGCTACTTCCGCAGCACCAATTCCACCATTTCCCCATCCAGCCCACGCAACACGCCCACCATCGCCCCGAAATACGGGGCTTCTGCGCGTACAGCTGGTGGCGTGAGCCAATTAGCGGTTGCTGGGAAGCTATCGACTACTAACCCGACTATGCACACGCCCGCGCACAGGTCGCCTTCGTCGCATGGTTTTGGGGTTGCGACTTCTGGAAAGTGATCGACCTCGAATAGCACAATGCGGCCGTCGTTACAGGTGGAAAGCGCATGTTTAGTGGTGCTGGGAAAGTCGAACGCGCGATTGATTACGCCGTATTCAATTTCCCACGTGCCGCCGTTTTTTGTACCCAATAAATCGTTATAAAAATCAACGGTTTTTTCGCGGTTGCTGGCACCGACGATGGTGATAAATAGCTCATCAACCCAGCAGTTTGCTAATGGTAAATCGCTGCTTGGCAAGTCCCCGCGCACTTCGTTTAAGTAGAGCGCTTCGCCACCGGGGCCTAAGGCTTGCATGGGATAGAGCTTATCGGTGAAGGCCAGCGCTTTGGGTGGGCCGATGATGGGGATGTTGGCATTCACCAAGCGCTGGTGCAGCGTATCGGCGTTTTTGACCGTGAGCTCGAGCGCCGCCCAGCCTAGATGCGTACCGGGTTTGTAGATTGTTTGCGGCGTGGGACGCTCAATTAAGCGCAAATAGACTGGCTTACCGCTGGGAGGTTGCAGCACGACGGCGCGGGCGAAGGCAGCGCTGGGTGCATCCCACGCGAGGGCTTCGGCTGGGGTAACTTGGCCGTCGCTGATGACTGTTTGTTCCAGTAGATCGCGATAGAGTTGCAGCGCTGTTTCCATATGGGGGACGCAGACGGTGCCGTGGGTTAGGCGGGGGGTGATTGGCATGGGGTTTGTCATTCTATTTTGAGGTGGGTGGTGTTTTGGGCTTCCCCCTCTCTCCCGGCCTCTCTCCCGCGAGGGGAGAGAGGAGCAGAGCAGCGGCGGCGCAATTTTGGAAGACTTGAATAAACTCCTTTAACGAAGCACATCCGGATTCATCAATCCTTTTGGGTCAAGCGCATTTTTAATCGCATCAAATAAGCCCAAGGCAGCCGTATTTCGGCCTTCTCGGTAGGTATAGAATTTGCCTAATTGAAAATGGGTGGCACCCATTTCGCGCATCAAATCGGCGGTTTCGCGCTTCAATATGCTTACTGCTTTGGTGGCTTCTGGGTTGGCTTTTGGCTCGCCGCATTTCTTAAGATAATCGGCTTCGACTACGCGCTTATGGTATTCGGTGTGCGCATCTGGCCAGTAAAAAACGGGTTCAATTAGCACGCCTTGTTGCGCTACCGTGGTTTGCAAATAGCCTACACGTATTTGGTGCTGTTCAAGCATCGTTTTTCTTGCCACAAAAAACGCCTGCAATGCTGCAAATGCTTGCTGCGCTTGGCTGTGCGGGAATATGCCGTGTACTGGAACCCAGCGCTCGCCCGCGGGACCAAGCATTGAATTTGGGGCAGAAAACGGTAAGGCACGCAGCGCTTTGGGGAAGGAGTTTTCGATGGCTTCGCCATGGGTACTAAATATTTTTTTAGCAGCTTCTACTTTGGTGGCAACCTCACCTGCAGTGCGGCCTTCTACTGATACATGGGCTGAGTATTTATTTTCATCGACAAAATCACGGCCGGTTTTTACTAAGCCAAAGCCTGCTTTTAAGCCCGATTGTTTGACGACGTTAAACAGCGTTTTTGCGTCAGTCAACATGCTCATGCGCTTTTTGCGTTGCTCAAGCAATACCGGATCAAACGAGAAACATTCAGCGCCAATATTGTTGCGAGAAATTTCTGACATCGCAGCGATCATTTTTTGCGGGTCATCAAACTGGGCGGACACGAAATCAATTTCGGATTCACGCGGAATTAGCTTTAACGTCGCGCGCGCCTTCACGCCCAAGGCACCAGCATCGCCGACAAATAGCCCCGTTAAATCTGGCCCGAAATAACGCATAAATGGCGCTGTGTTTTTTGCGGCCGCACTGCCGGTTGAAAGCAGCGTGCCATCGGCCAAAACAATATCCAAACCCAACACTGAATCACCCACGCTACCGTACTCACCCGAACCTAAAAACACACTGCCCTGCGATAGCGCACCACCTATCGTCGAACGCAAACCGGACAATGGCCCCCAATATGGCGTGCGCAAATTGTGGGCGCTTAAAATATCATTTAGAGCGCCCCAGCACATGCCCACTTCCACGGTCACGTACCGGTCTTCCAAGTTAAACGTAACCAATTTATCGAGCTTGGCGGTATCAATCACAGCGCTGTTTTGTTGTGTTGCTAAAAAACTATCTGTATAACTTAAGCCCCCCCCGCGCGGCACAACTGCCACCCCAGCTGCCACCAAATGTTTAACAGCCAACTGCAATTGCGCAACCGAGTTTGGCGCTACTACGGCGCTAAGCGACTGGCCTTGGCCAAACACATCTTGGGCAAAAAAACGGAGCTCATTGGCATCATCAATCACGCTGTTTGGCTCAAGCGCTGAACACAACTCAACGAACCACTCAGGGGATTGCACCGTTAATTTTTCCATGACAGCCATGCTGTGTTTCCTTCGCTACTTGGGTGTTTATGTTCGCTATTTTGCAAGTATATTGCCGTTGCAAACCGTCTGGAAAGCCTTAATAATTGGGCATCTTCAGGGCATTTAATTATAATTTTGCAGCTCAAATCACGCGCTAATTTATCCGCATCAAGCATTAACGCTGCTTGCCATAGTGCGCTAAATTGATCACCACAGCGCACCACTTCCAACGCCTCTTGATGCACGCGCAGCGGCGCAGGTGCGGCTTCAAACTGCACTGCATTAGCGTCTTGCGTTAGCCACGGCCAAAACAGAAATTTCATTCTGACCCAATTCCACGCAGCCAACAAATGCGCACCGGTGCTGTGCGGGCTAAGGTCAGGCAATAAGCTTAAAAACTGTTGCCGCTCAGCAGCATCAAGCACCACCGGTTGCGTAAGCGTAAGCGCCTGCGCAACCACACGTTGCGCCAGTGCACAGCCGACAGCCGCCATCGCACCCTGCGCATGAATGCAGATACCAGTAGCTTGCAACTGTTGCAACGACTGCGCTACGGCATGTATAAAACCATCATCAAGCGCGCCCACAAACACACGACTGGCACCGTGCTCTGGCAACTCCACAGCCACTCGCAACGTGCCAAACGGCGCATCAACTGGAATGGCCGCCGCCGTACCGATTTCATTTAAATATAAGTGCGTGACGGTGTCTGCAGTTTGGCTTTCCGGCTGCAGCAACAACACGCTGAGTGCGCCGTATTCAGTTTCAATAATGCGTCGTGATTTAGACTGCGCACCCGCAACGGCTGCATCGCTTGCAACCACGCTTGCGGCCGCTGCGTGCTGCGCAAATACGGCATCGGTTTTTTCGATCAACACCGGCGCACCACCGGCAAAGCGTTCTGCGGTTACCCCTGCGGGCAGGTTGGAAAGCCGCTCCAAATGGGGCGCTAGCACATCTTCCGCGCGATACAAAATAGCGGCAGGCACGGTTAATCGTGCGGCAGCGGTGCCGTCGTCATACAAAAACGGTGCGCGATAACCGGCACGATAACCATCACCCGCATCCAAAATATCCAAAATGTCAGCGTGCACGCGTGCGGTGGTAGGCGGCGGATAAGCCATGCGTGCGGCTTGCGTTGGGGTGTTCCACGGGAAGAATAAATGCTGCTCGCGAAACCGCGCAAACAGCCACAGCAAATGCCCGCCATCCCATTGTGGTTCAAACGGTGGCAAATAACCATCGAGCAATTTTTGGCGCTCTGTCGTACTAAAGCGTGCATAGCCATCGCACACCAACGCCGCCACACGCTGCGGATGATCCAGCGCAAAACGCAGCCCTGTGACAGCGCCGGTATGCACGCCATACACCAACACTTTTTGAATGCCCAAAGCATCGACAAACTTAGCCAGTGCCGCCGCAAAATCAGGAATAGTTGGCTGCAACATTGGCAGCGGATTTGACGCGCCAAAGCCCGGCGTATCGGGCGCAAACACCGCGTATTTTGTGGCTAAGCGCTCAATCCACGGCAACATGGTGCGCGATGTTTGGGGGCTTTGATGCAGCAATAAAATGGCCGGACCACTGCCAGCAAAACGCACGAATACATTGCGCCCTTGCACGTTTACATATTGCGATTTAACGACGACTTTTTGCACCGCTCAGCCCTCACATTCTACAAACTCACGCCACATAAAAATTAGATTTGTCCGGACAACTTCCTTAGTCTAGCTGCTTTTTTAGTTTTCAACAAGCAGCTGGAAACTACCCTTTCGATAGCCAAGATCTTGACAGTAAACAGAGCCGCGCTGGTTTGTCTCTAACTGTTCCCAGAGCGACAATTCTGTTGCGAGAATCCAACAAAACGCGGCCAGAAAAAAATTCCATTGCGCACGCGCTTGACTGTTAAAACGGTTGCGCCTAAATTTGTTATAGCTTTAATTTGTCCGGACAAATTCTTCTTTTTGCGTTTCTCCACTATGCCTTCTACGAAAGGGATTTTAATGCTCACTCAATCTAAAGTCGTTATCAGGCGGCGCGCCAGCTTTTTAGCAGTTGCCTTAGCGATTACCGCGCTGCAATCTGCATCTTACAGCGCCACCGCCATCGCGCAGGCCAAAGCGGACGAAACCAAAGAAGCGAAGGAAGCCAAGGGTAACGAAACCCAGCTCGAAAAAATTACCGTAACAGCCCAGCGTCGCGAACAAGAATTGCAATCTGTGCCTATCCCAGTGTCCACCTTCACGGCGCGTGACTTAGAGCTTCGCAATATTACTAACACGTTAAAAGTGGGTGAGTTTATTCCTAATATGGTGGCGCAAAATAATACGGGCTTAGGCACGGCAAATGTCTACTTTATCCGCGCGCTGGGCAATACCGAATCTATCGCTACGTTTGATCCGCCAGTTGGAACGTACGTAAATGATATTTATGTGAGCCGTCAAAATGCGAATAATTTTTCGTTTTTTGATGTGGAACGCATCGAAGTTTTGCGTGGCCCGCAAGGTACGCTGTTTGGCCGCAACACCACCGGTGGCGCGATGAACGTGATTTTACGCAAGCCAGGTAACGCGCAACAAGGCTATTTAGAAATCGGCGGCGGCAGCTTTGGTAGCAAAACCTCGCGCGGGTCAGTGGATATGCCGTTTAGCGATAATTTCTTCACTAAATTTTCGTATTACTACGTCAACGATCGCGGCTATGTTCGCAATATCACGACGGGACAACGCTTAAACGATCAAGATTCGCAAGGCTATCGCGGCGCGTTTTTATGGCGTTTGCAAGATGGCTTTAGCTGGAATTTAGCCGCAGATGTGACTGAAGACAATGGCCTAGCGCTGTACAACGCGGGTGACAATGGCACGCGCATTTCAAGATCAGGCTTGCGTAACGACGCCAGCGCAGGTGGCGTTAACGCCGCTGGCGCGCCACGGTTTTCTGGCGAGAAAAATAACTATGGCCAAGGCAATCGCGTGAAATCGCAATCGGTATCGTCCACGGTAAATTATTTATGGGGCAACACCTCGATTGATTTTATTACCGGCTGGCGCGATATGACGCAAAAATTCGCGATCGATTTTGGCAACACGCCGGTAGCCACGGGCGGCTTCACCATATTGAACGATGGCCGTCACAAACAATTTAGCCAAGAAATAAAAGCGGCGGGCGACATTGGCCAATTAAGCTACGTAGCCGGTGCGTTTTACATGGCCGAAAAAAACAACACTGACCTTGGCGATTTATTTAACTTGGCCTTTTCTGGCGGTGCCAATGTGCCGCTGGTGTTGGCTGATCGCGCGCTCAATAACACGACAAAATCTAAAGCCATTTACGCCCAAGGTGATTTTAAAATCACCCCGCAGTTTACCGGCACGCTGGGCTTGCGCTATACCGACGATACGAAAGAAGTAGGCTTTGTGGACAACCGTGCGGCCGCAGCGCCGGCCGCACAGCTCACCACCGCCAACATGCAGGCCGCGGGCATTCCCACCACCATCAGCACCAAGCTTGCCACGCCGCGCGCCGCACTGGCCTATCAAGCCAATCCTGACCTGATGTTTTTTGCTTCGGCCACCCGTGGCTTTAAGTCGGGCGGTTGGAACGCACGCGGTACCTCGTCTGCAGTGCTGACGCCCTTTGGCATCGAAAAAGTGTGGTCATACGAAGCCGGATGGCGCATGAGCTTGGCCAATAACACCGTGCGCTTTAACGGCACGGTATTTCGGTCAGACGTAAAGGACTTGCAAACGTCGTCCGCCTTTATCAGCCCAACGGGTGCAGTAAGTTTCATTATTCAAAACTTTGCGGGTTTAAAAAACCAAGGCCTTGAATTGGAGCTAAACGCCCAACCGATGCGCGGCTTAAACACCTACATTAACCTCGGCTTTCAAGACGCGAAGTATGTGGATATTGCCCCAGCAATTTTAAACCAACAAGCCGAATGCCGCGCCAGCATTGCCTCTGGCGCAGCGGCTCGGCCACGTTGCTTACAAGGCATTGTGAATGCAGCGGGCGAAATTTCCACGCCAGTACGCGCACCTAAAGTGAGCATTAGCCCGGGCGTTTCTTACACCGTTCCAACGGGCTGGAGCAATGTGCGGGCTACCGGCGCACTGAACTTGTCCTACCAAGGCAAAGCAGTTGCAGGCACAGCGGAGAACGCATTTTCAGTGGCACACACGGTTATCAATGCGTCAATCGGCTTGCTAGGTGGCGAGGTGTGGAAGCTTACAGCCGATTGCTCCAACTGTTCGGACAAAAAGTGGTTTACGGCGAGCTTGGCTGGCCTAAATTATTTGAACGATCCGCGCCGGTATTCGATGAAATTAAACTATACGTTTAAATAAATTGGTGTTAGATAAATACCTGAAGACGTCCTACTTTCGGGCGTCTTCAGGCATTTCTATAGCTTTTATTCTAAAATTAGGCTGCTAAAAATTGTTGCATTACTGCCGCCCGCTTATCCAATAAATCAGGCGGACAAGTTAATGGTTCCACTGGCGGAAAATCCAGTACCGGATAATCTGGGCGCACCGCACTGCCGTCTGCACTAATGAGTGCTGGCTGCTTTAAGTTGCGCAATGCGGTTTCTACATCATCGCGAAACGCGGCGCGTATTAGAGGGCGAAACGCGGCGGCTGATTTTAAGCTCTCCATCGTTTTTGCGTGCAGTGCAGCCGCACTTGGGAGACCGGTTGGCCGCCGATGTTCGGCATCGCGTGCATACCAAGGGTAGAACAAATATTGGTCGCGACAGAGTAGAAACGTGTTGAGCAAATGATTACCGTTGATGTCAGGCGCAAACGGCGGCGCGTAGGCTTCTAGCAATTCTTCAAGCTGCTCCGGTTTTGGAATGCCAATACCATCCAAAATCACGCGCCGCACCTGCACCTCCGTGCGCGCACATAAGGCAAGCGCCACGCGCACGCCCGAAAGCGTGCCGTACACATCAATTATGGCGGTTGGTAGATGCTGCGCTATGCCCGCTGCCATCACATCGGCGTAGTCGGCAATAGTCGGCTCATGGGCAACGTTTAAAGCCCCAGAATCGCCCATGCCGGGCAAATCAATGGCGTAGCTTACCTGCACAAATTTATCTTGCAGGCGGCTCAGCATCAGCGCGCTACCGGGTGCCGCGTGCAACATGACTAGCGGCGGCACTGCGCTAACGGCACCCACGTTGTGCTCGCGCACATGAAGCTGGCCTGAAAACTGTGGCGTGCTGACATCCCAAAATCGTCTAAACATTATCGCGTGTCCAAATAATTATCTAAATCAATAATATAAGTTGTCCGGACAAATTTGTATAGTGCTTTTGTGATGTGAACCTACTACGCTAACCAAAATTTAATGCCTGAAGATGCCCTATTTTAGGGCGTCTTCAGGCCAATTTTTAAGCCTGCATCACATTGCACATGGTCTCCATACTTTCTGCACATTTTATTGTTAATGTTTGCGCTTAAACATAGTGTGCCGCCCGTAAAATTAGCGAAACTAGGAGATGATGCAATGCAAAATTTTTATCACTGGCTGCGACATGCGCGCAACAACCTACAAACCTGGCTTGGCGCTGCAATAATTTCTGTGCTGCTGGCAGGCGCTTTCACCGTTAAAAAAGCAGAGGCCGCAAACTTTGTAGTCAACACCTCAACGGCCGCCCTTAGCGGCTTATGGTTCAATGAAAGCGAAGCGGGATGGGGCGTTAGCCTTACCCAGCAAGGGCCGGTGATTTTTGCGGCGTGGTATGCCTATGACGCCAGCGGCTTACCGGCATGGTACGTGATGTCTAATTGCGCCATTACGGCCAATGGTTGCACGGGCGATATTTATCGCGTGACTGGCGGCACCAAGCCAACCCTTCCTTGGGCAGGTGCAAGCCGCACGGTGAGCAAAGTTGGCAGTGCCGATGTTGCCTTTACCGACGTAAACAATGGCGTTTTCAGCTATACGCTCAACAGTGTAAGTTCCAGCCGCAATATTGCACGGCAAGTGTTTGCCAATGGCACGGTAGCGCCCGCCATCGACTACACGGGGCTATGGTGGAATGCCAATGAATCCGGTTGGGGCATAGCCATCACTCAGCAGTTTTCCACTATTTTTGCTACTTGGTTTACCTACGACGATGCCGGTGCACCCGTCTGGTATGTGGCTTCAAATTGTGCAATCGTAGGCAATAGTTGCAACGGAGATTTGTACTACGTGGTTGGTGGCACTCCACCTACGATGGCGTGGAAAGGCGGCGCGCGAACAGTGTCAAAAGTCGGTGTAATCAACATTAATTTTGCATCTACTACTGCTGGCACGCTTAACTACACCATCAATGGCGTGAGCGGCTCAAGACTAATTACACCGCAAGTTTTCTCCACCGCTGCAGCAGTTTCGGGCGCACCAATCATTGGCGCTGCCACTGCGGCCAATGGAAGTGCGTCCATCGCTTTTAACGCGCCCGCATCCAACGGTGGCAGCACCATTACCGGCTACACGGCGAGCTGCAGTGCGGCGGGGGCGGTGACTCGCGCCACCGGCAGCAGCAGCCCCATCACAGTGACGGGATTGATCGCGGGCACTACGTACAGCTGCGTTGTCACCGCCACCAATGCAGTAGGCGTAAGCGCTGCATCGGCCAGCGTTAGCGTAACGCCAAGTGCTACAGCAACGCCCGCCACCGGCACGTTTAAGGGGCAGGTATGGGTCGATAACTGGTTTGCGCTGTACGTGGGCGACATTAAAGTGGCTGAGGATTCTGTAGCCATCACCACGGAACGCTCGTTTAATTCTGAAACCTTTCATTTCAACGCCAGCTATCCACTGGAACTTAATTTTATTGTTAAAGATTACAAGGCAAATGATTCCGGTTTGGAATACATTGGCTTAAGCAATCAACAAATAGGTGACGGCGGATTTATCATGCAAATCACCGACACCGCTACCAATAAAGTAGCGGCCGTATCGAGCACTGCATTTAAATGCTTGGTAATTCATAAAGCCCCGCTTAACCCCAGTTGCGAGAAGGATGTCAATCCACTGGCTAGCTGCCAATCAAGAATTAGCGATGAACCAGCAGGCTGGAAGAGCGTAGGCTACAACACTAGCGGATGGGAAAACGCAGTGGCCTACACCACCACGCAAATTGGCGTGAAAGAAGGTTATTTTGATATTGCATGGGATGCAGCCGCCAAACTAATTTGGTCATCCGACCTTAAAGCCGACAACACCTTGCTGTGTAAAACCACGGTTGCTGCACCGGTAACGTCCACTGTACCTGCCGCACCTACTGGCATCATGGCTACGGCCGGAACGAGTAGTGCCAGCATTGCCTTTAGCGCTGCGATGGTCGCTGGCAGCCTGCCAATTTCAAGTTACACCGCCACCTGTGTAAGTAGCGTAAACACGCTTACCGGCAGCAATATCGCTAGCCCCATCGTGGTGATGGGCATGACGGGTGGCGTGGTGTATTCCTGCACGGTTGTTGCCAGCAACAGCTTTGGGTCAAGCGCGCAATCAGCAAGTGTTGCCGTCACGCCCGTTACAAACACCATCCCGACCAGCAGCGCCTTCAAAGTAGTGAGTACGGCCGGCGTTGAAGGCGGTACATTGCCTAATGATTACACTTGCGATGGCGCGGGCTCTACCGCCGCGTTAGCGTGGGCAAACGCGCCTGCGGGCACGACGGAATTTGCCGTGCTCATGACCACCTTGCCGAGTGACGGCACTATCAAATGGAATTGGGTGTTGTATGGCATTCCCGCGAGCCGCACTGGGTTGAACAAAGATAGCTTTGGCATGGGCACACTGGGCGTGGGTAGCGATGAACCGATTGTAGGCTACCAGCCGCCGTGCTCACAAGGCTCTGGAGCCAAGCTTTACACGTTCACCGTGTACGCGCTATCTACAGCGCCTAACGTGAGCGGCACAGTGACTGGCGATGCGCTTACTAAAGCCATGGCGGGCATTACATTAGGCACCGCGACACTTAACTTAAACGTCACCCGCACCAATATGGCGGGCTCGACGACCGCTTGCCTTAACGTCCGCAACGCTACGAGCGCGTCAAGCACTGGGTTTGCGTCTGTTAGCTGTGACAGCAACTACGCCTACGTAAGCTCAAACGGTCTCGCCACCCACGCCATGATGAACGGCATCACCGCCAGTAATTTGCAGATGCCATTAGCGCAAAATTTCTTTGGTGCTAACGCTTGGAAAATACCATTAAATCCCGCCATCGCCGCAACCACCACCACGGCAGTAGATGGCCCAATTGGTGTGGCGATAAACGGCGTGCCAATTTTTAATCCGTGCAAACAAGGTGGCTGCCAAAACGGTGACACCAAAGTACTGGGTGAGCTCGATGCATGTAACGGTCACGCCGGCCGCGCCGATGATTACCATTATCACGCCGCACCCACCTGCATGATGGCCGGTAAAACTGCTAACTATTGGGATACCCATCCGCTAGGCTGGGCGCTAGATGGCTTCGCCATTTTTGGCTACAACGACGCCAACGGTAACGTAGCCACGCGCGATGGCGTGTGTGGTGGCAATACTAGCGCGGTATCCAACGGCCCCTCAGGTTACAGCTATCACGTTACTGATACT
>JAYUOW010000257.1:0-9586 GCA_043760555.1 Betaproteobacteria bacterium
GAACCGCTAACGGGCAGAATTATCCTAAAAGCGCCGGTACCATCGTTTGATGATTTCCGTAATCCAAACTTCATCCGCATCACCTACGAAGTTGACCAAGGCGGCAAGCAGTTCTGGGTTTACGGTGGTGACGTGCAGGTAAAAGTGAATGATGCAATTCAGGTCGGGGCAAGCTACGCGCGTGATGAAAATCCGCTCGATAAATTCCGAATGGCAGGTATCAACACGGTTGCTAAGCTCGCGGCACGTACTTTCATCATCGCTGAAATTGCGCGTACCGATCGTGACAACGCAACCACAGGCAAAAAAGACGGCACCGCCAAACGCATTGAGTTTAAACACCAAACCGATTCTGTCGATCTCACCGCCTACGCTGGTCGTGCTGATCGCGGCTTTGATAACACCAGCTCATCGCTTAACCAAGGACGCTCCGAACTTGGCGGAAAGTTGTCCTATAAGCTCAGCGCTGATTTACGCGTAAACGCGGAAGCGTTGCGCTCCGAAGACGTTGTAAGCGGCGCAACACGCGATGGTTATTTGCTGTCCGCGGAAAAAGCCTTTGCCAACCAAATGCGCGTCGAAGTTGGTATACGCCACGCCAAAGATTCACAAACAACGCAAGTAGTCGGAGCCGATCCGATTCCAAACGAGCTGACTGCAATTCGCGCCAGAGTTTCGGCGCCGCTGCCGATTGGTACGCGCAGCAGCGCTTTTGCTGAAGCTGAAATTGATCCTAAAAATACCGAGCGTAAAATTTTAGCGGTCGGTGGCGAATACGAGTTGCCGAATAAAGGCAAGCTCTACGCGCGGCATGAGTTCATTTCTTCGCTCACAGGCCCGTACGGTCTCACCAGCCAGCAGCGTCAAAACGCTACCGTGTTCGGTATCAACACCGATTACATGAAAGATGGCAATGTGTTTAGCGAATACCGTATTCGTGATTCCATCTCAGGCGGCAACACTGAAGCGGCGCTTGGTTTGCGCAATACCTTCCATGTGGGCTTAGGGCTAAAGCTACAAACCGGCTTTGAAAAAATCCGTTCGCTCAAAGGTACGTCAACCAACGACAATACTGCCGTCACCCTAGGCCTTGAGTATCTCGACAACGCCATTTGGAAAGGCTCTACCCGACTTGAGCTACGCACCGGCACCAATTCCGATTCTTGGTTATCCACCATTGCGGTGGCTTCCAAGCTCAATCGTGATTGGACTGTGCTTGGCCGCAATACCTATTCTCTAATTAAAAATAAGGGCTTGAACGGCGCAGCTGGTACAGAAAACGAGCAAGATCGCCTCCAAGTTGGCCTAGCTTATCGCGATACTGAAACCGACATTTGGAACGGCTTAGCGCGTGTTGAACATCGCTCAGAACGCAATACCGCCGATCAAGCAGGGGTCGAGCTAAAGCGCACAGTTGAAATCGCTTCCTTGCACGCTAACTGGCAGCCAATTCGTCCCTTTACCTTCAGCGGACGGTACGCTGCCAAATGGGTCAAAGAGCAAACCAACGGCCTCAATAGTCGCTACAACGCACAATTACTCAGCGGCCGCGTCATTTGGGAAGTCGCACCGCGTTGGGATGCCTCAATGCAGGCATCAAACCTATCCGGCTCCAACGGTACCGGTCGCCAATACGGTCTGGGGCTAGAGCTTGGCTATCGCGTGCTTGAAAATCTATGGTTATCCGGCGGCTACAACTTCTTTGGCTATAACGACGCTGATCTAACCACGGGTGAATACACCAACAAAGGCGTTTACCTACGCATGCGGTATAAGTTTGATGAAGATTTATTTTCCAAAAAGCCAGTGGTGCCCGCGCTTGGCTTGGCGCCCGCACCCGTGCAGCCGTCAGCTCCTAAGCTTGCTCCAGCGCCAGTGATATTAACGCCTGTGAAGCCACCAGTCGTGACACCAGTGGTGCTGCCAAAAGCGGTCGAGCCCGTCACCACGTCCGTCGCTTCCTCTGCACTTGTAGTGCCCGCCGTGAAAGTGGATTCGCAAATTGCGCCACTGGCAATTGCGCCGCTAAACACCATCGCCGCCTGCCGCCCGCGCCCGCCAATTGCAAAGCCAGCGGTTAAAAAAATAGCGGTACCGGTAGCTAAACCAGCAGACCCTTCAGCGGTAGCACCTGCACCGGCCATCGCGGTTAAGAAACCAGTTATTCGTAAGATCAAAAAGCCAGTCGTTCCCTATTGCCTAGCAGACGGCAGCGCACCCAATAGCGTCGGTGGGAAATTTAGTGCGGCCGATTTAGAAGATGCTTCTGATGAAGTAACCGATGAAGACAGCGACGAGAGCAATGATGCCGAAGTAATTGAGAATAATAACGGTAAGTCAGTAGATTTTGACAATAATATACCTTGAAGACGCCCTATTTACGGACGTCTGCAAGGTATTAAATAGTAGAAAACGCACTAAAACTTTTAAGTTTCTTGAATCTAGAGAATTTACGCAACGGCATAGAAACCAATAGCAGCACAGCTTTTTAGCGATGAAATTTGCAAGCCAATTTAAAACACCGGCGCAGTTTTCAAGTCGTTGAAGTAAGCCAGAAGTGTTGGAAAAACCGAGGCAAAAAATGGGAATAACAGTGGCAATGGACAGAATTAGACAAAAAATAGTGGCGTTAGCAAGATGGGTAGGGGCGTCCACAAGTGCGTTCGCTATCGCCGTTCAACACGCCTCGACGAAGATTAACTTCCGCCCCAAGGTAGGATTTTCCGGTGAAAAGCAGACAGGGGTCAATGTTTATGCCAGCGACGGAGCGACGTTGAAGATTCTTGCTAGCTTGCTCGGCGCGTTTTTATTGAGCATAGTAGTAACAGATGCAGCTGCGCAGGTGTCACGCCCGTTCTCGATCAGGTACACCGCTAATTTGAATGGCGATATTAAGTTAATTGGTAACAGCAATATGTCCTGCCCGCTCGGCGGTGCGAGTAATTCGCCGGCGGGTGGCGATTGTGCTACGGCAAGGACAGGCGTGGGCACGCCGGGTGCCGGTCAAAACTTACATAATCAAAATTGGCTTCAAGCTTTTATTGATAACGATTCCGACCCCTCCACCTTTAATTCTTCTAGCGCAACACTTTCAATGCCTGGCGGGTCTGTTGTAAAAAATGCTACGCTCTATTGGGGCGGCACTTTTGCCGGTGCTACGCGTGGTCAGGCGCTTTTCCAAACACCCTCAAGTTTTGGTTACTCCACCATTTCGGCGTCTACCGTTGACACACAGCCAGCCGGTGCTGCCAATAACTACGCCGCTGTCGCAGACGTGACGGCGCAAGTTGTCGCGGCAGGAAACGGTGTCTACACCATAGCAAACGTGCAATCCACTCCATCCGTGGCGTTTGGCGACGGCCCATGGGCTGGTTGGATGTTAGTTGTAGTCTATGAAAACCTTGGTGAATCTGTAAAAAACCTAGTGGTTTACGATGGCTACGCCCTCGTAAACAATGCAAGCGGCCCCATAACCGTTACCCCAAGTGGCTTTTTGACGCCACTTTCTGGTGCGGTTGTTACCCGTGTTGGGGCGGCAGGATTTGACGGCGATCTCTCGCTGGTAGGCGATAGCTTTTCTGTGAACGGCGTCGCGATGCTTGACGCATTAAACGTGCCTGGAGATTTCTTCAACTCTGTCATCTCGGAGAACGGCGTTGAACTTCCCGGAAGGTTTCCTAGTAATCGAAATAACTTTGGCGTAGATGTTGACCGCGTTAATGTGCCTACGGGAGTCGTTCCAAACGGTGCCACCTCCGCTACTTTAACGCTCGCGACGACAGGAGAGTTTTACTACCCAAACATTATTACGTTCGCGACCGAGCTTTATGTACCCATCATTACCCCAAATATCATCAAAACAGTCACGGATTTAAACGGTGCGCCACTTTTAGGCGGCGATGTATTGCGGTGGAATATCTCGCTAAGTAATACGGGCATTGATTCGGGTATAAATGTTGTGTTGAAAGACGCGATACCGGTGAATACTGTCTTTGTGCCCGGTAGTTTGAAGGTTGTAACCGGGGCGAATTCAAGCCTTATCGCTAAAACCGATGGGCTTGCTGACGATGTGGCGGAATTTTCTACTTCATCAGTGTTGTGTGCGCCTGTTACCCAACCTTGTGTTATTTTCCGACTCGGCACCGGTGCCAACGGTAGCATGGGTGGCACTATTGCCTTCGGCGATTCCACATCCATTACCTTTGAGACCACCGTAAATACGGGTCTCGCTGCAGGGACGCCAATTACCAATGCGGCAACTTTGACTTACAACGGACAAACTTTGCCGTCAACCGTATTCACAACCACAAGCGCAGCAGTGACGAGCACCGTCGTTGTCGCGCCGACCATCACAAAGTCATTCACGCCCCCAGTTATTGGGGTAGGGGGCACCTCCACGCTCAGTATTGTGATCGCAAATCCCGCAGGAAATTCAACAACGTTGAACGGCGTTGCGTTTAGCGACAGTTATCTTCCAACACCAATTGTTAATTCCGTCACCCCAAATCCCAATGTGATTTGCACGGCGGGCTCCAGCCCGGGCACCATTACCGGTGGCGCGGCATCGGGCACTAGTATTGGTATGTCGCCAGGCGCTATTTTATTGGTTGGCGGTAGCTGCACGATTACAGTGCAAGTCACAAGTCCAACCGCAGGTACATTCGTAAACACAACCAGCGCGGTTACTGCAACCAATGGCGTAGGTATTACTGGCGGTACCGCCAGTGCTACGCTATTTGTCGGCAAAATTTCGATCGCCAAGGCGTTTTCAGTGCCAACTTTTGAAGTTGGCGGCATTTCCACCATTACGTTCACACTCACCAATAACACTGGTGTAATAGCAACGGGTATTGCATTTAGCGACATTTATCCTGGTGGGATTCAAAATAATGCGGTCGCTGCAACGGGCACATGTTTGGGGGTCACAACGGCTGCGAACACGACCACTACGCTTGCGTTTGCTGGTGGTGCGAATACGTTAGGCGTTGGCGCTAGTTGCACGATTATTAAGCAAGTAATCGGCGTTGCCCCATTTGGCGCATTCACCAATATTACGTCGGGTGTCACGCGCACGGGTGATGCTGTACCTGGAAACCCGGCATCCGCGCCGTATACCGTAGTAGGTGCACCAACGGTAGCGAAATCATTTAGCCCAACAACGGTAAACACCGGCGATACTTCCACGCTCACAATAGTTACAACTAATTCGAACCCAACTACCACAGTTACCCGTGTGGGCGTGGTATTTCTGGATACCTATCCAGCCGGTTTTCTTAATAGGACTCCGGCTTCGTTAACGCTAAATTGCACGTCAGGATCTACCGCGGCTATTACGGTTGGTACTGGTGCCAGCGGTGGCAACACCATCGGTCTATCCAATATGACCTTGGCACCACTTGGCAGCTGTACCGTTACCAGTGCAGTTGTGGCAACTGCAACTGCAACTAACCTAGCGTTCACATCAACGTTTGATAACGCGCCCGATCCGCTCTCAAACCCAGCAACCTTGACTGTAACTACTTTGCTCGAACCAACGGTCACAAAAACTTTTATAACCTCACCGATTTTGGTAGGTGGCACATCTGTAATGCGGATTCGTATCGTGAATCCAAACGCCGGCTCCGCGGTCAATAATGTAACTTTTACGGATAATTACCCAACCAATTTATTCAACACAGGTACGCCATCTGCCGGCACGAATAATGCGCTTAACTGCACAGGACCGCTCTTTAGCGCACCGGCAAATGGCACGTCCTTGGGGGTGTCTGGATTAAATATCGCTGCTGGGCAAACTTGCGACATTACTGTGAATGTGACATCCGCGATCGCGGGAGCTTACACCAATAGTACAGGGCCTATAACTACGTCGAATACCCCGCCGCAAGTAGCCGCCTCGGGTGTTTTAAATGTAATGGCTCCACCTACCATTACCAAAACATTTGCGCCGCTTTCAATTGCTTCTGGCGGAACCGCTACGTTGACTATCGTTATCACTAGCCCCGGTGTTAACCCAGTAAATATGACGGGTGTTTCTTTTACTGACGTCTTTCCGGTATCACCCGGTGCAATGACTTTGGCGGCACCCTTGCCTGTTGCCCCGGTTTGTACCGGCGGTAGTACCCTGCCATTAGCTTCACTGCAAGATTCAGGTGGCACGGCGCTAAATGTGGGTGATGTCGGTATTCGTGTTGATCCAGCAGCTGGTGCTACATTGGCACCCGGTGGTAGTTGTACAATTACAGTTACGGTCACCGCAACTGTCGCAGGAAATTATTCTAATACCACCTCCACAGTAACTTCTCCTAATGCCGGAACTGGCTCTACTGCAAACGCGGTGCTCAGCATCGCAAAACTTGGTATCGCCAAGGCATTCACACCTGCTTCGCCAACTGCGATAAATAGCGGTGCGACAGCATTGATGACGCTGACGATTTCTAATCCCACCGGTGCGGCGCGTACTGGTTTAGCATTCACCGATAATTTAGCGACTTCTAATCTTCAGTTGTTTGATGGTGTAATTGGTGGGACTTGTACCGGCGTCACCACCACCCCCGCATTAATTGCTGGTGCTACAAATATAAACGTAACTGCCGGTAATGTGCCCTCGCCAGCAGGTTGCACCATTACTTTCAACGTGACGAGCACCGTTGCAGGTACCCATAATAACCAAACCAGCGGCGTAACCCATTCAACCGATGGCGTGGCAGGCGCGCCAAGTAATATTGCTACGCTCCTCGTCAACGCGCCGCCGTCAGTAGCTAAATCGTTCGCTCCCATCGTTATCGCGCAAAACGGCTCATCATTGTTAACCCTCTCTTTAACAAACCCGAACTCCACTGATATTACGGGTGTGAGTTTTACGGACACCTATCCGCTGAATTTGCGCAATGCGGTGGTACCGGGTGCTACCACCACCTGTACTGGAGCACCGGTGCTCACACCATCGGCCAATGCGACTAATCCAGGCACGCTTGGCGTTTCAGGCTTAACTATTCCAGCTGGCAGCACTTGTATTATTACGTTGAACGTGACGTCAACTGTGGCAGGTTCATATCCAAATAATATTCCCATCGGCGCCCTCACCACCAGCGGAGGTTCAAATACGGCAGCCGCTAATGCCACGCTTACGGTTTTGCTACCGCCAACAGTTGCTAAATCGTTTACGCCAACTGGTATCCCTGTTAATGGCACGTCAACACTTACCATTACTTTAACCAATCCAAATTCCACTGCAATTACTGGTGCGGCCTTCACAGACACTTACCCAGCTAATTTGGTGAATGCCTTGGTTCCTAATGCCAGCACTACGTGCCCAGCAGGTACGCCAATAGCATCACCTAACGCCACCAATCCGGGTACGTTAACGTATTCAGGTGGCACTATTCCTGCAAATAGCTTTTGTACAGTTACGGTATCCGTGACCTCTGCAACGTCGGCAAACTACACCAATAATACCGGTCCTGTCACAGCTACCAATGCCCCTTCCGGCACCAGTGCTAGCGCGGTGCTTTCAGTAGGTGTGCCCAGTATTGCTAAAGTTTTCAGCCCAACTCCAATCCAATTTGGCCAAAACAGCACGCTAAACTTTACGCTTACCAATGGTACGCCTACGGCGATGACAGCCGTAACCTTTACCGATACCTTCCCGAACACCGGCGGTGGTGCACCTAGTAATATGGTTGTGGCAACACCAGCAACATTTTCCAATACGGGGTGCGGCGGCACGTTCACACCCGTTGCTACAGCAGGGTCAATTACCTTAACTGGCGGCACTATTCCCGCCAACAGCAGTTGCACATTAAGTGTAGTGGTTACCGCAACAGCACTCGGTACATACAACAATACATCCGGTGCTATTTCTGCAGGCCCGCTAACCGGTAATACCGCATCATCTAGCTTGCAAATTATTGCAGCCGTCCCAACTGTAAATAAGGCATTTGCGGCTTCTATTGTTCCCGGTGCTACTACCAATCTAACATTCACCGTTAGCCAGCCAACCGGTAACCCCACCCAAACCTTTAGTTTTACCGACAACCTGCCCGCGAACATCGTCGCCACAGGCGGTGCCGTAACGGGAACCTGCGCAGGCGGCAGCGTAACCGCGGGCGTGAATAGCCCCACCATTACTGTTTTAAACCGCACAATTACCAACGTCCAACCGACTTGCACAATTATTGTGCCCGTCACTACCATCGCGTTGCCAACAATTGGCACATGCCCACAAGCAGCAAATACGAACGGTAATGCAAATATTATCGGCACCACCAACATCACAGCGGCGGTTACCAATTCCGCCGCGTCGACTGGCACCTCCACAACCGGCGCCTGCGTAACCATTCTGCCGTCAGTACCAACAATCAGTAAAGTATTTTCTGCAGATTTCGTTGTCGGTGGATCAACCAACCTTACATTCACCGTCACCCAAGTAGCTACAAATCCATCTGTTGCCTTCAGCTTTACAGATACTTTACCAGCTGGCCTTTTGATTGCCACACCAAGTGTTGTTTCTGGGACATGTACCGGTGGAACGGTTACGGCCACCGCCGGAACTAACCTAATTACCGTGGCAGCGCGCACCACCATCGCGGCCACTGCAACCTGCACCATTATTGTCCCGGTCACCACATCGGCAACGCCCACAATTGGCGCTTGCGTCATGGTGCCCAATGCAAATACCAATCAAAACAGCAACCTTTCAGCGTTCACTAATGCAACGGGAGCAATCACCCCAAGTGCCACCAGCGGGGTAGTGCCCACTGCAGGTGCTTGCGTTTCTGTCACCGCCGCAAGTCCGGTTGTAAACAAAGTATTTTTGACCGATTTGCCATTAGCGGGAAGCACTACACTACGTTTCTCAGTTACCCAACCGGCTGGTAATCCCACGCAAACGTTCAGCTTCACCGATACGCTGCCTGCGGGCTTAACGCCGACAGGCGCTGCGGCAACCGGCACCTGCACATTGGGCACGGTTACGACCACGGCAACGACCATCGTAGTCACCAATCGCCAAATCGTCGCGCCAGCTACTTCCTGCACAATTGACGTGTTGGTTACTACGTCTGCAACGCCAACCATTGGCGCGTGTACGGCGGCTCCAAACGCAAATACCAACAGCAATATTGGTGCGACAACAAACATTACCGCTGCCATCACACCAAGTGCCACCAGCGGCGTCACGCCAACTTCAGGCGCGTGTGTGAGTGTTATTGCCACCCCAATCATCACCAAAGACTTCGTCGCCACCAACATCGCCATCGGCGGCACCACCGTCTTAAACATCACCGTACAGAACCCGGCAGCCAACACCGTCGCCCTAACTGGCGTCGCCTTTACCGACACCTACCCAGCAGGCATCACCGGCACCACAGCCACCATCACCGGTGCTGGCTGTACCGGCACGCTCGTAGGCGTTGCAGGCTCGATGACGCTCACAGCAGGCGTTATCCCCGTCGGCATCACCTGTACCTACTCCACCACCATCACCGGCGTCACCTCCGGAGCCAAGCTCAACAGCACCGGCACCGTCACCAGCGCCAACGCCCCAACAGCGGCCGCTGCCACCGACACCGTCACGGTAGACAACGCA
>JAYUOW010000258.1:0-29373 GCA_043760555.1 Betaproteobacteria bacterium
TGGAAGCGCGGGCGATGGGTGCGGATGCCATTTTGCTGATTGCTGGTGCCGTGCCGCTGGCCGATTTGCAAAAATTGGAGCGCGTGGCGCTAGATTTAGGCATGAGTGTGTTGGTAGAAAGCCACAATGCAGCAGAATTACAACAAGCGCTTACCCTGCAAACCCCGCTCATCGGTATTAACAATCGCGACTTAACTCGGTTTGTTACTGATATTCAAACCACCTTTGCCTTGCAAGCGGCTATTCCGGCGGATCGTATTTTAGTGACTGAAAGTGGCATTGTTAGTCGTGAAATTGTCATGAAAATGCAGGAAAATGACGTTAAGACTTATCTGGTGGGTGGGGCGTTTATGCAAGCGCCAGACCCCGGAAAAGCGCTTGCAGAAATGTTTTACTAAGCTTGAAGCGTAACTACAATTCATGTTGCAAAAAGGCAACAATCCCGCAGTACAGGGGTGAAAACACAGGTTACGCTTGAGCAAAACAGCCGTTTTTGGCAATATTGGGGAAGTTTTCGAATAGACGGCGCGAATATCGTTACAATGTCGATATAGGTGTAGTGGGATCTTGACCTCGGTCACGCAATAAGACCCAAGCGCCTAGGCGGTCGTTGCATTGCAGCAACTTTCTAAAATAACCGCTGGCGTTCTTACTACTGCCCGCCAATTTCGAAATAACAGAATCACGAAGCTTGAATTTAACCACAGGAGATTTTTGATGAATAAGAAATTAATCGCTGCCGCAGTTTTTGGTGCCATGTTTGCCCCAGTCGCAATGGCTCAATCTGCAAACCCAGTTACTTTGTATGGTTTGTTGGATCTAACGTTTGAAAGTGTAAAAGCCAAGGGCGGCGTAACACCAATCGGTAGTCGCACTCGTGTAACTAGCCAGTCTTCTCGTTTAGGCGTACGTGGCCAAGAAGATTTGGGCGGCGGCGTTAAAGCGTTTTTCCAAATTGAAACCCAAATCAATCCTGATGATGGTTGCGGTCAAGGCGGCAATCCAGCAACAGGTATTTTGCCTAATGGCGGCTGTACTGGTGGACGTGCGCTAGCTAGCCGTAATAGCGGTGTTGGTTTTATAGGTGATTTTGGTACGGTGTTGATTGGTCGTTGGGATACGCCTTACAAAGCTGCATCGCTAATGGTTGATCCACTAGGTGACGTGACCATGGGTTCGTATGTATCCGTGATGCATGATGGTGGTAACTTTAACCGTCGCGAAAATAACGCGGTTCAGTACTGGACATCAAACATCAACGGCTTTAATGCACGCTTGCATTATTCAGCTTCTGAAGCCAAAACACAGTCAACTAACCCAACTACTTTTTCCGGTAGCTTGGTTTACGCAACTAAGGTTTTCAGCGTAGCCTACGCTTATGAGCGTCATAGCAACCAACTTGGTGGCGCTGCAGCTGCTAGTGCTGATGCAAATGGCAACGAATTGGCCGCTACTTTCACGCAAGGCGCCTTCAAATTTGGCGTGATGCTAGAGAAGATCCGTAAAACAGCGACTGCTGATAAAAACGCATTCTTTGTTTCAGCCAGCATGACACAAGGTATGTGGAACCCGTACGTTACGTTTGGTCGCTTTAAAGACGGCGGTGCGGTTACTGCTACTTCTGATGGCCGTGGTGGTTCAGCCCGTTCGTTTGTACTTGGCACAAACTACAAATTGTCTCCTCGCACAAACTTGTATGGTTTAGTTACACGTATCACTAACAACGACAAAGCTGCTGCTAACTTTGGTGCTAACCCACTAGGCGGTGTTGCTGCTGACAACGATCCATCAGGCTTTGGTGTTGGCGTTAAGCACACATTCTAATTTTGACGGCATCGTTCTGATGCAGTTATAAATTAAGAAGCATGAAATAAAGTCGGGCAGCGTGAAAACGCTGCCCGATTTGCATTTGAATTTGCGGTGTTAGAACTAGCGAGAACCGGCGTAAAATTAAGTTTGTTGTTTGATGAGAGGGAATAAACACATGAATTTTGTCGATACCGTAATTTGCGAAGTAGATACTGGACTACGCGCCCTGTTCGCAAAAACCATCGCATCGCGCCCCAACCCTGCGTATGCGGCCGATTCAGTGCCTGCGCAACTAGCGCAACTACCAGCGCCTAGGTCGCTTGAACCCGCGTTAGAACCAGCTATAGCGGCTGTAGTTCCTCATTCTGAGTCATTGCCCCTGTCCCCCGCTGAAAAGGCGCTATCCATCCGCCTGATGCGCGTAAACCATTGCGGCGAAGTCTGCGCCCAAGCGCTGTACCAAGGCCAAGCTTTGGTCGCTAAAACCCCACAAACGCGCGCGGTGCTCAACCACGCAGCGGTGGAAGAACGCGATCATCTGGCGTGGTGCGGCGAACGTATTGCCGAGCTTGGCGGCACGACATCCGTACTCAACCCAATTTGGTATGCCGGATCATTTACGCTAGGCGTTGTAGCCGGGCTGTTGGGCGACAAGCGCAGCATGGGCTTTTTGGTTGAAACTGAGCGTCAAGTAGAAGCCCATTTGACCGATCATTTGCAGCGGCTGCCAGCAGCTGACACCGCCAGCCGTAAAATTTTAGAAACCATGCGCGAAGACGAACATCGCCATGGTCAAACTGGTGTTAATCACGGCGCAACGCTGGTGCCACCGCCGGTGACTGCGGTGATGCGCGGCGTGTCGGCGGTGATGACGCGCAGCACGTATTGGGTATAAGTTTAGACCCAAAATACCGCGTTTTTTGGAGTTATTGAAATGCCTGAAGAAGCCCTGTTTTCGGGCGTCTTCAGGCATTTTATTTACGCCGCTACCAGTGCAAAATCAAACGTCACCACCGCTGTTTTTGCCATCATCGCGGTTGCCGAACAATATTTTTCAGCTGATAATTTCACTGCGCGATCCACATGCGTGGCGTTTAAATTATTGCCCGTCACAACATAGTGAAAATGGATTTTGGTAAATACTTTTGGGTCCGTTGTCGCCCGCTCGGCATCCACGATCACTTGGCAATCGGTCACGTCTTGCCGCGCTTTTTTTAGTATTAGCACCACGTCTATCGCGCTGCAGCCGCCGGTGCCAATTAGCACGGTTTCCATTGGCCGCGCGCCTAGGTTTTGCCCGCCCACTTCCGCGCTGCCGTCCATCATTATTTTGTGCCCTGCGTCTGTTTCGCCCGAAAACGCCACACCGCTTACCCAGTTTATTTTTACTTGCATTTACCTGTTCCAATATCGCTAAAAAGTGAATAAAACCCCAATTTTGCCCATGCCGCAACACCAAACCCAAGCCCTAGCTACGGAAACATTTGACACCAGCACCGCCCACGCCTTATAATCTCGGGTTCCTTGGGTAGCGCCGCGTTGGGTTGCATTTGACGTGTGACACATAAGGATTGGCAACAAATTCCTAAAGTCAGCACGGCAGCACGGCAGTGGAGCATAAACAGGATCGCGTTGATTTACAACACCGCCGATCCGGTTAATCTTAAACGCCTCTACGCTACTTATCGTTGTTGATTTAGACAATTCGCCTTATGCCTTGGCCTGTCTCCCCATTATTTCGCGACATTTTTTACTGAGCATTTAACATGAAAACATTTTCTGCCAAATCGCATGAGGTTGTGCATGATTGGTTTGTTGTAGACGCTACCGACAAGGTGCTTGGCCGTCTAGCTTCTGAAGTTGCTGCGCGCCTTCGTGGCAAGCACAAGCCAGAATATACGCCCCACGTTGATACCGGTGATTTCATCATCATCACTAACGTCGAGAAATTGCGCGTAACTGGCGATAAAGCTGAGCAAAAAATGTACTACCGTCACTCTGGCTATCCAGGCGGTTTGTACGAAACCAATTTCAATAAGTTGCAAGCAAAACATCCTGAGCGCGTGCTTGAAAAAGCCGTCAAAGGCATGTTGCCAAAAGGCCCGCTAGGTTATGCAATGATCAAGAAAATGAAAGTTTACGCGGGCGCTACGCATCCGCACACCGCGCAACAGCCCAAAGTTTTAGAAGTTTAAGGATAAATCATGGTCGGTAAATATTACTACGGTACAGGTCGTCGCAAAAGCTCCGTTGCGCGCGTTTTCGTTAAAGCAGGCACAGGCACCATCGTTGTAAACGATAAGCCTTTGGATGTTTATTTCTCACGTGAAACCGGCCGCATGATCGTGCGTCAGCCGCTAGAATTAGTCGGCAGCACTGATAAATTCGACATCATGGTAAACGTACTTGGCGGCGGCGAATCTGGCCAAGCTGGTGCGATTCGTCACGGTATTACCCGTGCCTTGATCGACTATGATGCAAACTTGAAGCCACAGCTTTCTAAAGCAGGTTTTGTTACCCGTGATGCGCGTGAAGTTGAGCGTAAAAAAGTGGGTTTACACAAAGCGCGTCGTCGCAAACAGTTCTCCAAGCGTTAATTTGCGGTTTCTTGGTTGCGCGTTCTGTTGCAACCAAGTTATTGCAAGTCAATTCGCAAGTTATCCAAAAAGCCGCCCCGTGCGGCTTTTTGTCCGTTTAATCAAACCTTGTAAGCCTAGGTTTGGCTTAGTGTTATCGATGTTTTTTTATCGGTAAATACGGCAATCACACGGTAGACGCTATGTTGAGCAACTTGAAATTACGCGGTTTATGGCGACGCATTCGCAGCAAAATCGGTATTCGCTCGTCCAAGGTGGCCATCAAAAGCCATCAACCTTGGTACGTCCGCATTGGTGGCTTCGGGCTGGCGATGGGCATTGCGGCAGCGGTGGCTTGGTATTTGGTAGACAATAGCTATCGCATCACCGGCTTCAATAAAGACGAAGCGCGCGCGCAAATTGCCACACTAACCGAGCAAAACGCCACGTTGCAAAAAACCGCCGACACCCTCAAAAGCGCGCTTAACGAGCGCGAAAGCCAGCTAAAGGTTGAAAAATCAGCGCAAACGGAACTGGTTAAAAATAGCAGCCAAGTACAAGAAGAAAACGCCAGCCTGAAAGAAGATTTGGGCTTTTTGCGCAATATTATGAGCGCCGGTAAAGTGGCGGACGGCTTGAGCATTACCAACCTAAAAGTCGAGCCCGATGCGCAGAACGCAGAAATTCGCTATCGCATGTTGCTAACCCAAGGCGGCCAGCGTCGTGCAGACTTCAAAGGCCGCGTACAATTGATGGTGCGTGCTATCAAAAATGGTGAAACGCTTAACTTAACTTTCCCCGAAGACACTAAAAATCCCGCCAATAACGGCGAAGTTGATTTTAAGTACTACCAGAAGGTGGAAGGACGGTTTAAACTACCCGAAGGCGCACAGCTAAAATCTGTGCAAGTACGCGTATTCGGGGCGCAAGGCAACGAAGTGCGCGCCACCAAAGCCATCACTTTTTAAGGAGCATCCATGTTTCCAAAATCCAATAAACCTAGCCCGATTGATAGCTTGATTGGCGCGGGTACCACCATCACAGGCGACGTCACCTTTACCGGCGGCTTGCGCGTAGACGGCACAGTTAAAGGCAACATCCACGCATCGGGCGAAAAGCCGGGTACATTAGTGTTATCCGAAACAGCAAAAGTAGAGGGCGAAATTGTTGTCGGCCACGTGGTCGTAAACGGCGTGGTTGCGGGGCCTGTTAAAGCCAGCGAATACATCGAGTTGTTGCCGAAGGCACGGGTAACGGGAGACGTAACCTACAAAGCGCTTGAAATCCACGTAGGCGCGATTGTAATGGGTCGCATGGTGTACGAATCCGGCGCACGTCAAGGCGATAAAGTTTTAGAGTTTAAGCCAGCTAATAGTGGTTAAAAAGCACTTGCATTACCAGCAACACCACCCAATTTATCAAAATGACAAGGGTCATTTTTAACCGAACCAGGAGTCACCATGAACGATATGTCGATGATGCCAGAACCGCTTTTATTCTCCGATAACGCCGCCGATAAAGTAGCTGCCTTAATTGTAGAAGAAGGCAATAACGACCTTAAACTCCGCGTATTCGTCACCGGCGGCGGATGCTCAGGCCTGCAATACGGCTTCACATTTGACGAGATTTCCAATGAAGACGACACCATCATGGAGAAAAAAGGCGTGAAATTGCTGATTGATCCGATGAGCTACCAATACCTAATCGGCGCTGAAATTGACTACACCGAAGGGCTAGAAGGCGCACAGTTCGTCATTAAAAACCCAAATGCGACGTCTACTTGTGGTTGTGGGTCTTCGTTCTCGGTTTAAATTATCTTATTGCATAGCCTGAAGATGTCCGTATTTAGGGCGTCTTCAGGCATTTTAATTTGCAGGCCGCGTAGCGCTCCCACCTAAGTGGTGACGGAACAGAAGCACAAAACTTACGTGTCGCCTCTAACAACATCAATAAACGCATTGGTCTACGCCTTGCCCATTTCCTCTAGGTGGCGCAACTCGTGGAATCGAATGAAGGAACGAACCAACCAACCAACAGACTTAAGCCTCCTCAAGGCGCAAACTAAAATGTAGGTGCTGCATGCGTTCATGCACTTTATCTAAAAATGCGCCGATTGCAGCGGACGCATGTATTTTTTCGCTTTGTTTGCGCTGTATACATGTGGCATATCGCGTATCGCTGGAATGCAGTGCTTCTCAACAGTTTCAGAGCAATCGGTTCCGGGGAGTTAAACACCGTTCGGGAGAGTAGATGGCGGTTTGGGTGTCCATAACTAGTTGGGCTGCCCGCCAAACAGACAAGGATCAGAAATGACGGACGGAGAGATAACAGAAGCTGAACTTACTGCGATGAAGTCCCGGATCGACGCAACGACACCGGGTCCCTGGATGTCGTGCTTCGAGGGGCGAGACCATTGGAGTGGTAGCAGTTTCATTCAGACTGCGACTCAAGACCTTTACCTCTCGGCAGAAGACTACGTAGGTGGAGGAGGGCACTTTTGCGCAGACCAAGACTTTATCGCGAACGCGCGACAGGACATGCCGAAGTTGATCGCTGAGGTGGAGCGACTTCGCGCGGCCACGCGCAGGTCGAGCCCGTGAAGGCTGCGGGCGCCGCCCAACTCATCAATCCACTGGACGCTAGGCGGTGAAGCCGCGCAGCGCTGGTGATTTCAAACGTTAGGCATTTCTATGTTCATCCGTTTAGTTGTTGGCGCAGACAGCGAAGACCATAGACACCTAATTGGCCTTGTCACAGAGGCAAAGCTCCTACGAAATTCTGGCGTGCTCACGGTGAACGAAGAAGCCGTACTTCAAGACCACTACAATTGGCTAAATGAAAACCTGCCGTGCCCACCGTACTCGTCTTCTAACTGGCCGAAGACTGCGGCCGCTTGGTTTAAGGACTCGGCAATCGAACCAATTCGTCGGCTACGCGCAATTGGTGCGCTACTCGAAGAACACGGACTGCAGGTTCGCATGCTCCGATCCAAAAATCCAGGCAAAATTCATTACGAAGACAACTTTCAAATCGTAGTGCATGAGTGGAACACCCTTTAATTTGTGTTGTTCGACGATGCTAGCGATTTTCCGATGCGTCAGCTAGCGTGCTTAAGCTTATTATCTCGATGTCTCGATGCGTTTTAAACGCATGATCGTTGGTGAGAAAGAACTGGCAACCGGCGTTAATCGCGGTGGCTAAATGTAGGGCGTCGATTAACTTCATGCCTGTATTTGCGCGAAGTGCTGATGCTGAATCAAAACAAGCCGAATCGTGTTGTAGCACCGAAATGAAACGTTTACGGGCAAAAAAACTCTTGGTTCTTGCAATGGCGATGGCATCTGCTTTTCGGTACGGTAACACCATGACTTCTGCAACAGCAGCATCACCAGTTACGCCCTGAATCAAACCTGCGTCGCACGCCTGTATGAAGGGCAAGACGGCACTAAATTGGGGTTCGTGGCGTTCTAAAAAATAAATTAAAAAATTAGAATCAAAATAAACACGTTTATCTCTCATGCGATCTAGCGGCCGCACTAACGCTCCCATGAAGACCTTTCAAGCGCAATATTTTTTTCCATTTCCTCAGATGTGGCGCCCCACATACCCGCCAGCGATCCCGCGTAGCCCATAATATCGTCTCGGTCTGACGCTTGCTGGATGGGTGTAAGGGTGATCACGCCGTTGATATAGTCAATGCGCATCGTGGCATCGGCTTGCAACTTCGCGGCCTTCATTACGCTCGCTGGGATGGTGATTTGCCCTTTAGGACGCAGCTTTACTTCTAACATTGGTGCCACCCCTTAAAAAGTAGGAAACGTATTTCTTACTATTTTACGCCGATCTTTTTAACTCGTCAAACGGACTAAAAACCGCGCCATGACGCGTCGATATTTTAAATTTTCTATCACGCAGGTTCACACGAACTAATGCGATACACGTGTCAAACCGTATGCAACAGCCGACCTAAACCGCATTAAATTTAAATTAACTGACCCGTCCGCCCAATTATATTTTTGATTTCCCCTTGAACTTATCGAAATCGTTAGCACTCTATGTCTACGAGTGCTAATATTATGGTCTCGAACATGCATTCTTTCTTCGATAGAAGGGGTCTACAAAATGGCAACAGCAACATTTGCAGCATCTGCAACAATGAATCTCCCAGCCCTATCCGTTGGCAGCCTAGAGCATTACATCTCGGCCGTAAACCGCGTTCCCATGCTCACTTTAGAGCGCGAACAGGCCTTGGGTCACGCGCTAAAAGACGAAGGCAATATTTCCGCCGCATCCGAAATGGTGATGTCGCATTTGCGTTTGGTGGTGTCGATTGCCCGCAATTACACCGGCTACGGCTTGCAGCACGCAGATTTAATCCAAGAAGGCAATATCGGCCTCATGAAAGCCGTAAAACGCTTTGATCCTGAGCGCGGCGTGCGTTTAGTGTCGTTTGCGGTGCATTGGATTAAAGCCGAAATCCACGAATACATTTTGAAAAACTGGCGCATCGTTAAAGTGGCCACCACCAAGGCACAGCGCAAGTTGTTCTTCAATTTACGCTCAATGAAACCTAATTTTGGTGCGCTAAGCCCAAAAGAAGTTAAGGAAGTTGCGCGTCAGCTTAACGTTAAAGAGAGCGACGTTTCCGAGATGGAAATGCGTTTATCTGGTCAAGAAGTGTCCCTTGAGCCCGCCAACGACGATGACGAAAATTGGATTAGCCCCATCGCCTACCTGCAAGACGGCTCCATGGAGCCTGACCAAAGCCTAGAGCGCGTGGAATACGACGTACTCGCCACCGACGGCTTAAAACTAGCGCTTGATAGCTTGGACGAACGCAGTCGCCGCATCGTGTCATCGCGCTGGTTAGTGCAAGAAGGCGAAGGCAACAGCAAAACGCTGCATGAGCTTGCTGACGAATACGGTGTATCAGCCGAACGCATTCGCCAAATCGAAGCCAAAGCCATGCAAAAAATGAAAACGCAATTGAGTGAATTAGCTGCCGTAAGATAGCACCATAAGCGATTCGCTAAAACCCCGTAAACGCCCGTAAATAGGGCTTGTACGGGGTTTTTAATTGGTAATCACTGCCTGTTAGCTCATCAGCGTTTTAACGCCGCTCGCCGTGCGCAAATAAACGCACATTGTCATGCCCGAATACGGTGGCGTGCCAGTTAGCGTGAGTGCATCCGGCACACCAATTTCATTTAATAAATAACGAATTTTTGCAGGGTTCGGATGCGCTGCCTCCATCCACTCCAAGCGAATGCCGTGATCCGGCAAACGCGCGCACGGATGCGTCGGCACATCCCACTGAATGACCGTCGGCACGAGCCCACTTTCAATCGGATACCCATCTTCAGGAATCGTGATGCGCCACTTAAAATCACCGCGCTCCATCGCCTGCACGCTGCCTAAACAACTACCCAATTTTTCATCCAGCGCCACAATATTATCCGTGCGCACCACCCAGCCAATTAAACGTGGCCGCACCGCAATCCGCTCCTGCACATCCAGTGTATCTAACCCAAACCAACGCGGCATAAACGGCGCGCCACTGGTAGGATCAATGGCGATCAACTCTAAATAGCTCGATGGCCCAAGCGACAACAGCCGATTGTGCGTGCCCATACGCACATGGGTGCCCACGTCACTCAACGGCGCGCCTAGGAATTTCTCCAACCACAGCTTACCCCGCGCCAAATCAGCGCAACCCACCACCAAATGGTCAATAACGGTAGTCGATTTATTTGCAGCAAATGCGTTCATAAACAAATAGTCCTAAAGCAAAAACAAGGCACAATAGCCATGAACATCCACTATACAAGCCGCCACGCCAAGCCGCAAAATAATGAAAAAACCGCGCAAATTAAAACCGGAAAATGATGCCATCAGCATCGAGCAAGCAAACTCTCTGGCCGACGAAGTTAGTGAATCCACTATCGACCAACCGGTGCTACAAAAGCCGTGGTATCTCTACCTAATCGAATGCCAAGACGGCACCTACTACGCTGGCATCACCACGAATGTGGCCAAACGCTACCAAACCCACGTAAACGGCAAAGGCGCTAAATACACCCGCGCCCGCAAGCCTAAGCGTCTTATCGGCGCGCGTGAATATGCGAATCGCAGCGAGGCTGCGAAAGCCGAGTGGGCGATTAAGCAATTGGAAAGAAAAGAGAAGCCGGGGTTTTTGAAAGCCGTAAAGCATGTTGACAGTGGACCGTCTTAATTTAAGCGGTGTGGTAAAAATGGGGAGAGCTAGAAGTTTCCAAGCCGTGCGGGTGCAGATCATGGTAGATTTGTTTGGGACATGTAACTCACTCCGCCGTATCCGTGATGCCGATATGCGGATTGATTTATGGCATGATTAGGTGCTCGACCACCACAGAGCTGGGAGATTTTAATGAATGAATTTGCTAAATATGGCTTAGTATTTTTGGCGCTCGCAATAACATCAAATGGTTTTGCAGCAACCGAACAAGTATTTGCTTTGTACAGAAATAGTGTCACTGATGAAAATATGCGGATACACGTCGCTACATTCGATGCGACAGATGGCGAGCCCTACAATCGCGGCAATTGCGAGCAGGCGCAACTTCTGTTTCAAAATCAGCCTGGCGTAAAGGTTAAATTTTGGTGTGAAAAAGGTCGGTTCAAAAAATAACTTTCCAATAGCTTCATCAGCGCCACAATTTAAAGCCGCAGCCGCAGCCAATTCCCATGCACCCATACCGCGTTCTCGAAGTTCAGAAGCTTCTCAATCGTTGGTGTGCTGATTCCGCGTTGGCCGCGCGGTTTCCGCTA
Organism: Betaproteobacteria bacterium; assembly: GCA_043760555.1. Taxonomy (GTDB): domain Bacteria; phylum Pseudomonadota; class Gammaproteobacteria; order Burkholderiales; family Usitatibacteraceae; genus JANMDR01. The sequence continues at coordinate 11,193 of JAYUOW010000258.1, forward strand.
TACACCAATTACTTAAAAAGCCTTGCCAATACCGAGCGCCTAAATGCGGTGCATGTGTATCTGCGGCCATTGATTTTGCAGCTGCAAGGCGCACCACATACCGTGCGGTTTGAGTTAGTGCAGGCCATTTGCCGTCTGTTAGATTTTGATGGTCGTCATGCGGGCACATCGCCCGTCGAAGGTTTGCCACATGAACTGCTGGAAAAAATAGCACTGCCGACGTTGCTTGAGCAGTATCGTGCTTGTCCGAGTGACGCCTACACCTGCGTGTGGTTAGCGATGCTGCCGTCCTCCAAAGCGTCGAATAACTTGCCCGAATCTTGGGAGTTGTTGGATATTGCGCTCACATCAGCGCCCGACGATTTGTATATTATTGAGCGTCGCGCTGCAATGCATTTGTATCACATTGATTATGCGTGTCATCACCTTCCCGACGGATTGATCAGCACGGAAGAATGTGTGATTGACGATATTACGCAGCTTCGCCAACTCGCCGCACGACTATCAATAGGTCGTCAAAACTTCTATCTTGGAGCAGCCCTACCTTATGAAGGGAAGTTGCGCGATTTTATTCGTACTAGTTCATTTTTGAACAAGTAAAAATACCCGTATGGATGCCTGTAGACGCCCTATTTTAGGGCGTCTACAGGCATATCGTCCACCGAAAATTAGCGCAATGTTCGCGTGATAATGCCAACATGCGGTGTAGAAAACACTAGCTTTTCCGCTTATCCTTTACATTCTCAACACAACCATTACTGCGATTTAACTCGAAGGAACCCCCCATGATTCTAGGCCTCCGCACCGCCATTTATCCCGTTACCGACCTTGCCGCCGCTAAAGCGTGGTACGCGCAAGTGTTAGAAAAACAACCTTATTTTGACGAGCCGTTTTACGTCGGTTTTGCGGTGGGCGGGTTTGAATTAGGCTTAGTGCCCGATGGCGTGGCGGGTGTAGCTGGTGCGCAACCGCTTTGGGGCGTGGCGAACGCGAGTGACGCTTACGCGCGTTTGCTGGCGCTGGGTGCAACCGCATTAGAGCCGGTAAACGACGTGGGTGGCGCCATAAAAGTGGGCGCCGTTTGTGATCCCTTCGGCAATCGATTCGGCATTATCGAGAACCCGCATTTTAATTTGGCCGATGTGCGGTAACGTGTTTAAAACATGATTGTTCCGCAATTTTGGGCTGAAGCCCGCACGCAGCATAAGGCTAACGGCAAACAAATAACGGTGCGTCGGTTTGGCTGGTCTAACAGCGGCGATGCCGATGCGCAAGCGATGGCGGATTCACGCGTGCAAGACGCCTTGCAGCGCTTGTTGTCGGGCGAAAAGCTTGAACGCCGTGAGTCCAAAGTACCGTATAACGGTGCGGACGGCGTGCCGATTCGTGAGGAGATTGTTGAGCGGCATCTCGCAGGGTCTAACACTGGAAGTGATGACATCATCATCACGCGTAACTCCTACGGTGCACGGTGTTTGAATACGCCGAACGTCTTTTTTGCGGATATTGATTTTGAGTCTCCTAGTGGCTGTGGTTTCGTATTCACAGCGCTTTTTTTGCTGCTGGCGGCGACCGCTGGTTTTGCGGTGGCGGTACGGCCAAAGCCGGCATGGGTTCTGCTGACGATTGCGCTGGCAGTGGTTTTAAGCCCGTTTCTAGGCATTTTTTTGCAGGCAGTGCTGGTGAAACTGAAGGGCGGCACAAAAACTGCTGTAATCGCCGCAATTCGCGGCGTTAGCGGCAAAAATCCATCGTGGAATTTTCGTCTTTATGAAACGCCTGCCGGTTTGCGCTTGTTAGCCACCCACCAAACCTTTGCACCACAATCAGCGGAGGTGGCGGCTTGTTTTAAGGCGTTGGGCACCGATCCAATCTATGCGCAAATGTGCATCAAACAAAACTGCTTCCGCGCCCGTGTGAGCGCGAAACCGTGGCGCATTGGCATTACCGAAAACTTACGTCCGCGCCCGGGCGTGTGGCCAGTACAAGAGCAACACATGCCGATGCGCGAAGCGTGGGTGCGCGAGTACGAAGCCAAAGCAAGTGCGTTTGCGGCGTGTAAGTTTGTGGAGCAAATAGGCTCTGGCGCTGTGCACGCGGATGTGGCGGCAACTATTTCGCTTCACGATGTGCTCTGTGGGGCAAATAGTGGTCGGCCAATTGCGTAAAATCCTATTCGTTTGCAGCCAAAACAAGCTCCGTAGCCCCACGGCTGAACAGGTGTTTTCAACGTGGCCAAACATTGATGTGCTGTCCGCCGGCACGAACCACGATGCCGAAGAGCCGCTAAGCGTTGAGCTTGTTGAATGGGCGGATGTGATTGTGGTGATGGAAAAGCAGCATCGCAATAAGGTCAACAAAAAGTTTAGAAAAAACCTAAACGGTAAGCGAGTATTGGTGCTGAATATCCCGGATGATTTTGATTACATGCAGCCGGAATTAGTGGCGTTATTGGAAGCGAAGGTGCCTGCATTACTTGGCTTACAGCGATAGTGGGTGTTTACCCGGTTAGATTTTTTAGCGCAGCCGCAGTAGAATTTTGAGCGCGGTTTCTAGTTTTTTCATGGCGGCTTGCGGGCAGACTGCAATTGGAGCGCTGCCGACTACCCGACGCTTGGAAACCGATCGTATGCATTCACTCAGCGCCCAGGAATGCGCGGGCGCGCCGCCAACTTCGGTTGCGAACGCGCCGATGTGTACGCGTACAGGGTCGTCCACCGGATACTGACGCTCTGCGCTAGATGAAACGGGCACAATGATTATGGTGGCGTGTGCGGCGTTTACCACGTCTTCTTGCATCACTAAGCAGGGGCGCAGCTTGCTTGGCTCCTCGGGATGGCCTTGTGGTTTCAGGTCGATCATCCAAATATCGCCGCGACGGATAGGATTGCGCGAATTAAATGTCATCGCCCGTCGATTCAAATTCTTCGGCAACGCGTTCGCTTTCAAGCGCGTGGAGCGCACAGGCTTTTGCCACGGCCTCCAACATGAGCTGGGCTTCAAGCGCACGCACAGATTCGCGCAAAACCGCAGAGCGATCCTGCAAACCGGACATCGATTGAATTCGCGTAATGGCGGCGATTGTCTCAGGGTCTGGGCGGAAAGAAATCGCGTTTGGATGCAGTGGATTATTTAATCGCATGTTGAACTCCTAGCCTAAGTAAAGCGTATTACGAATTGTAGTGCAAAGCGTAATCGAACAGTAAAAATAAGTGTATTTTTATGCGAGGTCAGGTGCTATAGAGATAAAAAATGCCTGAAGACACCCTAAAATAGGCCGTCTTCAGGCATTTAATTAAGCCAAATTTAAGCGTTAACTCTGATGCTTCGCATCATCCAACAACGCATCGTCAATCAGCTTCGATAGCTTAATACCGTTGTCAATCGAACCATCAAACTCAAAATTAAGCGCTGGTGCAACCCGAATCGTTAATCGCTTTGCCAATGCGGAGCGTAAAAAACCCGCTGCGGCGTTTAAGCCCGCTAAACACGAATCCGCTTTTTTGGCGTCGCCGAAGGTGGTAAAAAACACCTTGGCGTGCGATACATCTCTGGCTACTTCTACGTCGGTGATGGTCACCATGAGTACGCGGGGGTCGCGTAATTCTAGGCGAATTATTTCGGATAATTCTTTTTGAATTTGATCCGCGATTTTGCGGTTTCTAGCGTCGCTGGCCATCTTAGTTTGCGCGTCTTAGCCTTTACGCTAAGGTACGCGCAATCTCCGTGGTTTCAAACGCTTCGAGCACGTCGCCTACTTCAACATCCGCAAAGTTCTTCAACGATAAGCCGCATTCGAAACCGAGCTTCACTTCTTTTACGTCGTCTTTAAAGCGCTTCAACGAATCGAGCTCACCAGTGAAAATAATAATGCCGCCGCGTAGTAAACGCACGGTAGAGCCGCGTTTAATCACACCGTCGGTTACGTAGCAACCCGCTACTGCACCCACTTTAGAAATCTTAAATACCGTGCGGATTTCAACTTGGCCCAATACGGTTTCTTTAATTTCTGGAGAAAGCAGGCCTGATAGCGCGTTTTTCACGTCATCAACGGCTTCATAAATAATGGTGTAGTAGCGAACTTGCACGCCAGCGGACTCGATCATCTTGCGGGCGCTAGCGTCAGCGCGCGTGTTAAAACCGATGATGATGGCTTTGGACGCCACGGCTAAGTTCACGTCAGAATCGCTAATGCCGCCTACGGCTGCATGTACTACCTGCACCCGTACTTCCGGTGTGGATAGTTTGCTTAGCGCATGCGCCAAGCCTTCGTAGGAGCCTTGAACGTCAGACTTAATAATAACGGTGAGCGATTTAGCAACGCCTTCGCCCATGCTGTCGAACGCGTTTTCAAGCTTGATGGCTTGTGCTTTGGCAAGCTTCACATCGCGGAATTTACCTTGGCGGAATAGGGCGATTTCGCGGGCTTTACGCTCGTCGTTTAGCACCATTACGTCGTCACCAGCACCCGGCACATCCGTCAAGCCCTGTACTTCTACTGGGATAGATGGGCCTGCTTCATTCACCGGCTTGCCGCTTTCGTCGGTCATGGCGCGCACACGGCCTGATACAGCACCGGCTAGCAACATATCGCCCTTTTTCAAGGTGCCAGATTTAACCAAAATAGTAGCAACAGGACCGCGACCTTTGTCCAAACGCGCTTCAATCACCACGCCACGGGCTGGACCTGTTTTTACGGCTTTAAGGTCGAGCACTTCGGCACGCAGCAAAATTGCATCGAGCAAATCGTCAATACCTTGGCCAGTTTTGGCGGACACGTGTTGGAACATCACATCGCCGCCGTATTCTTCAGGTAGCACGTCGTTGGCAACTAATTCTTGTTTTACACGATCTGGATTAGCACCGGGTTTGTCCATTTTGTTGATCGCTACAATCATTGCCACATTCGCGGCTTTGGCGTGCGCAATTGCTTCTTTGGTTTGGGGCATCACGCCGTCGTCAGCTGCAACCACCAAAACAACGATGTCGGTCACTTGTGATCCGCGCGCGCGCATGGCGGTAAACGCCTCGTGGCCGGGGGTGTCTAGGAAGCTAATGACGCCTTTTGGCGTTGTAACATGATAGGCGCCAATGTGCTGCGTAATGCCGCCCGCTTCGCCTGATGCGACGCGCGAGGTTCGAATGAAGTCAAGCAGCGACGTTTTACCGTGATCAACGTGACCCATGATGGTAACTACCGGCGGACGGGTTTCTGCTACTTGATCTCCCGCAGCGTCGGCATCGGCTAAATACGCGTCCGGATCTTGCGCTTTGGCGGCTTTGGCGTTGTGACCCATTTCTTCCACAATAATCATCGCAGTGTCTTGGTCTAGCACTTGGTTAATGGTGACCATGCTGCCCATTTTCATGAGCGTTTTGATTACTTCAGCGGCCTTCACGGCCATCTTAGCGGCTAGTTCAGCTACGGTAATGGTTTCAGGCACCGCTACGTCGTAAACGATGGCTTCGGTCGGCACCACAAAGTTGGTGGCCACATCGCCATGCTGCGAATGACCGCGACCCTTCGGGTTGCGCCATGCATCGCGTCCACCGGAGGTATCGCCACGGGTTTTCATGGTGCGGCGCTTGGCGGCATCATCAGTCCATGTGGATGTTTTAGTGGCGGCTGGTTTTTTAACGACTTTTTTCGCATCTTTGTCCGCTGGTTTAGCAGCCGGGCGATGCAAGGTGCCTTCAGTCGTTTTGCCTGGTGTTGCGGGAGTGGCCACAACTACCGGCTTAGGTTCAGGTTTGGCAAACGATACGCGCGCGCCGATACGTGGGCGATTTGGATCATCCACACCCATTGGTGACACGGCAGTCTGCGCAGCACCCATCGGGCGTGGCGCTAATTCTGGTTTGGCTTTTTTGATGACGCGGCCGCCAGGTGCGGTGGACGCGGCTGGCACTGGTGCTACTGCACCGGTGGCGGCTGGGGCGTCTGCTGCTGCATCGGCCGCTACTTCAACCGCTGCTTCAGTTGCAACTATGGCAGTGGTTGCGGCACCAGATTTGCGCGCTAACTGGGCTTTTTTCTCTTCGTCTAATTTTGCTTTGGCTTCAGCTTGTTTCGCCAAGAGCGCCGATTGACGGTCATCTTCAAGGCGTCGCTTGGCAATTTCAATCTCGTCAATTACCGATACTGGAGCGGAAACAATCGCCTGCTGCGGCGCAACGGCGTCTGGCGTCGCGGTGGCAACAGCGGCACCTTCTACTTTTAGGAATGTGCGCTTTTTGCGAACTTCAACTTGAATGGTGCGCGCTTTGCCGGTAGCGTCAGGACGCTTAATTTCGGTTGTTTGCTTGCGCGTTAAGGTGATTTTTTTATTCTCATCTTTATGGCCGTGCGCAACTTGTAAATAAGAAAGCAGCTGCGTTTTATCGCCCTCAGTAAGGGAGTCGTTTGCAGATGCTTTGTTCACGCCAGCCGCAGCCAATTGCTCCAAGAGCATAGCTTCAGAGAGTTTAAGTTCTTGCGAGAATTGAGCGACAGTAGATTGAGCCATTTGATACCTGTTTTTCTAGTGATGTAAGGTTCACATCGATTAAAGCGGAATGCAATAAAAACAATGCAATAACGGGACTGCAATTAGCGGGATAGTAAAAACCAGCGCTAATGATGATGCGATAAATTTCAGATTAAGATAAAAATGAAGATGCGTCCCGTCTCAATTTAAGCTACATAAAATACAAATAATTTTTAAGATTCAGCAAACCAAGGGGCTCGTGCCGTCATAATCAACGTCTTCGCACGTTCGGCGTCAACACCAGTAAATTCGGTCAGCTCATCAATATCTAAGTTGGCCAAATCTTCCATGGTACGCACGCCTTTGAGTGCCAAGCTGTGCGCAACGGTTTCGTCCATGCCTTCCATGGTTTTTAAATCTTCTTCCGCGTTTTCCATGGTTTCTTCGGACTTAATCGCGTCGGTTAAGAGGGCGCTATTCGCACGGCGACGCAGCTCTTCCACAGTTTCTTGGTCAAAATCTTCAATTTCTAACATCTCAGCCAGCGGCACATAAGCCACTTGCTCAAGCGACGTGAAACCTTCCGCAACCAAAATGCCGGCAACGTCTTCATCCACATCCAAACGCGCCACAAACATAGCGCGGGTGGTGTCGGTTTCAGCGCTGCTACGCGTTTGCGCTTCGGTTTGCGTCATGATATTTAGCTGCCAGCCGGTAAGCTCGGAAGCTAGGCGCACATTTTGACCTAAACGACCGATGGCCAAGGCCAGTTGGTCTTCTTCAACCACGACGTCCATGCTATGCTTTTCTTCGTCCAAAATAATCGAGGAAACTTCAGCCGGTGCGAGTGAGTTAATTACAAACTGTGCCGGATCAGCAGACCATAAAATAATATCTACACGCTCGCCAGCAAGCTCAGCGGACACACCTTGCACGCGCGAACCGCGCATACCAACGCAGGTGCCGACCGGATCCACACGCGGGTCGTTTGACTTCACCGCAATTTTTGCGCGCTGGCCAGGGTCGCGAGCAGCCGCTTTAATTTCAAGTAAGCCTTCTTCAATTTCAGGCACTTCTAACTCGAACAATTTCATAATAAATTCAGGGGCAATACGCGACAAAATAAGTTGCGGCCCGCGAATTTCACGTTCAATTTTTAGCAGGTAAGCACGTACTCGATCGCCCACACGCAAGTTCTCTTTTGGAATCGTTTGGTCGCGACGCAGCACCGCTTCGATTCGACCAGATTCAACAATAATATTGCCGCGCTCAATGCGCTTAATGGTGCCAGTAACAAGGCTTTCGTCACGCGCTAGGAAGTCATTCAAAATCTGTTCGCGTTCGGCGTCACGAATTTTTTGCAAGATCACTTGCTTAGCAGCTTGTGCGCCGATACGCCCGAATTCGGCGGCTTCTAGCGGTTCTTCGATAATATCGCCGAGCTCTAAATTCTCCCCGCGCTCAGGTGCGTCGGTGATGGCGATTTGGCGTGAAGGTTCTTCATGATCGAAATCTTCAACCACGGTCCAGCGGCGGAAGGCTTCGTAATCGCCGGACTGACGGTCGATGGAAACACGCACATCGACGTCGGTTTCAAAGCGTTTTTTAGTGGCAGAGGCCAACGCCATTTCAAGGGCGATAAAAATAGTTTCGCGGGCTACGCTTTTCTCACGTGCCAGTGCGTCAACCAATAATAAAATTTCTTTACTCATAATAGTCCCCTACAAATCCTGTGATAAATCTGGTATTAACTTCGCGCGTTCTATGTCGGCAAATTCCACCGTTAGTTCTGGTACTGCTTTAATTTTTGCCGCTGCTTTGGCTTTTTTTAGTGCTGTTTTGGTGCCTGCGGCTGCTTCTGTCACTACTTCGGCTACGGGTTCAACTAATGCTTTTTTCGCTGCCAATTTTGCGACTTTGGCATCATGCTTTTCATCCGGATGCAGCGCAAAGGTCACGTTTGAGTCGGTGGACGACAAAATATCGCCGCTAAATTTTCTACGGCCACTCACCATTTTATTGAGCCGCACCGTCACACCGCAGCCGGCAAAGCGCACAAAATCGGCTACCTTACGCAGCGGCCGATCAAGGCCAGGCGAAGATACTTCTAAGCGCTCGTAATCAATATTTTCTACCATAAAAACGCGGCTTAAATGATTACTTACCGTGGCGCAATCTTCCACTACGATACCGTTCGGGGTATCAATAAATATACGCAAAGTGCCCCGCGCCGAACGCTCAAGATCAACCAACTCGTAGCCTAAGCTTTCGAGTGATTCTTCAATAAATTGTTCAAGATCTAGCGCCAAAAGTCGTAATTCCTTAAAAATTCAATGCGTGTTTGCTCGTGCTTGCGTATAGAAATACAGTGAAACGAATGGTTGCGCGCTATCGTGGTTGGCAGTTGGCGCGGTGTAGCGTGCGCGCATCAAACCGGCGGCACAAATAAAAAATGGGCAAACTGCCCATTTTTACTACTTGGCCAGCCAAAAATCGCGTGTTTTAAACACAATTTAGCCGACACCTGCTGCACAACCCGCAAACAATAACACAAGGCGCGCTTTTGCGAAAGGTGCAGGGCGCTTTTGCCTAGGGAAATCGGGGTAAATGCGGCTATGCGTCGTGGAATCGCAACAGATTTAGTTGTTTGGCAGCGCTTGCTAGGCGCTACCGACTATTTGCTTCGTCTCGATTAAAGCGAAAATCTTTTGGCGCTAAACCGCGAAATTGGCTTAGCTTCAGCAGCCATTTGCGCTTAACCTGATCGGTGCTGCTGTTTGCCGCTGACGTCTGTTCGCTATCGCGGAATCGTATCCATAAACGAAGCACGTGCTTCTAACCGCTCAACCCACGCTTTTAAATTAGGGTAAGTGGTGCGCCATGCAAATTCCGGCAAGCGGAATTCTAACCACAACAAACCACATGCCAAGGCGATGTCGCCCAGCAAAGGGGTTTCGGCGCTGAAACATTTGCGCTCGCCTAGCTCGCGTGCAGCCGCTGCAATGCCAGCGTCAATTTTGGCGGCTTGACGGGCTAACCAATCAACACTTTGGCGCTCGGCAGGGCGTTTGCGTTCTAAAAAAATCGTGACACCAGCGTCGGTGATGCCATCTGCCAATGCTTCAAGACGCTTGACTAGCGCGCGTTCGCGGCCACTTTCAGGTAGCAAACGTGATACGGGCGTGATGCCATCTAAATATTCGCAGATCACGCGGGAGTCGTACAGCGCCAAGCCGTCGTCTAGCACCAAAACGGGCACTTTAGTGAGCGGATTGTAGAGGCCAACTGAGGTTTCTGCATTCCAGACGTTTTCTTCCACAAAATCGCAGTCAATGCGCTTTTCGGCCATGACAACGCGAACTTTACGAGCGTAAGGGCTGGTGTAGGAGGCAACTAGTTTCATTTTGGCGCTTGTGGGGAATATTGATTTTGGACGCGGAGTATAGCATTGTCGCCTCAGAAAACGTGATTTTCCCTGCATTTCATGGCGCAATAATAGGGTTTACCCTCAATTAGCAAGTTGTCAGCCGGCGCAGCCCAATTTCCGAGGCTTATCAGGCTGGCTGCCGTGATACCATTCGCGCATAATTCTACCCGATTGATGAAAACTACTATGACAATTTCTGCCGCTGTGTCTACCACTGCGTTGCCCGCAATCTCGACCTTAAATGCGCTCGTTGCGCTGTCGCCTTTAGATGGACGCTATGCCGCTAAAACAGCGCCGCTACGCGAATTTTTTAGTGAATTTGCGCTCACCAAATTTCGCGTTTTTGTGGAAGTGGAATGGCTAATTGCGCTGGGTAACCTGCCGGAGATAGCCGAATGTAGGGCGTTTTCAGCCGATGCTATTGAGCGCTTGCGGGCTGCAGCAGCAAATTTTTCAGTTGAAGACGCCGCAGCTTGCAAAGCGATCGAAGCCAAAACCAATCACGACGTAAAAGCGGTTGAATATTGGTTAGTGGCGCATTTTGCAAACGATGCAGAAATAAGTGCCGCAAAGAGTTTTATCCATTTTGCCTGCACGTCTGAAGACATCAATAACCTATCGCACGGCCTTATGCTATCGGGCGCTCGCACCCAAGTACTGCTACCAGCAATTGCCAAAATTGAAGCGCAATTGCAAGCCATTGCCACGCAACACGCCAGCCTCGCCATGTTGGCGCACACCCACGGCCAGCCCGCCACGCCCACGACATTGGGCAAGGAATTTGCCAATGTGCTGCAGCGCGTGCGCCATGCGCGTGCCGCCATTGAGCGGGTAATTATTTTGGGCAAAATCAATGGTGCGGTGGGCAACTATAATGCCCATTTAAGCGCTTATCCAGCCGTTGACTGGCCAAAATTCGCAGAGCAATTTGTGACATCACTTGGGCTTACATTTAACGCCTACACCACGCAAATTGAGCCGCATGACTACATGGCCGAATTGTTTGATGCTACGGCACGCTTGAACACGATTTTGATTGATTTGGCGCGTGATATTTGGGGCTATATTTCTATGGGCTATTTCACTCAAAAAGTAAAAGCGGGCGAAATTGGTTCGTCCACCATGCCGCACAAAGTAAACCCGATTGATTTTGAAAACGCGGAAGGTAATTTAGGCTTAGCCAACGCGGTGTTGCGCCACATGGCTGAAAAATTACCCGTGTCGCGCTGGCAGCGTGATTTAACTGATTCCACCGTGTTGCGTAATATGGGCGTGGCGATGGGCTACAGCACCTTGGCCTATGAATCGCTTAGCCGCGGCCTAGATAAACTACAAGCCAACGCGCCAAAAATCACCCATCATTTGCTGCAAAGTTTAGACGTGTTGGCCGAGCCAATTCAAACCATTATGCGCAAACACAATGTTGAAAACGCCTATGAGCAACTGAAGGAACTCACGCGCGGCAAAGGCGGCATTGATGCCGAAGGCTTGGCGCAGTTTATTGAAACCTTGACCATTCCAGAAGCGGATAAAGCCGTGTTGCGGGCGTTAACACCGGCCACCTACATTGGCTTGGCGGTTGAGTTAACACAGGCAGTTAAGCAGTAGTTGCCACCCGCGCATACTCAAAACCGAGCGTGCTAATGGCGGCACATGCGGCCTGCATGGCGCGTTGCACATCAGCCGGTGCGCCGCGTAAGGAGAACTCAATCTGACGGCCATTACGAATTGGTGGCGGCACAAAACGGGGCAGGCTCGATAGCTTCAAGTGCGGATAATTTTGTACCGTCGCGTTCATCATCTGCATTAAATCACTTTCACCCGCGCCGTCGATAACGATAATTTCTTCCGCTATTTCGGTTAGGTGAAACAAGTGGCGATAGTGGGTATCGAGCACCCACTCCAACATCGGCCAAGCCATTTCGGGGAAACCCGGTAAAAAATAATGGTGACCGACATTGAAGCCCGCAATACGGTTAAATGGGTTGGGCACCATGGTTGCACCGACGGGAAATTCCGCCATCAAGACGCGAGTAGGATAGGCTGCCGCACCAAAGCGCGCAACAATTTCAGCCACTGCTTCCGGATGCAAAGCCAGATCGACACCCAGTGCTTTCGCCGCACTCTGGCGCGTAAAGTCATCAGGTGTTGACCCGATGCCACCAAAGCTAAAAACGATGTCAGTCGTTGCAAAGCTGCGCCGCAACTGCGCCTCAATTTCATCCGGTTCGTCTGCTAAATAGTTAGCGTAACCAAGTGCTAAGCCCCTTATTTTAAGGGTTTCGATGACTTTGGCGAAGTGCTTATCTTGGCGTTTACCGGACAAAATTTCATCACCGATAATAAGTGCGCCAATTTTTGGAGAAGTTAGAGTCATGGCTGGTTTTTATTTGTAAAACACATCATACGCGTATCGAATAATCAATGCGCCCATCACCACCAAAAACGCCATGCGAATAAACGCTGCACCCTTTTTTAACGCCAATTTTGCGCCCAACAAACTGCCTGCCACATTGCACACCGCCATGGGAATCGCCAGCTCATAAATTACATTGCCGGTGTAAGCAAAATAAGTGAGCGCAGAAAAATTGGTGGTGATGTTGATTACTTTGGCGCTGGCTGAAGCCACCATAAACTGAAAGCCCAGCAAGCCGATAAATGCAAAAATTAAAAAGCTGCCAGTGCCAGGACCAAAAAAGCCTTCGTAAAACCCCAACACCGCGCCGATGCCTATGCTTATTAGCTTTTCAGTCGATGGCGCGCGGCTGGGCGCGTGTAGGGCGCCTAAGTCTTTACGGATAAATGTGTAAATGGCCACGCCGATCAGCAAAGCCAAAATCACTGGTTTTAAAATTTGCGGATTGATGAGCGACACCGCGCGCGCGCCCAAAAAAGCAAAAATAGCAGCACATAATGCCGCCGGTAAAATAGACGCCCAAGGCACAGCAACCTTGCGCGTAATTTGCCACAAGGCCACGCTGGTGCCCGCGAGAGAGGCTAATTTATTGGTGCCAAACACACTGGCAATCGGCGCGCCCGGCAGCATGATGAGCAGTGCCGGCACTTGAATTAAGCCGCCGCCGCCCACGATGGCGTCCACGAAGCCCGCAAAAAAAGCTGCCGCGCAAAGCACGGCAGTAGTGGTTTCAAACATTATTTTTTGAACGTAGAAAAAGTAATTATTTTATGGCCTTCTCAGCTGCTTTTTCTACCGCTGCAGCAGGTCTAGCTTCTGGCACTTTTCCGCCGATAACATCAATCAACTCAACTTCAAACATCAAGGTGGCATTAGGGGGAATTAAGCCACCGCCCGCACCGCCTGCGCCATAACCCATCTCTGGTGGAATCAACAAAATGCGCTGGCCACCCACTTGCATTCCCGGCACGCCTTGATCCCAACCCTTAATCACTTTGCCCACGCCAATCATGGTGCTAAACGGCATGCCACGGTCTTTTGAGCTGTCGAATTTCTTGCCTTTGCCGTCAGGTTTAGTAGCGTCATACAACCAGCCGGTGTAGTGCATTAACACTGCACGATTGGCTTCAGCAAGCTTGCCTTTACCAAACTGGATGTCGTGCGTGATAAGCGCATTGACCGCCAATGGAATTTGAAATTTAACCGGGTTCACCGTTGGCATTTTTTCTGGCGCTACTTTGCCGGTGGCAGATGCCTGCACTTCAGCGGCAATTTTGTCTGCCCGTTCAGCGATGGTTTGTGCCGTTACAGACTGGCTGGAGATGGCCGTAAATAGGGCAACTACAGCTACTTTAAGTACATTTTTTTTGGTGCTGATCATGGGTATTACTCCTTATTGAAAAATCGAAAAACAATCTATACCTGCAAACACAAATACTTAATTTCTAAATAATCTTCGATGCCGTATTTTGAACCTTCGCGCCCCAGCCCTGATTGCTTGATGCCGCCAAATGGCGCTACCTCATTTGAAAATGCACCCGTATTTACGCCCACCATGCCGCTTTCCAGCGCCTCGCCAACGCGAAACACGCGGCCAACATCGCGGCTGTAAAAATACGCTGCTAAACCAAACTCAGTGGCGTTGGCAAGCTTGATAGCTTCGGCTTCTGTTTCAAATTTAAACAGCGGTGCAACTGGGCCAAAGGTTTCTTCGCGCGCCACTTTCATGGCTGCAGTCACCCCAGTTAAAACGGTCGGCGTAAAAAATAACGCGCCTGCCGCATGGCCTGTGCCGCCGGTGGTGATCGTGGCGCCGAGTGCTACCGCATCGGCTACATGGCTTTGCACTTTTTCAATTGCGGCTGCATCAATCAGCGGCCCTACATTCATGCCGGGCACCGTACCTGCGCCCACTTTTAGCGCTCGCGCTTTTGCTTCGAGTTTTGTTGCGAATACGTCGTACACGCCAGCTTGCACGTAGATACGATTGGCCGATACGCACGTTTGCCCCGCATTGCGAAATTTTGCGTTCATTAAGCCATCCGCTGCAGCATCTAAATCGGCATCGTCAAACACGATAAACGCCGCATTGCCGCCAAGCTCAAGCGACAGTTTTTTAATCGTCGGCGCGCATTGGTGCATAAGGATGCGACCCACTTCAGTGGACCCTGTAAACGATAATTTGCGCACGATCGGGTTAGCGCACATTTCTTGGCCAATAGCCGGTGCCGAAGCTGCATTGCCTGTGATCACATTCAGCACGCCCTTGGGCACGCCTGCACGCATCGCCAACGCAACTAACGCTAGCGTAGACAACGGAGTTTGTTCAGCTGGCTTTATCACCATCGTGCATCCCGCAGCCAAGGCCGCACCCGCCTTACGCGTGAGCATAGCGCTTGGGAAATTCCATGGCGTAATCGCGGCCGTGACGCCAATCGGCTGCTTGATCACCAACAAGCGTTTGTCGGCCATGTGCGGCGGAATTACATCGCCATAAATACGACGGCCTTCTTCGGCAAACCATTCGATAAACGATGCGCCGTATAAAATTTCGCCTTTGGCTTCTGCGATTGGTTTACCTTGCTCCGCCGTTAAAATTGCCGCCAAGTCATCTACATTAGCCACAATTAAATCAAACCATTTGCGCAAAATAACTGCACGGTTTTTAGCCGTTAACGCGCGCCAATTAGGCAACGCCGCATCTGCGGCAGCAATGGCGCGTGCCGTTTCAAGCGAGCCCATATCGGCTACGTGGGCGATGGTTTCACCGGTGGCGGGGTTGGTCACCGCAAAGGTAAGATGGGATTCTGCTTGGCTCCAAGCGCCGTCAATAAATGCGGCGCTCTGAAGAAGTAAGGGGTCTTTTAATGTGGGTGCTGCCGTGGTGATGTTACTTAATGCGGTTTTCATATTTAGCTTGTAGGATTTGCACTTGACGCCAAAAAGTTGGACGTATTTTTCTAGTAACCCAACAGTTTACGCCCGAAGCAGTAGAAATTAGAAATGTGGTGCCGATATTGCACACAGCGGCTAATTGGCTGCCGCACAATATGTTTTTAGCGGAGTAAACTATAAAGTGTAATAAATGCGAACTGCTTACGTGCACCGACTAGTTAACTGCCGCGTTAGGCATTTGGTTGACTGGGTGCCAAAGTAAACACGGCCATCGCGCGTAACCACCTGAAACTAAACACAAAAAAATTACTAAGGGGTAAATCATGAAGCAAACTTTAATACACGGGTTCAAACGGGCGCTAAGCTTGAGCGTAGGTGCGGTGTGCGTCACGTTCGTCGCGCAAGCAAACGCTTTTAATTTATCCAGCATTAGCGATCAAGACGCGGGCTCCGGCTTGCGTCAAGCGCTGTCTGACGGTACGCGTTTTGCGGTAGAAAGTTTGGGCAAAGAAGATGGTTTTTTTGGTAACGATAAAGTGCGCATTCCACTACCCAATGCCCTGCAAAAAGCCGAAAAAGCCATGAAAATGTTTGGTAAAGACAAGGACATGAAAGACCTCGCCCTAAAAATGAATCGCGCGGCCGAGTTGGCTGTAACGGAAGCCAAACCCATTTTTGCTGATGCGTTAAAGCAAATGACGATTTCGGACGCGAAGAAAATTTTAACCGGCGGTGAAGCCTCAGGTACAGAATATTTTAAAGAAAAAACCACCGAAGTATTACGCCAAAAATTCCGCCCAATTGTTGGACAAGTAACGGATAAACTAGCCCTTGCCGCGCAATACAATGCCCTCGCAGCGCAAGGCAAACAGTTTGGTTTAGTAAAGGGTAATGAAACATCGGTAGAAGATTTTGTAACTGAAAAAGCGCTGGACGGTTTATTTTTTATGGTGGCCGAAAAAGAACGCGCCATTCGTAAAGACCCAGTCGGTCAGGCCAGCGGTATTTTGCAAAAAGTGTTTGGCGCGCTACGTTAAAAGTGCGGCGATGCTAAATTTTTCAATCTAAGGAGGCTTTAAAAGTGCAAAAAAATAAACTCAATTCTTCACGACGCATGCTACATAGTGTGGCGTTGTGCACCATGCTGGCGCTAGGTTTTTCAGCCACGTCAGCAACAGCCGCCACCCTAAAATGGGCTAGTCAAGGCGATGCTTCTACGCACGACCCTCATGCGCAAAATGAGTCGTTTAACAACCAAATTAACGGCCAAATTTATGAGCAGCTTTTAACCCGTGATAAATCCATGAACCTTGTCCCTTGCTTGGTGACAACATGGAAGCAAACCTCACCCACCACATGGGTGTTTACCATGCGGCAGGGCGTGAAATGGCATGACGGCTCGGCGCTGAAGGTGGAAGATTTAATGTACTCCGTTGAGCGTTCCGCCATGCCCACGTCCAACATGAAAGATTACGGCTTGGCACTCGGTAAGCCCCGCAAAATTGACGACAACACCTTTGAGCTCACCACGCCAGTTCCCAACCCAGTGTTGCCAGACATGATTGGCAGCGGTAATATTTTTATCATGAGCAAGGCATGGGCTGAAAAAAATGGCGTGGCCAAACCGCAAGATTTTAAAGCCAAAGAAGAAACCTTCGCCGTGCGCAACGCCATGGGTACGGGCCCCTACATGCTCGTTTCGCGCGAAGCTGACGTTAAAACAGTGATGAAGAAAAACCCAAACTGGTGGGGCATCAAAGAAGGCCGCTTCACCGGCAACGTTACCGATATTATTTACCGCCCCATCAAATCAGCTCCGACGCGCGTGGCTGCGTTGCTTACGGGTGAGGTTGATTTTATTCTTGATCCGCCGGTGCAAGATATTCAAAAACTCAAAGCCGACCCCAACTTAAAAATTTATGAGGGCGCTGAAAACCGCATCATCTTTATTGGCATGGACCAAGCCCGTGACGAGCTACTCTATTCAAACGTAAAAGGCAAAAACCCCTTCAAAGATAAACGCGTGCGGATGGCGCTATATCAGTCGGTGGATGTAGAAGCCATTAAAACGTCCGTCATGCGCGGCTCATCTATTCCCAGTGCCATCACGCTTTCAGCACCCGAGCGCGCGGGTGTGCCAAAAAGCTTCGAAAAACGGCACCCGCTCGACCTTGCCAAAGCCAAAGCCCTTCTAGCTGAAGCCGGCTATCCAAATGGTTTTGAAGTGACGATTGATTGCCCGAATGACCGTTACGTGAACGATGAAAAAATTTGCATCGCCTTGGCAGGCATGTGGGCGAAAATTGGCGTGACGCTAAAAGTAAACGCCATGACCAAAGCCAACTATTTCCCTAAAACCCAAAACCTTGACACCAGCATGTATTTGTTAGGTTGGGGCGGCTCGACCACAGACGCCATGTTCACGTTAAAACCGGTTTTGCATAGCCGCACACCGAGTGCTGGCGAATACAATCGTGGTAATTACAAAGTACCTGCGTTAGATGAGTTGATTCAAAAAGCGGAGGGCGAAATGAACCCAAAAGTGCGTCAAGAGTTAATCAACAGAGCCATGCAAATGCACCACGATGAAGTGCTGCATATTCCATTGCATCGCCAAATGATTCCTTGGGCATCTAGTAAAAAAGTAACGGTGATCCATCGCGCAGATAACTGGCTGGAAACGGCTTGGGTGATGGTTAAATAATTGATCTGAAGCGGTGGAAAACAGCCCAAGGCGCGATGCTTGTGGGCTGGGTGGATTCAAGTTCGAAGTGCAACGATGAATACTGGGTTGCTCCTCGAAAAAAGGTGCTTAAAAGCTGTAGGTCGGGTTAGGCGTGTTTTGCCGTAACCCGACGTAGCACTAGATATAGAGCCCCACGGCAAAAAACACCTAACCCGACCTATCCGTGTGCCGATCACCTACTGCAATCGCAACTTGACTACGGGCGGCATTAAAACGTTGCACTTCGATTT
>JAYUOW010000259.1:0-3336 GCA_043760555.1 Betaproteobacteria bacterium
CGTGGTCGAAGTTTTTTTCAGCCTCATACAAGCGTGCGGCACGGGCGAGCGCCAACGATTCAAAGAGCAAGGTGAGCGGGTCGCCGCCCGGTAGTTTGTCTAACGCGGCGAGAGCTTGAGCCACATCGACATCGCGGCCTTCTACTCTCGCAATGCTCGCCTGTACACTGAGAGCCTCACGGTTCTTAGGGTCTTTGGTGAGAATTTCATTGGTAAGCCGGATCGCTTCGACATTATTATTGTCGAGCGCTCGCTGACGTGCCAACAACTCCTTTACTGCGATGGAATCAGGTTGCAGGCTCGCCGCCTTTTCGATTTGTTCGTTCAGTAATTGCCTTCTTTGCGCGCTGTAGTCATAGGCTTGTCGAATATGCATCAGCGATATGCGCGCGGCCAATACCCAATTGTCGGCATTATTGTTTTCACTTTTCAGCACACGCTGCATCAGCTCGTCAGCCAAGACATAGTTTTCGCGCGTTGCCGTCATCGGGTCGCGAATTAAATCTTCTACTTGCGTCACCAGTTGCTTCACCTCTGGTGACGCATTGCTGGCGGCACTTGCCGACGGCGGCGTGGCGGCACTCTTCCAAGGCCGCACAACCAAAAGTGTTGCCGCGATGGCGAGCACTACACCTGCCACCGCAAATGACTTGCCGGGGAGGGGACGCGCCTTCGACGTGCCGTTGGGCGCGCCAAGCGAAGTGGGCTCACGCGAATCAGTTCGATCGGTGGGCACATTCTGTTTTGCCCGCCCAACATCCGCCACTGGCTGCACCGGGTTTGGCGACCCAAAGCCTTCCACCGCATAGATGCGTACTGACTGCGAAATATTTTTGAGCGCCACCACGCCCAAATCGATGAGTTTAGGCTCAATCTTATTTGCAACCTGCCGTGCCACGTCCTCCGATACCCGTATTTCACCCGCATCGGCACTCGCTTGCACGCGTGCGGCGATGTTGACCCCATCGCCGAATACATCCCCTTCACGATAGACCACATCGCCTAAATGAATGCCCACACGTACATGGATTGGCTCGACGTCATGCCCCGCGTTGCGTTGGCTAAGGTCACGCTGGATGCGCATGGCACACCGCACCGCTTCCAGTGCGCTATCGAATTCCGCCAAAAACGCATCGCCAACGGTTTTGATCTCGCGCCCTTGGTGCGCGGCAAGTACGCCGCGAATGAGCTGGTTGTGCTCGCTTAAGAGGTCAAGTGCTAAGGCTTCATTGCGCTGGGTGAGCGCGCTGTAACCCACGATGTCGGTAAACATGATCGCGGCTAGACGGCGCGAGGATGTGAGCGGGGGCGAGGAAGTTGGCAGTGTTTCGCTCATGGTTTAGTGCTGTTGCTCACGCGTAGGTTGAATCATGATCTTTTGGTAAGGCTAAAAAGCGCATGTAGTCGCCATCGCGCAGAACCACCGCGCGTTTTGATTGGGTGAGCCGTATGCTGTAGAGCGCGCGGGTGTTATCTCCCTGCAAATGTTGTCGCAACAGCGTTGGAACAGGGTGTATTTTTTCCCATTTCAAACCGGGGTCGCGCTGCAAGTCTGCCCAATTAAGTTTGCTAATTTTTTCAAGCTGCTTGATCAACTGAAGCTTATCTATTTTTTCAAGCGCAAATAGGCTTTCTAAAAATTTTGGGTAGTTAAGGTCGAGCAAAACTTGATTATTTGCGGCGGCCATTCGCAACCTTTGCCGTTTCACCGACCTGCGCTGCTTGCATTTTCTTAGCCAGCGATGTGAGCGTGGTTTGCTTTGGTGCTTGCTGCGCCGCCCATTCTAGTGCGTCGCTAAGCTCTGTTTGGCCTAGTTTAGTGTGAAGCCAAGCTTGGCTAGTCGGGATGGTAATTGCGGTTTGAATGCGCCATTCTCCGGGCTCGATTTCCTCAATCATTACTTGCTGCCCTGCGTATTGTTTACCTATGGAAATTTGCCCGCTCGTGCCAACAATTTTGGTTTGCATCATCTTTGTTTAACCTTTCGACAATTCATGCGGCATGATAGCATGAATAAATTTGCCTAAAATAACTCTCGGTGATTGACCACACTTCTAAGCCAGCAGCACGCAGCGCTTCGCATAACGGCTTTGCAAAATAAGCATCTTGTGAGGCACAGGATAAGAGATAGCTTGGGTCACTTATGCCTTCGACTTTGCAAACAAAATTACGTCAGGCAAACCTTCAAAATGAGCGTCATATCTGCCTGAAGACGGCCTAAAATAGGGCATCTTCAGACATTACATTTAATAAAAGCATCCGACGCGTTGCCTACGCGCAATGTACTTTGACCAAACCACACTTCTAAGTCAGCATGTTGCTAAGCGCGGGATAAGAAAATGGCCAACAAATACATTGCTACACTACTTTTTGAAACGGATTAAGCGTTGCCACGCCGAGCGCTTTGAAGTCACGCACATTGCGGGTAACTACCGTTAAGCGATGCACAAGCGCAGTGGCGGCAATAAATCCATCTTCTGCCAAGGTGTCTGATTTACCGTGCATCAGTTTTGCCCATTGTCGGCACACTGCTGCGTCAAGCGCTAAAAGTTGCCCGCTGGCAATAATTTGCTCCAGCCATGATTCGATTTGTGCAGCTTTTAACTTGTCTTGCTGACGGGTTTTTTCAACCCCACGTTGTAACTCAGCGATAGTCATTGCGGAGATAAATAGGGTGTGCGCATCTTGAGCCGCGAACCACGCCATTACGCCGCCGTGAGGCTTTTGCTTGCGTGACTCAGAAACCACATTGGTATCGAGCAAAAACATTAAACTTTCCGCAGTTTTAATCCGCCACGCGCAGGCACGGCAATATCGGCAACTACAGTTCGATCCAGCAGCAGTTGTTTAAGCGTGCTTTTGCTAGACGCCTGCAGGGCGTTCCAATGCGGAATGGGCACCAACACGGCAGCGGCTTTACCGTGCTTGGTCACCATCTGCGGGCCTTCAATAAGGCTTGTTTCAAGCATTTCGCTAAACCGCGCTTTCGCGTCTTGTACAGGCCACGTGTGCATGATTAGTCCCTTCAAATAATAGTCAGAATTATAACTAGTTTTTTATACGCTAGTATAAGTCGTGGCTGATTTCATTTCTATATCAAAACGACGATTGTTATTGCAAATCTCAAAAATTCGTCGGTGTTTTTAGTTATTGCACGATTAAAATAGCAGTGGGATAACTCAACTCGCGTAGCATCCACACGAACAGACGCTATCAAACGACCCTATCCACGCGACAAATTTGCAATCCAACGCATGCCCGTAGACGCCCTAAAATAGCCGCGAGTGTCTACCGAAACCGCGCATTGGCCTTGAACAGGCGTATCGTAGATAGCG
>JAYUOW010000260.1:0-29166 GCA_043760555.1 Betaproteobacteria bacterium
TGGAAACCGGTGATCGATTCTTTTTTAGCAAAAGAATCACCTGAAACAATGGCGAAATTAGTCGCGCAGGTGCGTAGCAACAGCGTGCCATTGCTAACATCAATGAACGATCTAACTATTGCCATGGAAGCCGATTCAAACGATTTGGCAGCCAAACTAAAAATAGCCGAAGTAATCGGTATTGTGTTGGCGCTGGCGTTGTTTGCATTGGTCGTGATGCTAATCGTGCGCAAAGTACGCACCACCGATGCGGCCTTGGTGAAGTCGGGCCAAGAAACCGAAGATATTTTAAATACGGTAGGCGAAGGTTTGTTCCTCGTCAAAGCCGACTTTACGGTGGGCCAACAGCAATCTAAAAAGGTTGAAGCAGTGTTAGGTCGTCCGGCCACGCCAGGGGCGGACTTCTTGCAGATCATGGCATCAATGGTGAACCCTGCAACCAACGAAGCGGCGAAGGATTACCTAGAGCTTTTGTTTGCAGGGCGCGTAAAAGAATCGTTGATGAACGACCTAAACCCGCTCACCGAATTTGAAGTGAACACGCCTGCAGATGGTAAACGACATTTGTCGATGAACTTTAATCGCGTGATGCGCGACGGACAATTTCAACACGTGTTGGTTACGGTGGTGGACGTGACCGAAAACGTGCGTTTGGGTGACGAAATTAAAGAAGCCAAGGAGCGCGCTAAAAACGAAATGGCGGTATTGCTGCAGCTACTAAAAGTGCCACCACATACCCTCACCAATTATTTGCGCAATGCTGATGAATCACTTAATCGCTTAAATGAAATTTTACGTTCAACCGGCGCATCGCCTGAAACCTATCGCGAAACGATTAACGAAGCTTACCGTCGCATTCACACACTAAAGGGTGAGGCGGCGTCCCTTGGTATTTCTACTTTTGAGCAGGCTTGCCATGATTTTGAAACGGAAATTGCACAAGCTCGGTCGCGGCAAAGTATTGGTGGCGAGGATTTAATTGGTTTGTCAGTAGCACTTACAGAATGCTTTGACCGGTTGCGTAGTTTGCAGGCCATTGGCGGCAAATTAACTGAATATGGTCGCGGCCAAAGCTCGCTTACCATCGCCGGCGCGAGGCCAGGTTTTGTTACGCCAGCATCTGAAGAGTTTGCCGAACAAATGCGCGGTTTAGCCACGCGCATTGCCAGCGATTTGCGCAAAACAGTATTGGTGAATACCGATATTGCCGACATCAATCGTCTATCTGAAAACCATCAGCGCGAGCTAAAAGACGTGCTGGTGCAGCTGTTGCGCAACGCGATCGTGCATGGCATTGAGCTTCCATCTATTCGCCAAGAACGTTCAAAGCCAGCCGCAGGCAATATTGTGATTACCGTTAAAGCCACCGAAGCGGGCAAATATGAAGCGACAGTGCGCGACGACGGTGACGGCATTAAGCCCGAAAATATTCGTCACGCGCTAGTGCGTAACAACGTGATGGATGCTGAAGCCGCCGCATTGTTAGCGCCACGAGATTTAGTGGCAAAAATATTCGAGCCAGGATTTTCAACCGCAACTGAAGTCACTAAAGACGCGGGTCGTGGCGTAGGCTTGGATGTTGTAAAAGCCAAAGTCGAAGGCTTAGGGGGTCGATTAGGATTATCTTCGGCACCCGATCAATTCACTCAATTTACGGTGCGAGTTTCAGTATGAGCATAAGACATAAACTTTTAGTAGTCGATGATTCCAACCTAATTCGGCTGCGCATTACCCGCGTGCTGATGGACAGCCGAGATTCAAGTTGGAACATTGTAGGTTTAGCGCCTAATGGCGTTGAAGCCGTTAAGTTCTGCAAAAATTTGGCGCCCACAGTGGCAACGCTAGACATCACCATGCCAGAAATGGATGGTGTAACTTGCGTAACGGAGCTGCTAAAAGTGGATCCTAATTTGCGCATTTTGATTGTCAGTGCACTGTCTGACAAAGCCACGGCGCTACAAGCCTTAAAGCGCGGCGCACACGGCTTTTTGTATAAACCATTTACTGATTTAGAATTGCTCACCGCGCTGCGCGAAGTGGTAGAAGAAGAATAAAATAAGGTTTGTTTGGACGCCAATAGGTAACGACGGCCAACAACAGCCCATCATAAAAAGCAGTTTAAGATAGGTAACCAAGACGCAAATGAACGATCTCACAGAGCAAGACATTAAAGTATTCGTAGAAGCGATTCTGCGGTTTTTCCGCCAGTTGTCGGATGAGGGTGCAACCGTGCGTTCTGCCTACTTAGCCGACGAGCAAAACCCGCCACCTATTTATGACTACACCGGTATCATCGCGGTGCATGGCGGTTTTAAAGGCCATATTTATTTTTCAGCCTCACGCACCATGTTGGCGCTGCTTATTTTATCAATGGGCGAAAACCTGCAAGAAGCCCATTTTCTCGACATGGTAGGCGAGGTAGCCAACACGTTTTCGGGCAATGCCCGCCAGCACTTTGGGCCTGATCTAGATATCGCCCCACCCATTAACATTCGTGGTCGTCCAGAAGTTATTTCGTCCAACACCCGCGCGCGTCCGTACGTAGTGCCTTTCCGCTGGAAGGCGCAAGATGCGGCCTTGGTGGTGGATATTGAACGGGTATCGGCGTAGCTTGTAGCAGAGTTTGCGATACAACAATACCCTGAAGATGCCCGAAAATAGGGCGTCTTCAGGGTATTTTTTTGGGGTCACCGTTATATTTTGGTAATCGCCAAGCTCAAATCCTTCGTCCGGCTAATTAAGTCCCCATAGCCGCGCTCAATGCGTGAGATAGATGAAATCGTCGTTTCGCCTTCCGCCAGCGCGGCCGCCATCACATAAGCCAACCCTGCGCGTAAGTCCGGCACATCTAGGCTCAAGCCATCTGAACGCAACGCGCTAGGCCCCTGAATAATTGCGCTATGCGGAAAATCGCGACCCCTAAATCGGCAATCCACGCTACCTAAGCAATGGGTTTCAATTTGCGTGCGCGCGCCTAAAGCTGACAGCGCGCTTAGGTAATCAAAGCGGCGCTCGTAGACGGTTTCATGAATGATCGACGTGCCCTTAGCTTGCGTCAACATCACCGCAAATGGCTGCTGCCAATCGGTGGCAAAGCCTGGAAATACGTCGGTTTCAATCACGGTGCTTTGCAGTGGTTTGCGACGGAAAAACTTAATTGATTTAGGCCCTTCAATCGACACGCCGCCGCCCACTTTATTAAACGGTCCGAAGAAGTTGATTAACGTGGCGGGATCAATACCATCCACGATAATTTCGCCATCCGTCGCTGCCGCCAAGGCCGCCCACGAAGCCGCCTCGATACGATCACCCAATACTTCAAAGCTGGTACCGTAAAGCTCGTCTACACCTTCAATAATCAGTTCGCGATTGGGTAGCAATTGCACGCAAGCACCCATGCTATTTAGCATGGTAATCAGCGCGATAATTTCTGGCTCGGTAGCCACGTTTTCGATAATGCTTGTGCCCTTCGCCAGCACGCCTAAAAACAAGCAACTCTCCGTCGCACCCACGCTTGGGTAGGGTAATTTGTAATGGCAGGCTTTGAGCGCGCCCTTGCGGGTGGCGTGATAGCCATCGCGTTGCACATCAATTTCAGCACCAAACATTTGTGCGGCCGTTAAGTGAAAATCCACTGGCCGCGCACCGATATTGCAGCCCGAAACGGCCGGAACATGGGCTTCTCCAAGGCGTTGCAGCAATACGCTTAGCAACAAAATTGGAATTCGATTTGACCCGCTATCGGGCACTGGCACTTTAGATGAGTGCAAATTCGTCGCATCAATTTCTAGCCCATCATCATGCCAAGTGAGCTTAGCGCCCGATGCTTCCAGCATCTCGCAAGTAATTTCTACGTCACCAATGCGCGGCGTATTCAGCAGCTTGGTGGTGCCCTTTGCAAGCAGGGCGGCCACCATCGCTTTAGTCGCAAAATTTTTCGCGCCCAAGCCTTTAATGCGGCCGCTAACGGGTTGATTTCCCTTGATGAGATAACGAGACTGATCGGACATGGCGGGTGCTTTCGGTAAAGTATGGAGGCGACGGTGAACGAATTTGGGTAAGGCAATATGGCTGGTATTATCCTAGATTAAGTAAGCTTAAAACCCAATCTAGCGACATTTTTGGACCTTCTTTAGCAATATTGTCCCTACCAGCGCACTATAGCGGGCGATTGTGTTCGAAAATGCGATAAATTAAGGCAACAAAATGACCAACAAGCTCCAGATCGAAAACCTTCAAGATCACCCTGATTTTGTCCACCTCAGCACCCTTGCTGGTGTAAAAATTGATTTGCGTTACGCCACCACCGATAATTTTGTCGGTCGCGATATGTACGCGCCATTCGACTGCGCATGGCTGCATAAACAGGCCGCAAACGCCCTAAAACAAGCCTTAACGGCGTTAAAGTCGGTGCGCCCTGACCTGAGCTTCGTTGTGCTCGATGCCCTGCGCCCGCAGCGCGTACAAGTGCAAATGTTCAACGCTTTGGCAGGCACTGGTCTAGAAATGTATGTCGCCAACCCCGCACGCGGCTCCATCCACAGTTTCGGCATGGCCGTCGACCTTAGCTTGATCGACGAAAAAGGCGAGCAATTAGATATGGGCACCGGCTTTGACGAGCTAGTCGATATGTCGCAACCCGAATTAGAAGCGCAGTTTTTAGCCGCTGGCAAACTCAATCAAGCGCAGCTAGACAATCGACATTTGCTGCGCGACGTAATGCAAGGCGCGGGATTTTTTGGTATCAATAGCGAATGGTGGCACTTTGATTGTGGTGATAGAAACGTAGTGCGGGCTGAATTTATGCGGGTGGAATAGAAGTTAAAGAAATAACTACTAAAGAATGCTTCAAGATGATTGTAGCTTCTTCAGCCGATTAAAAAGCTAAAACGTAGGTTGGGCAGGTGTATTGCCCAACAGCGGTATACAAATTTTCGCAATGCTGTTCGGCCGAAGGAGGGTCATGAAATTAATATTCCCAGTGTTGGTTGCGCTGCTATTTGCCGTTTTATTTGGGGGCGTGGGTTTGTTCACCGGAAGCCGCGTGGTGGGCGATATTGCGAGTGTTATCCGCATGAAAAACTGGCAGCCGATGGACGCGCGCATTGACACCGTAGTAATGCGCAGCCAAAAGACGAGTAAAGGTAGCGCCACCTATTCCACGATCACCAGCTATCGTTACCAGCTTGGCCAGACCACCCACCACGGTACGCAGATACGCATTAACGACGCCGATGCGGGTTATGACAATGTCGGCAGCTATCAGGAGGACTGGAATCGAATCTTAAGTGCCGCGCGTAATTCTGGCGAACCGCTGCCCGGCTGGTATAACCCCGATAAGCCAAACGAGGCGGTGTTAACGCGCGACCTGCGCACCGGTATGCTGTGGTTCAACGGCGCGTTTATGCTGGTCTTTGGCGGTGTTGGCTTAGGCGCATTAGTGATAGTCTATAAGATCATCAGAAGCGAAAAATAGCATATGTATAGTCTGAAGACGCCCTAAAATAAAGCTTCTCCAAGCATTGCGCTCACGAACCTTCACCGTTTCTAGGTTTAACGTTGACGCCACAAAAGGGGGCGCTGCCGCCGCATTCACTATCCATTGCGCGCCACGATCGTTACCACAAGCGCCACACCTAGGCCGATTAGTCCGCCAACGTAAGCGCCTACACCGTGTGTTGACACCGCCTTAGGATCATCGCGGCGAAACCAAATATGTATCTCATTAGGCGGCGTATGGCCGCCCTGCATACCAAACTTGATGGGCACTTCATGCTCGCGGCCAAGGTGGTCGCGAAAGGTTACTTGCATTTGAATGACGCTGTCGGTGTCGTTACGCTGGTCCCGTTCTGACTGCTCCGAGGTGTAGTCGTGCGAGAGCACGCGCGCGTGACAGTATTGCCAATTGCGCCACCGTTCGTAGCATTTGTAGGCGGTGAAAATCAGTGCAATAAAAATGAGTGCGATAAGGAAATACATCATCAATGCGATCCTCTGGGTGGAATTAAGACAAGTGTGCGAAAGTAGAAATACGTCGTTGCAACGATTTGGAGATGTGCGTGTTAGGCGCTCAAAATCATTTGAAACCCGCCGTAAATCAAACGCTTGCCGTCAAAAGGCATTGGGTTCGCTTCGGGCGACATGCGTGGGTCTTCCATGATTTTTGCCCATGCGGCATCGCGCGCTGCTTTGCTTGCCCATTCAATCCAAGAAAAAACGACGGTCTCGGTGGCTTCTTTTTTAACGGCCATGGGAAACGACGTGAGCTTGCCGTCGGGCACATCTTCACCCCAAGTTTCCACCACTCGTCTCGCACCGTACTCCTTGAAGACCACGGCAGCAAGCTGCGCATGTTTGAGATAAGTTTCTTTATTTGCAGTGGGTACGGCTGCTACAAAGCCATCGACGTAGTTTATGGTTATGCTCCTTCGGTTAGTTGTTTACGATCCAATACGTTGCGTTGTTACGGGCAAGAAATTACATCATACACGCGTTGATTTTGAGCTGCTCTACGCATAAACTAGAATAAAAAATGCCTGAAGACGCCCTAAAATAGGGCGTCTTCAGGCATCTATTTGCGACTTAAAGTGTTACTTGGCAGCTGCTGGCGCTGCGGCCGGTGCCGTTTGGTTAATGGCTTCTACCTGAATCAGCAAACGAATATTGTCCGGAATACCCGGCGTGCCGTAGGGCATGTCGTATTGGCTGCGGGTGATGGTGGTTTCAAAATCACCGCCGCACACTTCACGTTTCACAAACGGATTTTGATAGCAGCCGAACGCCGTTGCTTTTAGGGTGACGGGATTAGTTTTGCCTTTCATGGTGAGATTGCCGCTTACTTCAACGAGCTTATCGCCGTCAAACTTAAAGCCGCTACCCACAAATTTGGCTTCTGGGAAGACGTCTGCTGCAAAAAAATCTTTGCCCGTGAGGTGCTTATCAAACGGCACTACACCCGTGCTCATGGATGTCATGTCGATGGTGATTTCGGCCTTTCCGGTTTTAGCCGTTTTGTCGATGGTGATGGAGCCAGATTTTTTATCGAAGCGGCCACGGCTGGTGGACGTACCAAAGTGCTTGGCTTCCCACGTGACGAAGGTGTGGGTGGGCTCGATACTGTAGGTAGCACTTTGGGCGTTGGCGTGTCCGATAAAGCCGCTTGCAAAAACGGCGGCTAAGGCTAGGGTAGTTAAGGTTTTTTTCATAGGTCAGCTTTCAAATAAGTACATCAATAAAATTACAGCGGGGCAATGCCGGTTAACACTAAATTTAGGTTTACAACCACTTCATTCGCGACCAGCGACACGTCGTTCCAGTCACCATCACCAATTTTAAAATCAAGGCGCTTGGTGGTGAAGGTGCCCGTTGCACGGGACTTACCAGCCGTTTGGGCAATGGTGATGGGCACTACTATATTTTGCGAAATGCCTTTAATGGTGAGCTTGCCTGCGAACTCAAATTTGTTTCCCCCTAGCGCCTTGGCGCTCGTCGATACAAACGTCGCAGTCGGTATTTTTAGCGAGTTAAACCAGCCCGGTTTTTTCAATTCAACTTCAGTCTCCGCGTTGCCAACATCGGCACTCAGTAAATCAACTGAAAAATTGATGGTGGAAGCGGCGGGTTTTTTAGGATCAAACGCTAATTGCGCATCAAACTTTTTAAATTTGCCACTTACCGGAACGCCCAATTGCTTGCTGATAAACGCAATTTCGCTTTCTGCAGGGATTAGCTTTTGTTGCGCGAACGCAGAGTTTGTGAAGCTTAAAAACGCCACGGCTAATACGATAAATTTCAACATACGATTCCTTAAGTTATGATTTTTTAGCTTGCGGCAACATGCGTCGCAAAATATTATCGCGGTCAATAAAATGATGTTTTAGCGCCGCTGCAATATGCACCACCACCACGGTAGCCAAGCTGTACGCGGCTATCCAGTGCAGCGGTTTGATTAGCTCAGCTAGCTCGCGATTTTTATCGACAAAATCTGGCAACTGCAACACCCCAAACCACACAATTGGAAACCCCGCCGCAGAACTATAAGCCCAACCCGTCAGCGGCACAGCGAAGAAAAACACATACAGCGCCCCATGCGACACATGCGAAGCTAATTTTTGCCACGCCGGCATGGTGGCGGGTAGCGCAGGTGCTTTATGCGTGAGACGCCACAGCAAGCGCAACGCGGACAGTGCCAAAATGGTGACGCCCGCCCATTTGTGCCAGTTGTACAGCTTTAACCGCTGTGGTGAAAACGCCAAGCTTGTCATATACAAACCCACCGCAAACGACGCACAAATTAGCAATGCCAGCAACCAATGAAAGGCGATGGCAATGGCGCCGTAGCGCACGGTTGCATTGTTAGTAGCCTGTAGAGTCGTGTTCAAAGGAGTTTTTTCCTAAAGCTTATATGCTGCAACATAATATTTAATTCTCGCATAACAATCATGATGCCGTTGCTAATGCTGCTTTGCAATGCGCTTACTTTGCCGAGAATATTCAAAAATTTTGAATGATCGCCAATTGTAGCGTTGCGGCTAAGGCTGCGGCCCCAAATGAAATGCAAGCGACGTCGATATTGGTTTTGATTGCGCCACCCAGTCAATTAAGGCATCCAATATTCGCGTGCCGCCGTTTGGCGTGTTGTCATGGTTAATCATCGCCACCACCACATGCGGTGTGTTATTCGCGTCATGCACATAGCCTGCAAGGGCGACCACATTGCGCAAGGTGCCCGTTTTTAGGCGCGCGCGGCCCGATGCGGGGCCTAGCTTTAAGCGATTTCGCATGGTGCCATCAAGCGCCACGATCGGTAAGCTAGACATAAACTCCGGCGCGTAATCGCTGCGCCACGCCACGTCTAACATGCTGCCCAATTGCTGCGGGCTAACGCGTTCAAGCCGCGATAAGCCTGAGCCGTTTTCAATTACCAAACCGTCGCTGTTGATGTTGTTGCGCGCAGTCCATGCGCGCACGGCGGCGTCGGCGCGGGCAAGCGTTGGCGTTGTATTTGTAGCGCTGGGAAAGCTATTTAAAATGCGCGGCACGCCTAAGTTTAAATACGTTAAGCGCGTTAAAGCGTTGTCGGATCTTTTATTGATGTCGCGCACTACTTCAGTAAAGGTGCGTCCCTGATGCACCGCCAAGACGCCCATATTTAGGCCGTTTGCAGCTGTTATTGTCGGTGCTTCGGCCTCTCTAAAGTTGCCCGAAAACGTGCCGCCAAGCTGCTTCCACTCCGCACGAAAATGCCGGTCGATGTAGTCGGCCTTGTCGAGTAAATTAAGTTGGGTGGTGGTTTTGCAGTTGCGCGGAAACGTGCCTTTTAAATGAATGGTAATTACGCCGCTGGCAGCATCTTTTTTTACATCGGGCAGCTTCCACGTGTCCTCCCATTTGTTGCAGGCCGCATCAATTAAAGTCATGGCGCTGGTGTTTACAGCGACACCTTCAAGCGCGGTGTTAATGTTGGTGCGCAGGTCTGTGCCGCTACTATTTAGCTCAAGGCTCAGCAAATTAAAGTGAAGCAACAGCGCATCGGGGATGACGTTATATTGAAACTCAGGTGCGTCATCAAATGCAGGAATACCCAGCTCCAGCCGCGCCGGTTGAAACAGCGTGCGGTCAACAATCACATCGCCCTCAATATGCGTAATGCCGCGCTGGCGAAGGGTTTTGAGCATGTTTGCGAACGCGTCTAAGTCTAGGTCTGTATCAGCGCCACCTTTAATAATCAGCGCGCCCTTTAATACACCGCCTTCAATGGTGCCAGCGCTAATAAACTCCGTTTTGCCGCGATGAATTCGCCCTAATTGGTCAAGCGCCACAATGGTTGTCACCAATTTCATCGTTGATGCAGGCTGCATCTTACGGTCAATTTGGTGAGTGATTAGCGGTTGGCTATTGCCAGTAAGTGGATAAGCCCACACGGCCATTGCGTCTGCCGGAATGTTGGCTTTTTGCAATAGGGCTACGACCGGTTCCGGCAGTTGGCTATTGGCAAAGCAGGGCATTGAAATTGCTGCGGCAACTAAAATAGTCGTTGCGGCCAATGCCAAAAAGTTGAATGTGGTGGCGATAAGTTTCATAAGCGTTCTAGCGGCGATGCTGTAAGGGTGCGGTCGGTGCGGATTAGGGCGAACACTGAATCGATTTTAATCGCAATTGGCGATGCAGTTGTAACTGCAGCAGTTAATATGCAGAACATCATTCCATAACTGAATTCGATTTTTAGAATAAATATGCTTAAATTTTATCGCAGCGTCGCATTACTCCTATTTTTGGCCAGCTCCTCTAGCACGTTTGCAGGCACGTTTGCACGTGATGCTGTTGACGACGCATCAAAGCGCACGCTAACCCAACAAATTGACGTCGCCGCAATAGCGACGATGCAAAAGCACGCCGTCCCAGGCATGGCTATTGTTTTCGTCAGAGACGGTAAAGTGGCCTATGAAAAAGGTTTTGGCGTAACCAAAATCACCAACGGCACTGCTGTTGGCACCAACACCTTACTTAAAGTGGGCTCTATCTCAAAACCGATCACTGCATTAGCCGTTGCTTTGCTGGTGCAAGACGGCAAATTAAAGTGGGATGACCCGCTTTTGCGTCACATCCCGGAGCTTGAAACCGCGAATCCAGCGGTGGCGCGGCTTACTATTCGGCAAATTTTATCGCATCAAACGCGGCTTAACTTAGACCGTTTAGAACCGTTACTGTGGCCGCAGCCAAATCAATTTAAGTTTGAAAATATCGTTTTTGGCTTAAAAGTAATGGCTGAAGATGCCCTCAATACGGGCGTCTTCAGCTATAGCAATATCAACTATGCGCTTGCTGGAGAAGTGGTGCAGCGCGCGGCGCGCGTAAGCTACGGCGATTATGTGCAGCGCGCAATTTTTGCCCCGCTCAACATGCATTGCGTGGTACATGATGCCAGTATTGGCGCGCGTAAATCAGTTGCCCAACCGCATATGCGCGTAGATGGGGTCACGCAAATGGTGCGCGCCGATGCGCCAGGCGGTGCAATTACTGAAGGCCTTGATGCCGCAGCCGGTGGCGTGCGGTGCGATGCAAACGCCATGGGTAAATGGCTGCAGTTTCAGCTTAATCCGAAGGCATCCGCATTGCGGTTGAGCGACGCCTTGTGGCGTGATCTACATACACCGCTCGCGGTAGTGCGCACCGATTTTGACGCTGCATCAAAGCCTGCCGCCATTGAAACC
Source organism: Betaproteobacteria bacterium (assembly GCA_043760555.1). Lineage (GTDB taxonomy): Bacteria > Pseudomonadota > Gammaproteobacteria > Burkholderiales > Usitatibacteraceae > JANMDR01. Next base: position 11,214 of record JAYUOW010000260.1, read on the forward strand.
TACGGCTTAGGTTTGCAAATTGTGGCGACTGAGGGCGAAATACGGTATGACCATTACGGTGGCGTGGCGGGCATGGTGTCGTACTTTGTGGTGACGCCCTCACGCAATAGCGGTTTTGCGGTGTTGATGAATATGAGTGCGGGTTTAGCCCGCAAAGAAATAATTGATGATTTATCGCAGTTAATGCGCGGCAAGACAATTTCAGCGCGACCAAAGGCCATTGTGCCAATTGCAAACGAAGCGGCGTCGACACCAGCCACGCCCAAACGCAAAGCGCTCGATGCAACTGTGGCTGCATCGTATTTTGGTCGCTATAAAGATGCGTGGTTTGGTGAAGTTGCGCTGTGTGGCAGTGCTGAGGGCGCAATATTCGCGTCCCAAAGCTCACCGGGTTTCAAGGGTAAGTTGGTGGGCATTGTTAACGCGAATGCGCCAGCCGCTGTCGCTTTGTTGTGGGATGACAAAGCCATCAACTCCGACGCCATTATCGTGCCGGCTCAATCGCCCGCGGCCCGCGATGCGCAGCTTCAAGGCTTCACGCTGAAGCCCTTGAGCGAATCCGACTTTGATTTTGGTGCGATGCGGTTTCGGCGAATCGGCACTTGTGGCTAATCTTGATACCTTGGAGATGCCCTATTATAGGGCGTCTTCAGGGTATTTTACGGCGGTAATCGGTGTTAAACCGCAATGCTAGTGCTGTTGGTTTTTTGCAACAAACCATTAGTGCGGATGCCAAACGCCGAATATTGGCGAAATAAAACTGCAATAAACGCAACACTCATTGGCGTATCGCTAGAAGGGCAAAGCCCGCGTAGTTTTATCGTAAAGTATATTTAAGTGCCTGATTAATATACGAAAAATTTAGCAACGGTAGCTTAATGCCGCGACTTCCGCGACCGAATAAATTTGTGAAGCAGTCCATATTAGTTCTGGCGTGACCGAGTGTGGTAAAAATGTATTGCAATAATCCGAATCTAGTAGCAAAGTTCGATGCAGTGGTACTGAAGTGGTATTATATTGAAGTAACCAACCCAAGCGCGCGTAGAACGATTTGTACCGGACAGTTGCACCGTCAGTGGCAAGTAGTTACGACTATTCCTCTCTTATTTTGAAACCAATTCAGGAGAACACCCGTGAAACTAAAGAAATTAGCCCAGATTATTTCCTTAATCTGTATTGCCGCCCCAGCCTACGCACAAGTCGCTGCGCCAGAAGTTAAAAAAGACGCGCCAAAACCGCAAAAGGTTGAGCGTATCGAAGTAACCGGTTCCAGCATTAAGCGGATTGCCGACGAAGGTGCGCTACCCCTACAAATTATTACTAGAGAAGAAATTGATCGCGAAGGCATCACCAGCGCTGAGCAACTCGTTTCCCTGCTTTCAGCCAACGGCAACGGTGCCGATAACATGTCGTCGAACGTGGCCTTTAGCATTAACGCCAACGAAAACCGCAATAGCGAGAGCGTTGCAGGTGCTAACTTGCGCGGTTTGGGTGCATCCAGCACGCTAATCTTATTAAACGGTCGTCGTATATCTACACACGGCGCACGCGGTAATGCGGTTGACTTGAACGCGATTCCTCTAGCGGCGGTTTCACGCGTTGAAGTGCTAAAAGACGGCGCTTCTGCGGTTTACGGTACCGACGCTATCGGTGGCGTGATTAACTTCATCATGCGCAAAGATTTTTCGGGCGTACAAATTACTGGTGGCACCAATATTACGCATGACGGCGGTGGCAACACCACGCGTGGCGCGATTACTGCCGGTATGGGCGATTTAGCGCGCGACGGCTACAACGTGTTGGCGAGCTTCACCATGGACCGCCAAGAGAAATTGCGTGGTAATCAGCGTGATTTTATCAACGGTCAACAGCCTGACCGTGGCTTAACACCAGATACCGGCGGCTCTCCATTTGCAACCCAGAACCAAGCGGCTAATACCGGTATGGGCGTGAACCCGATTGGCTCTCCAGTAATTGGTAATTACACCTTGCCAGTGACAAACATTGCGATGAATCGTGCCAATCTGCTCAGCTTCCAAAACAATTGCGAAATCATCAAAGATACTTTTCAATATCGTGCTGACGTACTAGGTTCCGCGTTTTACAACTCGGCACGCGGTTGCGCGTATGACTACGGCAAACAGCGCGTATTGATGCAACCCGTTGATCGTCAAAATTTATTGGTACGTGGTACATGGGCGTTTGCAGCAAATCACACCGCTATATTTGAAGCTGTGGCTTCGCGTACAGAAGCCACAAACCAATTTGAAGAAATACAAATTAACACAACCATCGCAGCTGGCAATGCCTATCCTGTCGGGGGTCCGTACTATCAAAGTTTGCAGCAATTTATTCCAACCTTCCGTAACGATCGGCCAATTCAGTATCGCTGGCGCTGTCTCGCCTGCGGCCCACGCGAGCGAACCAACCTCTCGAATGCCGAGCGTTTAATGGTGGCGTTTGAAGGTGTAGTTTGGGGTTACGACTACAAACTTGGTGTTTCCCGTGCCGGCAATAGAGCAGGTTCAACGCTGAAGGGCGGTTACTACACCACCTTGGCGCTCAACCAATTATTGGGCTCTGGCATTGTAAATCCTTGGCTTTTACCTGGGCAAAGTCAGACGCCCCAAGCTTTAGCGGCTTTGGCCGCTACCAGCGCTAGCGGCGCGTCCCTGTTCGGCGGCGAATCTAAGTTAAGCCAGTTTGACGGTGGATTGTCTGGCGAATTATTCCAGTTGCCAGCCGGTGCGGTTGCGGCTGCTGTTGGTTTTGACGTGCGTCGCGAAAGCTATGGGTTCCGTAACGATGCATCAACGGTAGCAATTTTTCAGGCGCCTTTTGATACCGCGCTCAGTAACAGTACCCGTGATATTAAAGCCGTCTATGCGGAAGTCGCAATTCCTGTATTGCGCTCACTTGAGTTCACAGCCGCTGTGCGTAACGACCGTTACTCTGACTTTGGTAATACTACAAACCCTAAGTTTTCGTTCCGTTTCAACCCGTTTAAACAGGTATTGTTTCGCGGATCGTACAACGAAGGTTTTCGTGCGCCGAGCATTTTCCAACTTTACTCCGTCGGTGGCCCATCACCATTGGCGCAAAACATCAATGACCCAATTTTGTGCGCAACGTTTGTGGCCACCAACGCGGCCTGTGGTATTCGTGTAGATCAAATTAGCGGTGGTAATGCTGACTTGAAGCCAGAAATTTCTAAGCAGCGCACAGTTGGTATGGTGTTGTCACCGTTTGATTGGATGACTTTAAGCGTTGATACATGGAAAATTGAGCGTACCCAGCGTATTTTCCAATTGTCAGTTACCGGCACAGATGGCGTGTTGGCTAACTTCCAAACTTTCCCGGACAGCTTCCAGCGCGATGCCAGCGGCGCGTTGACGGCCATTCGAGCCGGTTACGTGAACGCCGATGGCGATCAAACTCGTGGTACAGAACTTAGCGCCACTGTAAATTGGCGTGCCATGGGCGGTGTGTGGAAAGCGAATATTGACGGCACCAAAATGCACAGCTATAAATCACGTATCTTCAAAACGCGTGACTACGTAGAAGCTGTTGGCGGTGCGTGGAATGCGTCTACTTTGTACCTAAAGTGGAAGCACTCAGCATCTATTTCTTACGTCACACCAAATTGGACTACGAACTTCTCGCAAAACTACTCAGCTGGCTATAAAGACTACGTGCCCGGTGGCGTAGCGTTTGCACCAGCTTGGAAGCCAGATGTGGAAGCTTATTCCGTGTTTAATATGTCGGCAACGTATAAAGCGATTAAAAACCTCACCATCATCGGTGGCGTGCAAAATATCTTGAATACCGACCCACCATTTACAGCAGCAAACGTAGATGAACTATCAAGCACAGCATGGGATGCACGGGTAGCCAACCCACGTGGCCGCGCTTACACGCTCAACCTTACTTATAATTTTAAGTAAAGCATTTGCAGTCAACAGCGGGCAAGTATTTTCAAGACCCGCTAAACAGCTCAACATCAAACCGTAAACATTAAAATTAGCAGCGCCTCCAAAAACGTTACGGGTAATGTGGGCAAAAATGTAAGGGCATCTACTCAAAGTGGATGCCCTTTTTTATTGCATTTTTGGGTTATAAGCGTGCCTGAAGACGTCCTAAAATAGGGCATCTTCAGGCTATCTTCGGGACCTATTTCGTCCGGTTCTTGGTATGATGGGGGCTGTCAGTCACGAAAGGCAAAGATGAAAAACGCTGTTAAATCGCGCCGCGCCGCGATGCTAAAAATGTTGTGGGCAATCGCCGCGCTGCCACCATTGGCGCAGGCAAAATCGCCCGCCATTAAATCCGCCAGCGATCAGCCGTTAATCAAGCCACCACGTTTAAAGCTCGGCGATCTCATTGGTCTAATCGCCCCGGCTGGCGTGATGACCGACGATAAAATTCAAAACGCCGTGAAAAAGCTTGAGTCTATTGGCTTTAAGGTGAAAGTAGGTGCTAACATTCGCGCAACTTACGGCGGCTATGCGGGCACAGTGCGCGAGCGTTTGGACGACTTTCATGCCGCATTTGCCGATAAAGAGGTGAAGGGCGTGTGGGTGGCGCGCGGTGGTTCAGGCGCGAATGGTTTGTTGCCCGGCATTCAATACGGCATGGTGCGGCAAAACCCAAAAGTGCTGGTCGGCTATTCGGATGTGACGGCGCTGCATTTGGCGTTGTATCGCTTGGCAGGCTTAGTGACGTTTCACGGGCCGGTAGCGGGTTCTGCTATGCCTGAATACGCGTTAAAACACCTGTTAGCGGTGCTAATGGACCCGCAACCCACCTACACCATACCCATGGCCGCTGAAAACGCGGCAAAGGCTGCAGAGCTGCCGCATTTTGCGCTGCAAACGTTGCGGGCAGGCGTGGCTGAAGGGCGCTTAATTGGCGGTAATTTATCGGTAATGATGGCGTTGATTGGCACGCCGTTTGGGGCGGATATTCGCGATAAATTACTGTTTTTAGAAGATGTATCTGAACCCACCTACAAAGTGGATCGCATGTTGCATCAACTGCATCAAAACCAAGGCTTAGACCATGCGGCAGGCACGATGCTCGGCGTGTTTACCCGATCAGAGCCACGCGACAATGAAGTGAGCTTAACGATGACGGAAGTATTAAAAAGCCATTTTGCGGCGCTTAAAACGCCGAGTGTTTACGGCTATTCCTTCGGCCATATTCCCCATCAATTCACGATTCCGGTAGGCGTTCGCGCGCGGTTGGATACGACAGCGCAGACACTGACGTTGTTGGAAAGTGCGGTGCTGTAGTTGAGTTGCGTTGCTCGTGACGCGACCCAATTACTGCGCGCTAAATGTCACTGCGCCGACAAAGCTGCACCAATCGTGAGATGGGTGCACTTATTTAGCGCGTGCGCGTTTCTGGCCAGCAGAGGTGCGATCGCGATTAGTAATAGCCTAGAATCCTTTAAGCTATTGATTTTAAAACCATAATTCTGTTCTACTCAGAGTTGGCACGCTTGCTGCTCAACAGCAACTGCGGCGATTAAGTTCGTTGTCAATTTCTCCTCCGAGAGCGGTTAGCCCAGTTACTTAACGGTAACTGGGCATTTTTCTTTTGTGCACGCGCTTTCGACGCACTTTACGCTCATTGCCGCAAAAATCTGCCGCCAAAATAGGTCAAAACACCTATTTTCCGCACCCGAAACACCTTGTTTTACGGGGCTTTTGAGCACATTTTGAGCGCCAAGGCGCGTCAAAAGGCGATCTTCTCAATCTTAAGACTTTACTTTAACTAATTGCCGGAAATGTGCCCAATTTATGCCCGAAACGCCCTTCGGAAGTAATTGAATTTATTGGGTTTTTTTTAATTATTCGGCTTTGCGAATTAACTTATTGCAATTTTATGAAAGCTCAGGATATAGTGTTGGTTGTCCGGAAAAACACAAGATATAGTGGTTGGTGTGGATAACCCGGGGATAAAGGCGTGTTGGATTGTGCAGGGTTGGTGGATAAGCTGTGGATAGTTTTGATGTTTTCATAGCAGACCTTGGTTTTCGATGTTAATTGCGCGATGGGGTGCAGCAAAGCGCAGCGAACAGCATGTAAATCAACGAAAAACGACCCACAATTTGATCGCTAAACCGTTGTCATCACGCACTTAAAGTTGTTATGTAATTTGTTGTATAAATCGCCTTAAATCACTATACGCCCAACCACACCGCGCTCTACCCACGTTTAAGACAAAAAATAGCAAATAAGCCGTGCATTCGCAAAGCTTGTTCGAAACATAATTCATGCATAGATTCAGGAGATTCCCCATATGAGCGCAATTCTGCCAATGTCAGCCTCGTCGGCTTCAGTCGCTAACGCTAATCAAAATCTTTCGCGACCGTCTTCGCAAAATGCCGCCATGGGCGCGCAGCAAGGCGGCTTGGATGTTGGTTTTGGTGGGGGTTTGCGCCAAGATGCAGAATCGCGTTTGAGTGACTATAAAATTATTCGCCGCAACGGCTCTATTGCACCCTTCACGCCAGACAAAATTTCTATTGCCCTCACCAAAGCCTTCATCGCCGTTAACGGCGGCCAAGAAGCGGCCTCAGCCCGTATGCGTGACCAAGTAACGCAGCTTACCCAGTTAGTCGTTACCGCATTGATGCGCAATAAGCCGTCCGGCGGCACGTTTCATATTGAAGAAATTCAAGACCAAGTTGAATTAGCCCTTATGCGCGGTGGTGCCCACGAAGTGGCGCGGTCTTACGTGCTATACCGCGAGCGACGCACCCAAGAGCGCGCGCAGGCTAAGGCAGCTACGCCAGCGGGTGTGGCTGCGGCTGCGACCAACGCATTAAACGTGACCGTAAATGGCCAGCGTCAGCCGTTAGACATGGCAAGTCTTGAAGCCATCATCACTAATGCTTGTGACGGCTTGGGTGATGCGGTGTCGGTGAGTGATGTGATGGAATCGACCATCCGTGATCTGTACGACGGCATTCCGCTTGATGAGGTGTACAAAGCGGCCACGTTGGCTGCGCGCAGCAAAATTGAAAATGATCCGGCCTACAGCAAAGTATCGTCGCGTTTATTGATGCACACTATTCGCAAAGAAATTTTAGGCCGTGAAATTACCGCTGAGCAAATGCTGGGTGAATATGCAGCCTATTTCCCAAAATTTATTAAACGCGGCATTGAAGCCGAATTGCTCGATGAAAAGCTCGGTCAATATGATTTGAAGAAAATTGGCGCGGCGTTAAAGCCGGAGCGCGATGGTCAGTTTACGTTCTTGGGTTTGCAAACGCTCTACGACCGTTATTTTTTGCATATTGAAGAAGCCCGTATTGAGCTACCACAGGCGTTTTTTATGCGTGTGGCTATGGGATTAGCGTTAAACGAAGTCGAGCGCGAAGCCCGTGCTATCGAGTTCTACAACATATTGTCGACGTTTGATTTTATGTCGTCCACACCAACGCTGTTTAATTCTGGAACGCGCCGCTCACAGCTATCTTCCTGCTATCTCACTACGGTGGCCGATGATTTAGACGGCATTTACGAAGCGCTGAAAGAAAACGCGTTGTTATCTAAATTTGCCGGCGGGTTAGGCAATGATTGGACGCCAGTGCGCGCCCTAGGTAGCCGCATCAAAGGCACCAATGGCAAGTCGCAGGGTGTGGTGCCTTTCCTTAAAGTAGTAAACGATACGGCAGTGGCCGTAAACCAAGGCGGCAAGCGCAAGGGTGCGGTTTGCGCCTACCTTGAAACATGGCATTTGGATATCGAAGAATTTTTGGAGCTGCGTAAAAACACCGGTGATGATCGCCGTCGCACGCATGATATGAACACCGCCAATTGGATTCCCGATTTATTCATGAAGCGCGTGATGGAAGCCGGTGATTGGACGCTATTTTCACCATCTGACGTACCTGATTTGCATGAGAAATTTGGCCGTGCGTTTGAAGAAGCGTATGTTGGCTATGAAGCCAAAGCCGCACGTGGCGAGATGCGCTTATTCCGCACCATTCCAGCCTTGTCGCTATGGCGCAAAATGATTTCTATGTTGTTTGAAACTGGCCATCCGTGGATCACATTTAAAGACCCGTGCAATATCCGTTCCCCGCAAAATCACGTGGGTGTCGTGCACAGCTCAAACCTGTGTACCGAAATTACGCTCAACACCAACGAAGAAGAAATTGCAGTGTGCAATTTAGGCTCTGTTAATTTAATCAACCACATGAAAGATGACCCAACAGCGCCAAGTGGCCGCGCGCTCGATCACGATAAATTAAAGCGCACTATTTCTACTGCCATGCGCATGTTAGATAACGTGATTGACATCAATTATTACGCGGTGGCAAAGGCACGCAATTCCAACTTAAAGCATCGTCCGGTGGGTTTAGGCATGATGGCGTTTCAAGACGCCTTGCATGAGCTACGCGTGCCTTACGCGTCGCAAGCAGCGGTTGAATTTGCTGATAACTCCATGGAAGCTATTTGCTATTACGCTTATTGGGCATCCACCGAATTAGCAGCGGAGCGTGGTCAGTATTCTACGTACAAAGGCTCGTTGTGGGACCGTGGTATTTTGCCGCAAGACTCCCTAAAACTTTTGCGTGACGAACGCGGCGGTTATTTAGAAGCGGATATGTCGGAAAGCATGGATTGGTCGGCACTGCGTACCCGCATTAAAACCTACGGCATGCGTAATTCAAACTGTGTGGCCATTGCCCCAACCGCCACGATTTCCAACATCATTGGTGTGTCCGCGTGTATCGAGCCAACATATCAAAACCTATTCGTAAAGTCGAACCTATCGGGCGAATTTACGGTGGTCAATGACTACCTAGTACGCGACTTAAAAAAGCTCAACATGTGGGACGTGGTCATGGTGTCCGACATTAAATATTACGATGGGTCTTTAGGCAAAATTGATCGTATTCCTAAAGAACTGCGCGAGCTTTACGCCACTGCATTTGAAGTGGATACCAATTGGGTAATTGAAGCCGCAGCACGTCGCCAAAAATGGATTGACCAAGCGCAATCACTCAATATTTACATGGCTGGCGCATCGGGTAAAAAGCTGGATGAAACCTATAAGCTCGCTTGGTTGCGCGGCCTAAAAACTACTTACTACTTACGTACTTTGGCAGCGACTGCCGCAGAGAAATCAACCGGTCGCGGTGGTGAATTAAATGCGGTTTCAAACGGGGTGTCTGCGGCTGCTGCAGAAGCTAGCCCGCAATTTTGCTCCATCGATAATCCAGAATGCGAAGCTTGTCAGTAGCATTTTTTGCTGAGAATTAAGTAAAAAAGGAAACCTATGCAGTTTCATATTTATCAAGATTTGCAATACGAATGGCGCTGGCAGCTAAGCGACGAAGAAGGCCGTAAATTGGCCGAATCCGGCCATAGCTATCGCGATAAATCGGATTGTTTGCAAGCAATTATTCAAGTGCAAAACTGCGAACACGCGGTTGTTTTAGAAAGCGTCAGTACCTTGATGGAAGTAGAAATGCAAGCCATGCCAGGCTTAATGAGGAGGCATTAATCGTTAATCCGTGCGAAGGCATTAGTCGTTAAGTTTATCTGTATGAGTGTGTAGGCGGGGGAGGAGAAGCAGTAGGGCGGTACCAAATAAAAATAGCAGCATTCAAAGCAACAAGGCAAGGCAGCAAAGCCGTAAAAATTAAAATCGTTTTTTTAAAATTCAAGGAGTACGACATGGGATTACTAAGCTTTATGAAAACTGCTGGCCAAAAACTATTTGGCAGCAAAGAAGTTGAGCAAGCTGCTGTTGCAGCCGCCGCTGCACCAAGTGACGAGCAATTGCAAGCCACGGCAGCATCGAATAATGCTGCGGCGTCTTCAGCCATTGTCGACTACATTCGTGCGCAAAACTTAGATGCCAATGCGCTCGATGTCGCCTTCGACGGTGCCACCGCCACGGTAAATGTTTATGGCGTGGCAGCAGATCAACAAACCAAAGAAAAGATTTTGCTCTGCTGCGGTAACGTAACGGGTGTAGGCCATGTAAACGACCGCATGGAAGTGGAAACGCCAGCAGATGAATCTGAATACCATGAAGTGGTTAGTGGCGACACGCTTTCAAAAATTGCCAAAGAATATTACGACGACGCCATGAAATACCCCGTCATTTTTGAAGCTAATAAGCCGATGCTGAGCCACCCAGACAAGATTTATCCAGGCCAAGTATTGCGCATTCCACCGCTAGAATAGTTTTTAGTTTCAGCATTAAACGTAAGCTGCGCATCTTCAAATTTCAAAGTTTAAAGTTCAATACTTAAAGCCAAAATCAGAAGATGCGCAAGTCATTTTAAATAGTCATAAAACTTTGTAGGAGCCTCACCATGTCATTATCCTGGGACGACGAAGTCGCAGCAACACCCGCTGTTATCGAAGCCGCCACCGAAGCCATTTTTCCAAACCCAGGCCACGGTGAAGCACCTCCATTAGTAGCATTAGCGCCCACAGTACCTTTCAGCGGCGGTCAGCTTGCGACGCCAGCGGTAGCTAAAGCAACATCAAAAGCCCCCGCCACCGAAGCCGAAATGGACGCCCGTTTTCAACGCGTGCGCGCCGATGAAAAGCGCGTCATCAACGGCAAATCAGACGTAAACCAACTCGTGCCATTTAAATACAAATGGGCATGGGACAAATACCTATCCGGCTGCGCCAATCACTGGATGCCGCAAGAAGTAAACATGACGCGCGACATCGCCACATGGAAAGACCCAAACGGCCTAACAGATGATGAGCGCCTAATCGTAAAGCGCAACCTAGGCTTTTTTGTAACGGCAGATTCCCTTGCCGCCAACAATATTATTCTCGGCACCTATCGCCATATCACCGCCCCAGAATGCCGTCAATATTTGCTCCGCCAAGCCTTCGAAGAAGCCATTCACACCCACGCTTACCAATACATCACTGAAAGCCTAGGGCTGGACGAAGCCGAAATTTTTAACGCCTACAATGAAGTCAAATGTATTCGCGATAAAGACCGTTTTCTAATCCCGTTCATCGACACCCTAGCCGACCCGCACTTCCAAACCGGCACGTTTGAAAACGACCAAAAGCTATTAAAGTCCCTAATCGTATTTAGCTGCATCATGGAAGGCTTGTTCTTCTACGTAGGCTTCGTACAAATTTTAGCCCTCGGTCGTCAAAACAAAATGACCGGCGCCGCCGAGCAATATCAGTACATTTTGCGCGACGAATCCATGCACTGCAATTTTGGTATTGATCTAGTTAACACCATCAAACTAGAAAACCCACAATTATGGACAGCCGAATTTAAGAAAGAAATTGAAGTCATTTTCCGCAAAGGCGTAGAGCTAGAATACGCCTACGCCGAAGACACCATGCCAAGAGGCGTGCTGGGCCTAAACGCCCCCATGTTCAAAGAATACCTACGCTTCGTAGCCAACCGCCGCGCCCAACAAATCGGCCTAGATGTGCTCTATCCCGGCGCCACCAACCCCTTCCCATGGATGAGCGAATTGATTGACTTGAAGAAAGAGAAAAACTTCTTTGAGACACGAGTTATTGAGTATCAGACGGGTGGGGCGTTGAGCTGGGATTGATGGTTGGCGTGGCCTTGATGTTTTAGAAATTGAAATTGAAATTGAAAGCGTACAGCGGTATAAAAAAGGGAGCTCGCGCTCCCTTTTTTACATATTTATATAGGCGTATATTGAGCCCAAATAAATGTTGGTTATTTTAAGAATATATCGTGGGCGGTATGGTAAACTCAAAAAAATTATTTTTTTCACTTGTTGTCCATGACCAAGCCGCTGATGATATAGAACAACTTTGGCAGGAAAAGCCTGATGTTGCGGCAGATATTGGCGTTTTTCTTGAAGAGCTTAGCGGTAATCAGGATCTCTTGGACAGGCTTAGCTCGAACAAGTATTTTCAAACTGCGGACCCAAGCTTTTCGGTTGAAGTATGGAGTTCTCAAAGATCGAATAAACGTAACTTATGGCGGCTTAAACGCGTCCATATTGGTGGTAATGTCGCCCAATACCGAGTCATTTATGCTTTTCACCCAAAGCAATTTAGATATTATGTTTTAGGAGTTGTTCATCGTGACTTTAACTATGACCAAAATCACCCCATTTCGAGGCGAATTATCGCAGCCTACGACGAGCTCGATATCCCCAGTTATTAAGTGCTACGTTTCGACGTCGCAACCAGCAACTGATAGCAATATTTACGGCATGGTTTTGGTTTCGCGCGATGCAGTAATTCCACATGCTTATTCAAGTATAGATACCTTGCTCCAAAAATATGAGCAAAATCCTTCACGCGCCATTGCATTGGCCGCCGCAAGGAAACGATTGGCTAAAGTGATTGATATTGACGGCAGGCCAACCATCGCTGCACTCCGGCTAAAGCGTGGACTTTCTCAAGCCAAGCTGGCAGTTTTGATGGGCACTTCGCAAGCGAGACTCTCTCGGATTGAGTGCGGTCTTGATGATGTGCTTTTTAAGACATTCGAGAAATTCGTTGTGACGCTTCAGTTCTCTAGAGATGAAATCGCCGAAGCGCTCAAAAATTCGTCTAAAGTTGCTGGTTAGATATGCGTTATATTCAGGTGACATATTGTGATGACATTCGCCATGAGCTCGGTAACAAACGATCGCTGATGGGTGTCTATGCGACCGAACTGCTTGTTACGTCTATTCCCGCAACTTTACCTAAGTTGGGTATTGTTGTCTCTATCGTTACGCCGCTTGCCGAGCCATTTAAGAAGTTAGTAGTGAGGATTCAGTCTGATAAGAAGCAACTTGCTCTCACGGAAGATCTGGCAGCTGGGTTTAGCAATTCGAAAAATTTTATCGATGACCACTTTGATCCAGCTACGGAGGAGAAAGATTATCCAAGGTTGGCAATCTGCGAATTAGAGTTTTTAATTGAATCATTTTATATAGATAGAGATCAGAATATCCGAGTTCTCGCCGAGACTGAAAGCGGTGAAATCGCGAGCAGGGCGCTCAGAGTTCGACGAGCTTAAAGGAGCGTCTGCAGATTATTGCGCGCGGCTGAAAACGCCAAATCTAAATTTGACACCATCACCCCCACTATCCCCTAAACGCAAAGTCTCGGGAACCACAGCGCCGTAATCCGATAGTATTATTATCCTGAATCCAGCACGCTCAGCAAATGCCGATATTACGCGAATCGTCTTTGGAAACATTGACCAAGCAGCAGAATTGTCATAACATACAAACATAAAACTCTTTCGAGGCAGTTATGTCAATTCACACCGTATCCAGCCGTGACTTTACCCGCGATGTATCCGCCGCCAAGCGCGCGGCCGTTGATGGACCCGTATTCATCACTGATCGCGGTCGCCCAGCTTTTGCTTTGCTCCAGATTGATGACTATTATCGCATCGTTGGACAAGGTGAGAAATCCCTATTAGCGGTGATGGATGGCATTCCAGGGGGCGGGGACCTCGAGTTTGATCTGCCGCGTCTGAAAATTCAAAGTCGACCGATTGAGTTTGACTAAACGCTGCCCCCATCATGTACATTTTAGATACCAACGTAATTTCGGAATTGCGTCAAGGTAAGTCGAACCAATCGCCAGAAGTGCGCGCATGGGCGGCTCAGCAACTACAATCCACACTGTTTATCACTGCAGTTACCGTGCTCGAATTGGAGAGGGGTATTCGTGCGTTAGAACGTCGTGAACCACCGCAAGGTGGAGCACTGCGTCCGTGGTTGATCGGGGTGCGAGCCGCGTTTACTGGGCGCATATTGCCGTTCACAGAAAGTACGGCAATTGTGTGTGGCGGGCTTCGTTCGCCTCACCAATTTGGCGAATACGATGCCATGATTGCCGCTTCGGCGCTAGAACATAGGTTGACGGTTGTCACACGTAATACATCAGACTTTATCCATACTGGCGTATCTACACTTAACCCGTGGTTGACGTAAACCGTGTAATTGCTTCGGGGAGAATAATCTATGGAAAAGCTAAATGATGAAATGCGTGCCGGATACAAGGCGACTGATTTTATAAAATTAGAGCGTGGAAAATTTTATCAACACGTCGTGAAAGGCACGACAATGAAGCCTCTTCAGCCTGCGATCGAAAAAGTTAGTCGTGAGCAAAGCAGCCCTGCGGTGGCCACCAACGCATTACCCCGTAGGTCGGATTAGGCGCGCTGTTGCGCCGTAATCCGACACCACCAACCGCAAATCTACAATCTATATTTGACACCCACACCAGCTTCCCCCTAAAATCAAACCCTCGGGAACCACAGACTCCCGTTGCAATAAGGTTAAATTTTTTAACCATATTTCCCCAAGACGGTGTCCCGTCCAAGTTCTGTTTCTTTAACTTTGAGGATTTCTCATGGACACCGTTCGCACATCTGCTGTACCAACTCCCAACGCCAATCTCCCTCGTACCATCACTGCCCAAGCCCTTCGTGCTACGCTTGGCCGTCACGTGCATCCGCTGGTGATTGACGTGCGGCGTATTGAGGCTTTTAGCAAGGCCACACACCTAATCGCAGGTGCTACCTGGCGCAATCCGTTTGATGTTTTAGCGTGGTGCAAGTATTTGCCGCGTCATATTCCTATCGTGGTTTACTGCGTGCATGGCTATGAAATCAGTGCTAATGTGGCGGCGGCATTGGCTGAAGAAGGCCTAAATACGGCCACCTTGGAGGGGGGCATTGACGCGTGGAAAGCTCTCGATGCGCCACTCGTGGCCAAAATGGCGACGCCACTGATTCCTTCTGCCATCAATGCCCCCAGTGTGTGGGTAACTAGAGCCCGCCCTAAAATTGACCGTATTGCCTGTCCGTGGCTTATCCGTCGGTTTATTGATCCTTTAGCAACCTTCATATACGTGCCCGCTGATGAGGTGCAGGCCTATGCCGCACGCACGGGTGCCATCGCGTACGACGTGCCCAACACCACCTTCACCCATCGTGGTGAATTGTGCAGCTTTGATGCACTGCTACACGATTTTAATTTGCAAGATGCGTCGCTTAATGCGCTGGCAAAAATAGTGCGCGGGGCAGATACCGGGCAGCCTGACCTTACACCGCAGTCGGCTGGGTTGTTGGCGCTGTCGTTAGGTTTATCGCGACTGTATGAGGATGATCTCACCATGCTTAACTTTGGCATGATTGCTTATGACGCTTATTACGCATGGCTGCAAGGTGCACAGGGCGAAAGCCATAACGCCGATTTGTTCAAACAGGCCACAACATGAGTGGCGGCATCAGCTTCAAAGAGGCATTGAAATTTTGGTTCAAGCTAGGCTTCATCAGCTTCGGTGGACCAGCGGGGCAAATTGCCATCATGCACAAAGAGTTGGTGGAAACCAAGCGCTGGATTTCGGAGAAGCGGTTTTTACACGCGCTCAATTACTGCATGGTGTTACCCGGCCCCGAAGCCCAGCAGCTGGCTACCTACATCGGCTGGCTGATGCACGGCACCAAGGGCGGCATTGCGGCGGGGGTGTTGTTTGTGCTGCCTTCGCTGTTTATCCTCATTGCGCTTAGCTGGATTTATTTAGCTTTTGGTCAGGTGCCGATTGTGGCGGGGCTGCTGTATGGCATTAAGCCTGCAGTCACGGCCATTGTGCTGCACGCCGCGTGGCGCATTGGCGGGCGGGTGATGAAAAATTGGCTGTTGATTGGTATCGCGGTGGCGGCTTTTATTGCGATATTTTTCTTTAGCATTCCGTTTCCCGCCATCGTTTTGGGTGCGGCGCTATTGGGTGTGTTGGGTGGCAAATATGCGCCCGATAAATTCTCGATCGGCGGCGCGCATGGTGCCGCTGCAACCAAACAAACAAACGCCACCTACATTATTGACGACACCACACCCACGCCACCGCACGCAATTTTTCGAGCGTCGCGGCTTATGCTCTACGCCGCTATTGGCATCGGCATGTGGTTGGCCGTCATGGGCACGATTGCCTTGCAAACGGGCGTGGATAGCACCTTAACGCAGATGGGGTGGTTTTTTACCAAGGCCGCCATGCTCACGTTTGGCGGCGCGTATGCAGTGCTGCCTTATGTGTATCAGGGCGGGGTGGATCATTACCAATGGCTCACCGCTACACAAATGATTGACGGTTTAGCGCTGGGTGAAACTACACCGGGGCCGTTGATTATCGTGGTGGCGTTTGTCGGTTTTATCGGTGGCTGGACGAAGCAAATTTTTGGACCAGATGCGCTGTTTTTAGCGGGCACCTTGGCCGCTTGCGTGGTTACTTTCGTGACGTTTCTGCCCTCGTTCTTGTTCATCTTAATTGGTGGGCCGATTATTGAAACCACGCACGGGCAGCTAAAATTTACCGCGCCGCTTACCGCCATTACAGCGGCCGTAGTGGGCGTGATCGTAAACTTGGCGTTGTTTTTTGCATGGCATGTGTGGTGGCCAAACGGCGGCAAAGCAGTGGCTGGAGAAGCCCTATTTTTAGGCACCTTCGAATGGTTTGCTGCATTATTAACCGTGCTGGCAGCCGTTGCCTTATTTCGCTTTAAGCTCGGCGTCATGACAGTCATCGCGGCGTGTGCGGCAGCGGGGATATTGCGCAGTTTGCTGATGAATTAGGCCTAGCGATATTGCGCAAATTTAGGTGGCTTGTCTTCCATTGGCTGCGGTTTGTTGTATGCTGATTAAAACGCGGTTCACTACATTGTTCGTGTAACACGCCGGCCAACTAAATAAGCGCAACCTATAAGTCGTCATACCAGCACGCCTAGTCGAATGGATAAAAAAAATCACCACACCGTGCCGTCGCTAAAGCTAATCGCTTGGCTTGCATTGGCGCATTTAGCCAGCCCAGCCGTCGCCCAAGATGTGCTCAATTTATCTATCGAGCAACTGCTTGAAGTAAAAGTGGTAAGTGCCTCTCGCTATGAGCAAAAATCATCCGAAATTGCGGGCTCACCCCAGCTAATTAAGGCCGATGAAATTCGTGCATCCGGTGCGCGTAATTTGGGCGAAGCGCTGTCATTATTTGGGGGCGTGCATTTGCATAACGATGGTATTTACACGCGGCTTGGGGTGCGTGGGTTTTTACGCACGGGTGATTTTAATGCGCGTATTTTATTGCTGCTTGATGGGCGGCGGTTAAATGAATTAGCTTATGACGGCGCGTATTTAGGCGAAGAAGGGCCAATCGATATTTCGCTTATTGAGCGGTTGGAGTTTATTCCAGGTCCGGGATCATCGGTATACGGCAGCAACGCATTTTTTGGCGTCATCAATATCATTACTAAAAAAAGTAAAGATCAACCCGCCGCACAGGCGGGATTTGAGATTGCCGAAGGCAACAAACAGCGTGTCGAGGGCGGCTTGGCATTGAAGTTTGATCACGGTGCATCTGGCTTGCTGCAGCTGTCGCACTATGCCTCGCCCGGGCGGCAGCGTAGCGCCCAAGAGCTTGAGCGTCCGCCCACGGCAACGCCAGCGGGGCGCGATAAAGAATGGGCTAATCGGTTTTATGGCCGCTATGATTTTGACGCGCTGAGTGTATCGGCACTCTACGTAAACCGGGAAGTAAACGCAGCCAATAGTGCTTACTTTACCCAGCCCAATGCGCTGCAACCCAATCGCGATCGCCTAGCCACTGTCGCCTTAGCCTATAGCCCTGAAGCCACGCCCGCGCTTACGCTTTCAACGCATTTAAGCGCGAGTGATTACGTATTTAAGTCTTACAATTTAAGTGAACCCGTAAACGGCGTGGCGACCGATAACGTGCAGTTTTCGCACGCCCGATGGATAGATGCTGACATTAAAGCGATTGCCAAATGGCGGCCTGATTCTACGTTGGTGGCAGGCGTTGAAGTGACGCGCGTGAGTAATTTAGACTTTGAGGTGGTGTCCCCCTCAATGCAAAAAGTGTTGGTAGATCAACACAGCAAATTTACTCGCTGGGGCATGTACGCGCAAAATGACTTCATGCCCACACCCGCATTTACC
>JAYUOW010000261.1:0-3315 GCA_043760555.1 Betaproteobacteria bacterium
GTTGTCGGTGCCCACAGGCGGTGGCGTGTTGGTGTCTGGGATAGACTGTTGGGAATTAGGCGCTTCTGACATGTTGATTTTTTAATTTATTAGGCAAAAATTACTGACGATAACCCCCGACAATCAGGCACCTTGGTAGATTACGTTACAATTATAGATTATTCAATTTGCTCTCGGCCATCATTTTTAATTGCCCACCGATAGTGCGCCCTATTTAGAAAGTGCCGCCATGTCTACCGCTCTCCCCTCCAACAACGCCGCTACCGAATTAAATCAAAAATCAGTCAATGTTGATCCGCATGATTTACCGCTGCACTGCCCTACGGCGTCAGTTAAGCTGTGGAGCAATCATCCACGCGTGTATTTGTCAATCGAGCCAACAGGCGAGGCACGTTGCCCCTACTGTGGCACGTTATATAAGCTCATCGGTGGCGCCCGCGCCGGCGGGCATTAGCCCACGCTCAATCATAATGCAACGCATTTTAATCGTAGCGCCCGCATGGGTGGGCGATTGCGTGATGACGTATGGACTGTTGGCGCTTCTAAAAGCGCAAAATCCGCAAGCCAAAATTGATGTATTTGCTGGCAAGGGTGTGGCCGCGGTGTATCGGCGCATGGCTGAAGTAGCCCGCATTATTGATAATCCTTTCGCCCACGGCGCACTACGCTTAGGCGCACGGCGCGCGTGCGGCAAGGCGCTGACCGCCAACAATTACGACCTAGCCATCGTACTGCCCAATAGCTTCAAATCCGCGTTGGTACCGTGGTTTGCGGGCATCAAAAATATTCGCGGATTTCGGGGCGAAAAGCGCGGTTGGATCATGCAAGATTGTCGCAACCTAGATGAGATTGCGCTGCCAACAATGGCCGCGCGTTTTGCGGCGTTGGCTTTTACAACTGACGTTACGCCAACAAGTTATAAAGTGCCAATTCCCCAGCTAAAAATTGATAAAAGTGCTGTAGATTCCCTATTATCAGGGCTTTCCATCAACGTATCACAACCAGTAGTGGCGCTTTGTCCAGGTGCTGAATATGGCGCTGCCAAACGCTGGCCTGCAGCACACTTTGCGGCGCTGGCAAAAATGCAGGCTGCCCTTGGCCGCCAAGTGTGGATTTTTGGCGGCAAAAATGATCGCGCTATTAGCGACGAAATCAACCAATTATCGGGCGGCATTTGTCGTAATTTAGCCGGTGAAACGTCGCTCGATGAAGCCATTGATTTGCTCAGTTGCGCCGCCCATGTAGTCACCAATGATTCAGGCTTAATGCACGTGGCGTGCGCAGTGGGTGTGCCAGTCAGCGCGCTGTACGGTTCCAGCTCGCCCGGCTTCACGCCACCACTTTCCCCCACGGCGCAAGTTCTTTCGTTAAACTTGAACTGTAGCCCCTGTTTTAAACGCGAATGTCCGCTAGGGCATTTTGATTGTTTGAACAAATTAGCCCCTGCTACCGTTAACGCCACCATCGCGTTTCATCCGCAACCATGATCGAAAAGGAAAACCACCATGCGTAAATATTCCCTCATCGCCGCAGCAGTTATCATTAGTCTTGCTGGTTGCGCCACAACACCGGTGCCGCAGCAGGCCACACCCGCCGTAAGCACCGCAAAAGCTGACACTGAATTTGCCGATGCCGAACACGCTGCCAGTGTAAAAGCGTGGCGCGAAAAAGTAGAGGGCAGCTTACGGCGTGATAACGGCTGGCTTACCTTGGCCGGTCGCTACATCATGAAGCCGGGCGTAAACACCTTTGGCACCGGTGCTGATAACGACATCGTGCTGCCGCCGGAATTAAAGCTTGCAGTGCCCGCGCGCATGGGCAAAATAGTGGTGGATGCCAAGCTTAAAAAAGTAAGCCTACAGCTTGATGCTGGCATTACCATGAAATCTGGAGACGCCCTATTTACGGGCGTTCGCGAGCTATCTGCAGCCACTGATAAGCGCGACTGGGTAAGCTTTGACCGTATGGCCATGCATGTAATTGAGCGCGAGGGCAACTATATTTTGCGCTTGGCGGACAACCAATCCGAAGTGCGTAAACAGTTTGCTGGCCGTATTTGGTATGACGTGAATCCAAGCTATAAAGTAGCCGCAACCTACATGCCCTACCCGCCCGGCAAAAAAGTAGCGATCGTAAATGTAATCGACGAAGTAAGTGACGAACCCGTACCCGGCTATGTTGAATTTACCCTCAACGGCAAAGCTGAAAAGCTTGATGTGATTGGCGAAAACGCTGACGGCTTATTTTTTGTGTTGCGTGACGGCACCGCAGGCGACACCACCTATCGCCCCTCGCGCTTTTTGTTCGTTGAAAAAAAACCGAAGGCCAACGAAATATTCGAGCTAGATTTCAACCGCACCTACAACCCCCCCTGCGCCTTCAGCGCCTTCACCACCTGCCCGCTACCACCGAAGCAAAATGTCTTGAAAACGCGCATCGAAGCGGGTGAACAGGTGCGTAAGCAGTCCTAATGAAAGCGGCGGCGTTTTCTAATACGCAGATGGCCGCCGCCTACGCTACGTTTCCGGATGCAGCACGCAGGCAACTACTGCTATTGCGTACGCTAATTTTAGAAACTGCGGCCAACACAGAAGGCGTGGGTATCCTTGAAGAAGCCCTAAAATGGGGCGAACCCGCATATTTAACCAGCGTCAGCAAAAGCGGTTCAACGATTCGCCTCGGCTGGAATAAGAAACGCCCGCAACAAGTGGCGATGTATTTCAATTGCAAAACTACGCTGGTTGAGCGCTTTAGAACTGCGTTTGCCAAGGACTTCAAGTTTGAAGGTAACCGAGCGCTGTTACTTGAGATTGGGCAGCCATTGTTAGTGGACGAACTACGTCTTTGCGTGGAAGCGGCACTCACTTACCATTGCAAAAAATTGCCATAAAAATGGCTTGAGACGCCCTAAATACGGGCTTTTCCAGCCATTTAAACAGAAGCTCTAGCAGCGCTACGAAAAAAACGCTTTTACCCCATACCGCAGCCGGTACAAAAACATAAAAAACCGCCAAGTGCGCGATGACAAGATGATGCGATGCTCGGGTTTGCCATCGTTATTCAGCGCCATAAAATCATGCAGCCGCTGCTCTTTTTCGATCAATAGCTTCTGATACATGCGCAATAAGCCATCGCGGCTGGCCATTAGAGTGCGCAATTCAGCCGCATCGTCGTCATTTAGGGTATGGGTAGCTACAAAGCGTTGCGGGAGCGGATTTGGCACGTAAAACGTCGTGTGCGGTGCCACCACCTCTTCCACCGGCCGATCTTTGGTGTAAAGGTAGATCGAGAACGACTTCCGCGACACGGCTTTTT
>JAYUOW010000262.1:0-3312 GCA_043760555.1 Betaproteobacteria bacterium
GCTCAGGCTAAATACATAGCCCTGCGCAATGTAGTTTGCTTTGTCAGCGGCCAGTGTTGCGTATTCGTTTGGATTGTTGGTCAACACAAATACCTCTGCTGGTGTGCTGACATTGCGATACCACGGCGTGCGGTCTGGTGACATATCGGGCAGGGTGCTTACTGAGGTTGGTTGATCGTACAAATATTGCTCATCGCGTAAAGGATCAACCCGTTCAGTTAGATAACAAGCGATGCCGCCGTTGGCTATCACGCAGGGTTCGTTCCGCGTCAGCCCGACTGCGCCGGTGATAGTGGTGATGCCTAAGCCGCCACCGCTGCTGGCTGCAATTTTGCCGTTGTCTGAGAAGCAGGTAACGCCGCCATCGATTACGGCGCAATTTCCGTTTATCGACGTTACTCCCGAGCCGAGTGGAGAATAATTTATAGCCAGCACATCGGGGAGCGAATCAAACGCCCCTGGCCCTAGGTATTTTCCCGCCATCGAAATTAGTCCACCTTTCACTATCATGAGTGGCGGCCACTGCCTTACATCTACAGCTGTTACGCCACTCCCAATCGCAATTTTCGCTTCCGGAAGTGCCGTTGATATAAAAACTTCAATTATTGAAAAGCGGGCGGATCCACTAACGCGGCGATTTTCTCCCCAGCAATATAGCCCACCATTTTTTACCGCACACGTCGCGCTGTAGCCAGCCGATATTGCTGTAACGCCATCACCTAACGCCGCAACTTTTTGCGGCGACGTATAAACGCCCGCAGGAACCACGCCAATCCCTAACTTTCCGCTATTGCTAGCACCCCAACAAAATACTTCTGACGATACTATTGCACAGGCATGCGCATTCGCTAACGACACGGCAGTGACGCCGCTATTGGGTGGAAACACCGGCACAGGAGATTCGCTATCGGTTAAGGTGCCGTTGCCTAGCAAGCCGTTTATATTTGATCCCCAACACTGCAGCCCACCAGCAATAACGGCACACAGCGTCGATAAAACGCGTTGCGGGTCAATCATAGGCGTAGGCATCGTGTTGGCCATGCTTTCAAATTGAGTGACGCCACTATTTTGCGCGATCACGTCACTAAATTCACCAATGTCCCTCTGGGCTTTGCGACTAGATAAAGCGGTATTTTTAGCGCAGGCAATTCCGCCTAAGCGCAAGATACATAGGCCTAGTTCGCTTTTGCTAGCAGCCGTAACGTCATTACCAGCTGCAAGTATTGTAGAAGGTGCAGGGTTGATGATGCCACTGCGATTCCCCAGCGCACCTGACCGACCCGACCCAAAGCAACGTAGTTTTGAATCCCCAATAAAGCAAGTTGAACCTGCGAAGAGGGCTCTGCTGATGGCAGTGGGCTTGAGCGATGCGGGTATAACGGTGGCATTCTCCGCGGCGACGATCGCGCTGGCCAGTGTGCCATCGGTAAGCTGCAACGCACCGTTAGGCATCAAGCGGTTCGTTCCCCAGCACCACATTGATGCCTTCGCTAGCGTGCATGCTGCAAACAAGACAGTAGCACCGCTATTTGGCGGCATGATGGCGTGCCTGGTTGCTACCGTTTTTGCATCGTTGCTGCCCACCTGACCGTAAGTATTGCTTCCCCAACAACTTACACCGCCATGTTGAATGACGCAGATCGCTTCATTCTCTCCCGACACCGAAGTAATTCCGCTGTTCTCATCAATAACTTGATAGGGGAGCGTGTAATCAGCTGTAAACGGCTGGGTAACGCCGTATCCGGCGGTTCGCCAACATGTTAGGCCGCCATTAACGACTGCGCAAAAGCCGTCCGGCGACGCGCTTATAGCTGAAATACCGAGATTGGAAGCAATGACTATTTCAGGCGTGCGGCTGAATACGAACGAGGGTGTGCCGGCCTTTATTCGTGCGCCCCAGCATTGCACAGTTGACGCCACGATGGCACACGCACTTCCACCGTTTATGGCGATGGCACTTACTGATGAACCAGATGGAAAAATTTGGTAGGTTTTATTAGGTAGTGTTGGATATATCCGAGGGTCATATTCTTGCCACGCTCCTACGCACTGCACGCCATCATTAATGATGACGCAGAAGCTTTCGTTGGTCATCGCAACTGCGGTGACGCCGCTTAACGGCGGAATGCGATATGCACCCACAAGTGCACTTAACGCAGTGCGGTAAGCGCTACCTTCCACTTGTTGTTGGTAACCCCAACAGTTCAAACCGCCATTATTCACAACGCAATAGGCGCTAGCAGTACCGGCAAGGCTGGTTACCTGTTCGAGTGTGCCGAACACGGCTAAATTTATATCGAAAGCCTGCGTGATGTTGTTGGCTGTGGTGGCGGTAATGCGTATTGCATAGTCGCCCGCAGTCGTTGGTGTGCCATGAAATGAGATACTGCCTTTGGTATTTGTGATTGCCGTTATACCGGCAGGCGTTCCGGTGACAGAGATGGCGCTGAAGGCGTTGTCAGTTGTCAATATCAAATTATCTTCGAACATCTCGCCCACTTGTGCTAACCGAAGTTGCGTGGTGAGCAAAGCCATGCCTGCTTGCGCTGACGTTGCATTGGCGATGAGCCATGCAGCTGTTGCAGCGATGCATAATGAGAGCCAACGGCTAAGCCAATGCGCTGTACTGGAGGTAGATTGTTTAGTTGTATTGGGTTTCATAGAATTTTTCCGATTCGCTTCAGAAGAAAAGTTGCGTTGTTCCAATGTGAACTCACTCATGCGTTTTTGGTTCAAGAACCGCTACCTTACTGGTGACGGCGGATCATAGCGCTTAACTATAATTTCAACTCCAAGGCATCTAGTCTTGCCAAAAAACATACTTTCCTTTGGTGCGAAAAAACACAAAACTGCATTCAAAATAACGTATTTCTCGACGCACAATTTTCCTGAAGACGTCCAATTTTAGGGTGTCTTCAGGATGTTAATAGCTATTTTAAACTACGGAAACACATAACCCATCACATCGCTATTGCTTCCCGCCTCGCGCACAATCCGCCAGCTCGGTGAGTTAATTAGAAACCGATATTCAAATGGGTTCGTCACCATCAATTCATACGCGGTGCCGATGCGAGTAAACCGATAAATTGGCACGGTGCCCGTCACGCCAGCTTGCTTAAAAATATAGCCGTCAATACCGTCGTCGCGAAAGGTGGCAGGCAGTTTTCGCATCGCTTGATACTCATCAAAATTAGCCGTCCACACATTCAGTTTTATATCGCTGCGATACAGCTTAAACACCGGTGATGCGGTGATGCCGTTGGACGTTACGGCTTTGGCGCTCAGGCTAAATACATAGCCCTGCGCAATGTA
>JAYUOW010000263.1:0-9375 GCA_043760555.1 Betaproteobacteria bacterium
TCGCGCTGCGGAATATTGTTGGTAAAGCACTGTACCGTCTCACCATAGCTATCGTTCCACTGCATTGCTACTTCAACAGTAATACCGTCCTTCTCACCAATCGCGCTAAATATTTTCGGATGCAAAACTGTCTTACTGCGGTTCATGTATTCAACGAACCCTTTTACACCACCGGAGAAGGCAAAGTTTTCACTTTTACCATTACGCTGGTCGATCAATTCAATCTTTACGCCGTTATTTAAAAACGACAGTTCGCGCAGCCGTTTGGCTAAAATTTCATAGTGAAATTCAATGAGCGTAAAAGTGTCTTTCGACGCCATAAAATGCACTTCGGTGCCACGCTTTTCGGTCTTGCCAACCACTTCTAGCGGTGCAACTCTTTCGCCGTGTCTGAACTCCATCGCGTGCTGTTTACCGTCGCGCCAAATGCGTAACTTTAACCACTCCGATAGGGCATTGACCACCGACACACCCACGCCGTGCAGGCCGCCTGATACCTTGTAGGAATTCGCGTCAAACTTACCACCGGCGTGCAATTCCGTCATCACAATTTCAGCAGCTGATCGTTTGAATTCGTCGTCTTCTTTAATGCCAGTTGGAATGCCGCGACCATTGTCCATTACTGAAATAGAGTTATCGGTGTGAATGATGAGCTTAATGTCATCACAATGGCCAGCCAAGGATTCATCAATAGCGTTATCGATAACTTCAAAAACCATGTGGTGTAAGCCGCTACCATCAGATGTATCACCGATGTACATGCCCGGACGTTTGCGTACTGCATCGAGTCCTTTTAAAATTTTAATAGAATCAGAGTCGTAGGCGGCAGATACGGTATTCGTTTGGGATTTTTTCGGTTCGGACATTTTAATTTTTCTGTTTGCTTTTACAGTTTTATAAGCGGAAATTTACGGTTTTATTGCGGTGCGTTTATAAACGCATTGGCATTACTACATACTTGAAATTATCGCTTCCCGGTACCGAAATAACCGTGCTTGATGTTGTTATGTCGCCTAAGGAAAGCATAATATTTTCTTCGGTAAGATTGTTCAATACATCAAGCAAGTAGGCAATGTTAAACGCAATATCAAGCGCTTCTCTATCGTATTCAATTTGTAAGCTATCTTCGGCTTCTTCACCTTCTGTGTTTGAGCAAACAATAGACATTGAGTCTTTAGTTAGCACCAAACGAACACCGCGAATTTTATCGGTCGATAAAATAGACGCGCGCTGCATTGACTGCAAAAACTCGACGCGATTAATCGACACATGATTTGTATAACCCGTTGGAATGACTTTGTTGTAATCCGGGCTTTTACCTTCAATAATCTTACTAATAATCTCAATGCCACCAAAGCTAAATTTCACTTGATTGGCATGTACTAAAACTTTAACCGGATCATCACTTTCATCGAGTAATTTG
This sequence comes from Betaproteobacteria bacterium, assembly GCA_043760555.1. Classification (GTDB taxonomy): domain Bacteria; phylum Pseudomonadota; class Gammaproteobacteria; order Burkholderiales; family Usitatibacteraceae; genus JANMDR01. Next base: position 1,424 of record JAYUOW010000263.1, read on the forward strand.
ATTAACTCTAATACTGTTTTACGCGGCAATATTGCTTCCATGTCCCCTGATGCTTCGGGCAGGGTGTAAGTGGCCATACTCAAGCGATGTCCGTCTGTCGCCACTACGCGCAGGGTATTGCCTTCGGTCGATAACTGCACACCATTTAGGTAATAGCGAATATGTTGAATCGCCATTGCAAACTGTACTTTGCTTAACACATGCTTTAGTTCGCGCTGCGGTAGCGTGATTTCAGAAACATTATCTAGGGTTTCAGCAATTTTAGGAAAATCATCGGCTGCAAGTGTTTGCAATGCAAAACGGCTTTTTGATGCTTTAACCGTCATGCGACTTTCTTTAGTGTCTAGGGTAACGTCTGAGTCGGGCGGCAAAGCTCTCAAAATATCTTGTAGTTTTTTAGCGGCCACCGTTAGGCTGCCATTCGTTTGCGGATTTTCTAATCGCGCCGTGGCTTTAATTTGCACTTCTAAATCTGTCGCGATGAAGCTAATGTTTTGATCTTGTACTTCAATCAGCACATTCGACAAAATAGCCAAGGTGTGACGACGCTCGACCACGCCCGTCACAAATTGAAGTGGCCCTAACAAGGAACTATTCCTAGCTTTTACTGAGAACATAAATAAACCTATTTAATAGTAGTAATAATGACAGTGAGTTACCCACAATTACAAATTTTTCTTATACAAATCAATATGTTAAATCAAATTAGTAGTGCATCAAAACTGTGTGATACCGACCTTAACTACGATGGATATCATGTTGATAGTTATTACCAAGAAAAAATACGCATTAGTTATCCACAGTCGATATACAGGACATACAGAAAACAACCTGCTAGTTATACATCGCTAAAACTTACGTAAAACACTTATTCTAAACCCAACTATCCACGCAATATTTGCAATAGTAATGAATGGTCGCGGGCAATATTGCTATCTGACTCGATGAGTTCTTTTACTTTACGGCAGGCATGCAATACCGTTGTGTGATCCCTACCGCCAAAAGCTTCGCCAATTTCTGGTAAAGACATCGGCGTTAAATCTTTTGCTAATGCCATCGCAATTTGTCTGGGTCGCGCAATAGAGCGTACGCGTTTTTGAGAATACATTTCAGCTACTTTAATTTTGTAATAATCAGCTACTGTTTTTTGAATATTTTCCAGCGATACTTGGCGACTTAAAACCGCGAGTATATTTTTTAATGACTCGGTAGCCGTCGCAATTGTGATGCTGGTGTTATTAAAACGCGCAAAAGCCATCACTTGCTTTAGCGCACCTTCAAGCTCGCGCACGCTGGAGCGAATATGTTTAGCAATAAATTTTGCCACTTCTTCAGGTAAATTAGTGTTATCTGCTTCCGCTTTTTTCATTAAAATTGCGACGCGCATTTCATATTCAGGTGGTTCAACGCTAACGGTTAAACCGCAACCAAAGCGCGAAACTAAACGGTCTTCAATACCGGAAATTTCTTTAGGGTGGCGATCGCAAGTAATAACAACTTGTTTACCGCTACCGACCAAGGCATTAAACGCGTAAAAAAACTCTTCTTGGGTGCGCGATTTTCCACCTAAAAATTGAATATCATCGATTAGCAATAAATCGAGCGAGTGATAGCTACGCTTAAATGAATCAAACGCTTTATGTTGGTATGCTTTTACGACGTCGGTTACAAATTGTTCAGCATGAATATAGCGAATATTGGCTTTTTGGTTTTTGCCCATGACTACATTGCCGATAGCCTGCGCTAAGTGGGTTTTGCCTAATCCTGTTGGGCCGTAAATAAATAAGGGGTTGTAGCCTTGCCCAGGATTCTCTGCCACTTGTAATGCGGCTGCTCGCGCTAGCTGATTGGCTTTACCACCAACAAAGGTCGCAAACGTAAATGCAGGATTTACCCGATGTAGGGCAGTGGATGAATTGTTTGCGACCGCAAGAATGGCCGGTGAGGCTAATTCTGTATCGGCGAATTCAGAAGTCAATGTAGTTTCATCGGCTAAATCAGTACTGCGCTTATTTAATGTAGGTGGCTTTTCAGCGCCATTTATCTCAGAATCATTTTCGAGCGCTAAAGCAACGGTGACCGGGCGCGCAAAGTATTTTTCGGCTTCATGGTCTATTTTTGATAATAGCCGGTCTTTTACCCACAACAATACATGGCGATTCGGCGCTACGACTGTGAAGCCAAAGCTGTCGCTATCAGTTTCGAAGCGTAACGGTTTCACCCACGTATTAAACTGATGGGGAGAAAGTTCTTTTTCAAATTCAGACCGGCACGACTGCCAAAAAACATGCATATTTTAGGAACTTTGATTTTAATTTTGAAGCACTAAGTAAAGGGTCACGTCAAAACTGAATGAGAAAATTCGATCGTTTACATCGCGCCTACCCGTTATTGCGATAGCAATTGTTAGTTTGGCGAACCTTCGATTTTAGTCGTTTTGCATAAAGTTATCCACAGTCTGGTTAGCTTTAAGCTAAATTTAGCTAAAAATAATTTTATTGCCTTTTTGAAAAAGTCGTCGCGGCTTAGCGAAAATAAGCCGCACACCGCAATAAAAAGCCCGCAAACACCGGTGTTTATTGACTAAGGCACTGAAAACAAGGGATAATCCACGGCTTTGCTTTAAACTTTGCTGTAAATTAACTTAATAAGGAATGCATCATGAAACGTACCTATCAACCGTCCGTTGCCCGTCGTAAGAAAACGCACGGCTTTTTAGTTCGCATGAAAACTGTCGGCGGTCGTGGCGTTATTCGCGCGCGTCGTGCAAAGGGTCGTGCGCGCTTAGCGGTGTAAGCGTTACGCTATTTTTGATCGGTTACAAGCGGGTTAGCAGCGCCATTTTGTACGGGTGCAGCGCGATATGCTTGCACGCGTCAATGCGCTTGGCAAATTATGTGGGTGACCAAGCGCCCGTAGAATTGGTGTAATTGACGATGAGCAGTTCAGAATCTGTTCTTTCGGTTTCGCCCACCGCAGAGCCTAAGCAGCAACACTTCGGTTTTGGTGCGGCGCGACGATTAGATAAAATTGGGTTTGCCAATATTTTGACGCCAACTAAGGAAGTTAGGGTGGCGTCTTTGGCTCGTCGTGGTTTTGTGAAAATAGCATTATCCCAAAGCCAATTCATATTGAATGTACCGCAGATTAGTGATGCTGAGCTCAAGGCGCTAGCTCAGGGCACAAAGCCATTGGGACGAATGGGAGCCGTCGCACCTAAGCGGCTGCTTAAGCGCGCGGTGTTGCGCAATCGTGCTAAGCGCATCATGCGTGAAACCGCACGACAACATGCCCTTATGGCCGAGCCAGTTGATTTTATTGTGTTTCTGCGTGAGAAAGCGCCACTGAAAAATAAGAGTGGTCGTAAACAATTTGCGCAAGATGTGTTGGCCACGCTCGATCGCACTTTAGAACAAGTAATGAAAGTAAAAAAACGCTTAAGCCTAATAAGCCAAGTAAGCCAGAATAACACGGTGCCTAATGTGCACGAGGCGCGCGCATGAACGCATTTTTAGCCAAGTGTTTGATTGGTTTGGTGCGTTTGTATCAGCTTACCTTGAGTCCGTTTATTGGACGGCAATGTCGTTTTTTACCGACGTGTTCGGCGTACTCTATCGACGCACTAACAAAATATGGCGCTGCGCGAGGAAGTTATCTTACGCTGCATCGTCTAGCGCGGTGCCATCCGTGGTGTGCCGGTGGACATGATCCGGTGCCATGATTAGCTAGGTGAATTTGGTGTTTATTCTGAAGTAAATTGTAGTTCAACTTAACGCAGTAAAAACTTTTCAGCTGAAAGTGTAAATGGATACCTCTCGACTCATCGCAATCGTGCTTTTCGCATTTTCTGGTTTGATGTTGTGGGAAGCGTGGAATAAACCGCAAACCACAGATCCAGTACAAATAGCCGCTGCCGCTAAAGCAATAGAAAAAGCGGCAAATGGCGTGCCTATCGGCGCAATACCCGCTGCACCGCAAGTCACGGGTGCGAGCGCATCCGGAGTACCTGGCGTAACGGCACCCGTTATCCCTGCTGCCGTACCCGCCGCCACACCTGTAACGGCTGTAACAGCGGCCTTTGCTGCCACCGCAGCTGCACCCCAAACATCGAAGCGCATTAAAGTCAAAACCGATAAGTTTGATCTTGAGTTTGATACGTTAGGTGGCGATATTCGCGTTGCGGTGCTTAACGAACATAAGGCTACTAAAGATAAAACCCGTAATTTTCCACTGTTACAAGACCTTGATAGTCATTACTTTGTTTCGCAGATTGGCGTAATTGGCGGTGTGGGCAATGAGTTAGCGCTTCCTAACCATTTATCATTTTGGAATACAGTTAGCCCAAGTTATGACATGGGCACCGGCGATAAGTTAGAAGTTCGGTTTGTAAATAAGGATGTGCCTGGATTAACCGCAACCAAGATTTATCAATTTACGCGTGGTAAATATGATGTTGATGTCACGGTGGAACTTGTCGGTAGCACCGGTGAAGTTGCCGGCTCGACCACAAAAGTTGCGCCATCAACGGCTTATTTCCAGTTTATGCGCGACGATAACGCACCTGAAGGGGAAAACAGCGGTTCTAATCCATTTACTGGCGTGGTGACCTTTACTGGCCCTGCGGTTTATACAGAGCTAAAAAAATTCCAAAAGGTCGCCTTTTCGGACATAGAAAAGAACAAAGCCGACTTTGTAAAAGACGCCAACGATGGCTGGATTGCCATGGTGCAGCATTACTTTGTATCCGCATGGTTGCCGCAAAAAGACGCCAAGCGCGAGTTTTACATGAGCAAGCCGAGCAATAAGCGATTCACTTCGGGTGTTAAGTTAGCGTTAGCGGCTTCTTCAACTGGCAGCCAAGCCGTTACAACGAAGCTTTATTTAGGTCCGCAAGAACAAGAGAATTTAAAGAAGCTCGCACCCGGGCTAGATTTGGTTGTGGATTACGGGTTTTTAACAGTTATTTCCTATCCAATGTTTTTACTTGTCTCGTTTATCCACAGCATTATTGGTAATTGGGGTTGGGCGATTATCGTGTTGACGATTCTAATCAAAATCGTGTTTTACCCACTAAACCAAAAAGCCGGAAAATCGATGGCGCAAATGAAGGCACTCGCACCAAAAATTGAGACGATGCGGGCGCGTTTTGGTGACGATAAGATGAAAATGAACCAAGCCATGATGGAGCTATATAAGACCGAAAAAGTGAACCCGCTAGGGGGTTGCCTACCTATGCTGGTACAAATGCCTTTCTTCTTGGCGCTGTATTGGGTGCTACTTGGTGCGGTGGAATTGCGTAATGCGCCGTGGATTGGATGGATTACCGATTTATCCTCCCCTGATCCTTATTTCATTCTGCCGATTTTCATGGGAATTTCTATGATTGTTCAAACCAGAATGAACCCAGCGCCACCGGATCCGATTCAAGCCAAAGTCATGATGGCGATGCCAGTCGTATTTTCGATCATGTTCTTCTTCTTTCCAGCTGGTTTAGTGTTGTATTGGGCGATGCAGAATTTGCTCGGTATTGCGCAAACTTGGAATATCAACCGTCAATACAAGCCAGTAGAAGTTGTGCATAAACGCTAAGCATCGAGCAATAAACTAAACGCCGTGGCGCAAATTGCCCACGGCGTTTTTCATTTTAGGGTTAGACTCTTTGTAATTCCTCGACCAATGTTCCACGTGAAACAATATGAATCCAAGCAATAAATCAAACACGATCGCCGCCATTGCCACCGCACCTGGTCGGGGCGGAATAGGCGTGGTGCGGGTGTCGGGTAAGAACTTAAGCGACTTCGCCAAAACCCTGACGGGTAAGGCCTTGCAAGCTCGTGTTGCCACCTTGTGCACGTTCCACGATGAAACCGGCGCACCAATCGACCAAGGGCTAGCGTTGTTTTTTACCGCACCCAATTCCTTCACCGGTGAAGATGTGCTGGAATGCCAAGGCCACGGCGGGCCAATGGTGCTACAAGCCCTATTATCAAGGGTCTTGAGCCTTGGTGCGCAGCTTGCAGCCCCGGGCGAGTTTACCCAGCGGGCGTATTTAAACGGCAAAATTGATTTGGCTCAAGCTGAAAGCGTCGCCGACCTAATCGATGCATCCAGTATTGAAGCCGCTAAAAGTGCAGCCCGATCGTTAACGGGCGAGTTTTCAACCCGAGTAAATGCACTGGTTGCCGCCCTGACCAATTTGCGCATGCATATTGAAGCGTGCATTGATTTCCCCGAAGAAGAGATCGACCCTGCCGATGTTGCACATCAAGCCAAGGAGCTTGCCGATATTCGTAGCCATTTGGCGTTGCTGATGCAGGCGTCAAAACAGGGTGCGGTATTGCGTGACGGCTTACAAGTGGTGTTAATTGGTCAGCCTAACGTCGGTAAATCCAGCTTGCTTAATTGTTTGGCGGGCGAAGACTTAGCGATTGTCACCCCAATTGCTGGAACCACACGCGATAGCGTGCGTGCGACCATCGCGCTAAACGGCGTGCCGATTCATTTAATCGACACTGCTGGGCTACGTGAAACGACGGATGCCGTGGAAGCGATAGGTATTGAGCGCACCTGGAGCGCCGTGGCGCAGGCTGGTGCGGCATTGTTGATCTGCGACGCAGCGCACAACGCGATCAATAATGAAGAAGCAGAAATACTAAATCGTCTGCCGCAAAGCTTGCCAGTCGCTCGGATTTTCAATAAAACCGACATTTACCCTGCTAATACAATGCCTGAAGATGCCCTAAATATCCCGCAAGGGGACTACCTTCGGGTCGCGGGCGTCTCCAAGGCATCAACAACGAGTATTAGTAGTAATTTTTATCTATCAGCCAAAACCGGGCAAGGTGTAGACGACCTGCGCAATTGGTTGCTACACACTGCCGGTTGGCAGGCTTTGGGCGAAGGCGTATTCTTAGCGCGACAGCGGCATTTGCGGGCGTTGGAAACTGCGGGCGAGCATTTACGTGAAGGGGCTGAGCGCACTAGCCAGTTTGAATTGTTTGCCGAAGAATGCCGATTGGCGCAGCAAGCATTGGCGCAGATCACTGGTGAGTTCACGCCGGACGATTTGCTGGGTGAAATTTTTAGTCGCTTCTGCATTGGTAAGTAGTGGCGCAACGATTGAGGATGTGCAAATGTTCCACGTGAAACATACATGGTTTGTAGGGTTAGCAGTGCTACTGTTAGCGGGCTGTAGCCAACACGCCGCGCTCGTTATTGCGCCCAAACCTGCAGATACCGCCGTCCAAACCGTCAACTTCCCAAGCGCAGAGCCATCAAACCCCACGCAACTACGTGGCTTCTACTATGCCCCTGCCACACAAAAACCCAAACCCCCCGCTATCATCCTAGCCCACGGCTGCAGCGGCATGGTGGATGAAAACGACAAGCTTAAGCCTGCGCTCACCGTGTGGGTACAGCAACTAACTCAAGCGGGTTACGCAGTGTTGGCGGTGGATAGCTTTAATCCCAGAGGTCACGCCGAGATTTGTACCAAAACGGACCGACCCATTTTAGAGCGTCGCGAACGCCCGCGAGACGCCTACGGTGCGTTAGCGTATTTGGCGACACGCAAGGACATTAACGCTGATGCTATATATTTAATGGGCTTTTCAAATGGCGCAACTGGAAGTTTGTATGCAGCCGAAGCTGACACCGCAATGTTTAAGTCGGCGGGCACTAAATTTAAAGCCGTACTCGCGTTCTATCCAGGGTGTACCGCAGCCAGTAACCGCGCACTGAAGTTTGGCGTGCCGACTGCTGTCTTCATTGGTCGTGACGACGACTGGACCCCCGCCGCAGCCTGCGAAGCGTTAGTGGCGGCAAATAGCGGCAATGCGCAAATTTATCTCTATGACAACGCGTACCACGGCTTTGATTTACCGGGAAACAAGGTGCGGGTGCGCATGGACGTGCGCAACCGTAATATTCCAAGCTTAGCCAATGGCGTACAT
>JAYUOW010000264.1:0-3281 GCA_043760555.1 Betaproteobacteria bacterium
ATCAATCCGCCACTGGCAGCAGCGTGAACGGTGTCGCGATACAAACCAATACCCCCGCGCCCCTTACCGCTGGCCACACCGCAACCGTGTTACTTGCAATCAACGGCGACAGGGAACCAGTAAGCCTGCAAATTAGCGTGCCCGCCAGCCCGAGCCAACCTGCAACGCCCCCTCAACCAACAGCGCAAGCCGCAGCCGCCAACCAACCCGCCGCCAGCGCCAACACCTCCTTTGAAACGCCAGCCGCACCCGCTGGTGCGCGCGCCCCCACCCTACTCACCCGCGACACCGCCGCGCCCATCGCCAAGCTGGTGGTGCGTTACGGCGACGGCACGCAAAACAGCATTGCCATCACCGCCCTACCCTTTGAAATTGGCCGTGAACCCACAGGCGAGCGCCAGTTTGAAGTGCTGGAAGCCGCCGCCAAAGTATCGCGCACCCACCTAACCATTATTGGCCGCGACAAAGGCGCGTTTGTAATTGAAAACAATGCCTTTGCCGCCAACGGCAGCTTTATTTCTGGCGACAAACAAAGCAAAACCTTCACCGTATTACCAGTGACCCCGCGTAGCGAGGCTGGCTGGGTCGTGTTGGGCGGGCGTGAGCTGGGTGAACACACCGTGGCAGTACGTATTGAGGCGGTTTAGATCGCTGAAAAGCCGCACAACCAAGGGGGCAACCCGCAAAGCATCGTCATTCCAGCGCAGGCTGGAATCCAGTCCATCGTCCCACTAATCAGAATAACGGGGGGGGGGCTGGATCCCAGCCTTCGCTGGGATGACGGAGCGTGTTTTCATTCACAAGTAAATATTCAATCGAGCCCACCATGTTCAATTTTTTTAAACCCGCAACCTATGCCACCGGCCAATACCCGCAGCCAAACTTGAGCGCGATGAAGTTAGCAGCACACATTGCGGCCGCCCGCGCAAAAGCCCACCCCGCCATCCTCTCCCCGCCCAACTTGCAGCAAAGTAGCGGGCACCTAACGCAAAGTGGTTGGCACATTGCGTGGGCTACGCGCGTAGGCAGCACCCACATAGCGCAAGACAAACCCTGTGAAGACGCCGTTGCCCACAAGTTTCACCACCTCACCCACACCAAAACCGAAGGCTTAAGCATTGCGCTGGCCGACGGCATAAGTGGCGGTGCGTTAGGGCAAGTAGCAGCGCAAACAAGCGTTGAGTTTTGCACTACCTATTTTGCAGCCAACACAAACGACGCAGCCCTAGCGCAACACTTGAGCGCCATCGACCAAACCGTCAGCCACGCCATTGCTCAACACACCACCCGCATCGGCGCCACCACACTTGCCTGCGCCTGGCTGCAACCAGACGGCCAAGGCCAGCTTGCCCACATCGGCGATGTACGCGCCTATAAATGGGTGCCTGAAAGTGCAGAAAACCTTGCAGACAATGCTTCAAGACACCCTATTTTAGGGCATCTTCAGCCACTTACTATAGACCAAACCTACACCAATTTAGGCGAAACGCCACCCGCCAACATCCCCGCCGACAACCCCGCCCACATGGCCGGCAATGGCAGCGCGGGTGCGCCATCGATACAAACCATCCATATTTTGGAGGGCGAAACCCTCATGCTTTGCTCCGACGGCATTCACGGTTTTTTGAGTGACGCCCAACTTGCCCACACCCTGACAAAATCCAGCAAAAATACCAGTCAACTATTGACAAATACCGCCACCGCGCTGTTAAACTTTGCCTTAGAAAACGGCAGTGATGATGATTTATCCGTGTTGCTTGCCACCCGCATCGCGCCCTAACCACCCCACCATTATCTGCAAAATATCTAACACCCGCCCGTCATCCCAGCGAAGGCTGGGATCCAGTCCACCGTCTAACTGATTTTACTTTCAACCAGCTAGATTCCAGTCCCGTAGCCCGGCTCGAGCGGCCTCATCGCGATAGCCGGGGCGGTGATAGAAATTAAAAATAGTAGCCGCAAATACCAGCTCCAGCACCCACAAAAGCAACATAAAAAAATATTCGTTTTAATTAAAAAGGCGCATCACATGGACTCTCTAAACAGCGGCGCACACGCCAACCTGCTTGATTTTTTTGACCTCACCAAACCCGTCACCTTAAAGCATGACGACTCCGTGCTAGTCACCCGCCAATACGACGCCATTAAACAAAAAGCCTACGTTGAAAAACACTACGCGGGCGTGCTCACTGGGTTAGAAGCGCGCGAGGGTGATTTAATGTTCGCCGTGGGCAATGCCGCCTACAAGCAGACACCCGTCACCACCCGCGTGGTGGCCTTAAGCAAGTTTGAAAAACTAAACTCCGCCTTAAACCAAGTCACCGTGCAAAGCACGTGGCATGGCCTTGACCTATTTGCGTGGGAAACCCTGTTGCGACCGACAGACGACGATGCCCAACATCCGCTCTACCGCGCCAGCACCCAATTAGCCATCGTGCGTGCCACATTACAAGGCTTAGAACTCTTAAACGGCGCCAATTTTTTACACTGCGATATTCACTTGGGCAATTTATGCCTGCCCTTTGAAAACTTGCAGCAAACAGCTAACAATGATGCGCTAACGCTCACCATCAACCCCGACCACCTAAAAATTATCGATCTAGGCTTAAGCCTAAAAGAACCGGATAGCCGAGGCGACGTACCCCGCATACAACAAGGCGCACACAAAGGTGCAGCCTTGCCCATTAACCCCCACTTTCACAGCCCCGCTCTCGTTGCGGCTTATGAGGCCGCAGGTGCGGGCGATCGTGATTTATTTGTAGCGCTGGACTACCGCGTGGACTTATGGGCGGTGGGAAAGTTAATTGACACGCTTTATGAGCTAGCCCACGACCACCAAGGTTTGAGTGGCAAAAAAGAAGAACGCGACCTCCTGAATGCACTAAGCCAAAAGCTAAAGGGCTATGAAAAGCTCGCCGAATGCCCCGCCACCATGCCCCACGCTAAGCTCATCGCCACCATCACCAGCTGCATCAGTGAGCCAGGCCCTATGGCCGTGCACATCGCCACCCACGGCAAAAAAATAAGCATTCCAAAAAAGAGTAAAAAATCAACGTTATTAGACGAGCAACAAAAGAACAACTCCACCATTGCCAAAACCGTTAAAAAAGATCCACCTCTGATGGCCATCGGCATCTTAGTGGCTGCGGCCAGCTTCGGTGGTTGGATAATGTTTGGCAATGGCAAAAAGGAGGTCGCACCCTCAGAAGCGGCGTCCCCTGCCACACAAGCGGCCGCTGCAATAGCGCCGTCTGTTGTTACGCCTGCCACCACGCAGCCCA
>JAYUOW010000265.1:0-3259 GCA_043760555.1 Betaproteobacteria bacterium
ATTGGCGTGGGAAGGTATAGTTAGTTTTAGCGCAGCACCGTTGCGCTTGTTTAGCTGGTTAGGGTTATTGGTTTCCACTATTGCCATCTGCTGGGGTAGTTGGATTGCGGTGCGCACTATCGTTTTTGGCGTAGATTTGCCAGGCTATGCGTCTTTGCTTGTGTCAATACTATTTTTAGGCGGCATTCAGCTAATTGGGATTGGTGTTTTAGGTGAATACATAGGGCGAATTTTTATTGAAGCGAAGCGGCGCCCGGCGTTTGTGGTGCGCAAAATATACCGGGTGGAGAAACAAAACCCGCATTAATTTGGCGAGAAGATTAAGCGCTTCGTGTGTAGGCGCATGGACTGTTTAGGGATACGGAAACTGCCAATACCCCATTTTTGGATTCACTGACGGGCGCATTGCGTCGTTGTTCCTCATTTGTGTGGCCAGCCACACTGCCTTCAGAACGCCTAGCACTGCATCCCGCCAGCGCATTCATAAACGGGACATTAGCAATTTCCGCGCCCTTTAAAACGCGCCAATTGCATATGCGGCCGCAACAAGCTCCGCCTTGCTGCTATCTGAAACTTCATGCTTCCAATGCACAATTAAATACGGATGTTGCGTTGGCACAAAGCCCGCACGCAAGTCTACCTTCATAGCGCGCACATCGCCACAGTAACCGAAAATCGCCGGTTTATCGGTGAGGTCGTGAAAGCACGCGCGCAACATAATTTCGGTGATGCCACCCGCCTGCCCTATGCGCGCCCGGTGGGTAGCATCCATACGCTTGTAGGCAGTGGCGTCTATGCACATGCCGCCGCATAGGTAAGCGTCTTTGGTAGCAGTGAAATGCACGTAACCAACGATGGGTGGCTCGTTCTGATTGCTGCCTAAGTACCGCACTTCTATATGGTGCGGAAACAGTGGAATTTCAGCGTTAAAAGATTTTTTAAATAGTGCGGCCGCCTGCGGGGATGGTGTTCTAACTTCATTTACTTCGAGCAGATCAGAAACGGCGCAGGAATACGTCAAGACCCTCGTATTTAGGGCGTCTACGGGGGGGTTCTCGGCTTTATTTTGGCGGGTTTCGGTCAAATTGAGCCATTGCTTAAGGTTCTTTTTGAAGCTCGCCAACATCAGTTGTAGCCCTTAAGCAGTGCTTGATGATTTGTGCTTTTATGCATTTGGAAGGACGCTATTCCCATGTGTCGTGGCAAAGTTTGCTTAGCTCATCCGCGCTTTTAATATGCCAGCCCATTACAAAGCGCGGCAAATTCCAGCGATTATCTGATCGTTCCATCGGCTTTGCTTCGCAGCTAAATGCAGCTTTCATGCCGTGTTCGTGTTTATAGTTTGGCATGTACTCGCGCACCAAATAATCATTGGCAGGGCCGTAAGGGTAGGCAAATAGTGACGTTCTATTATTGCCTAGCTGCGCATTAATTTCTACCGACGCATCGCGAATTTGGCGGCTAGCATCCGTGTAATTATCTACGCCAATAAAGGTGCCTTTTTGCTGGCTATGTTGTGCGATAGTGCTGACGGCATCATGGCAATGATCCCAGCTGTGGTTTTCAATGGCGTGCCTACCGTTGGCCAGGCTTGTCTGCCACCATTTGCCTGCGAGCGCGCCGTCGGGCGCTATTTGGGCGCGTGCAGCCGCACTCGCAATAACAAAGCTAGTGATATGCGGATGCCCGCCAATTGGGCGTTGCGAGGCAGCATGGTTTTCCAAAATCTCGGCAAAGGAAGGGATTTTTTCGCCAGTATCGGACACCGAGCTTTCTACTTCAGATACATCGCCATCGTCGCATGTGAGTGCTACCGCTCGTGTAGGCAAGCGCCAGCGCACGAACGGATTGCTAAGTGCCGCCACCGCGCGATGTAACGGTACTACCGCTATTTTTTGCGCGGTCAGCGTGTGCAACACCTCATCTAACGCTGTGTGGTCGTTTTCTGCAAAGCCGCTACCTTTGCGCCAAGCGTGGAAGGTGAGGATGGGTATTTTCATGAGGGTGCATTAAACGAAGTAGAAACCTGCCGAAAATTGCTGAAGGTTGAAAGTAGGACAACGCAAAGGGATGTTGAGTTCCAACACACGGCTTCCACATCCCTCAAAACGGCCGTTCCCGCCAAGCAATCGCTGCCAGCGCGACACACGCAAACAACGCCAACGGTGCTGCGGTGCTAATCATTGGCGGCCAGTTGTTTAGCACCGCCAAGTTGGCGGCCATTTGGCTTAGTACGTGGAAAGTTAGGCCGATCATGATGCCTGCCATCAGCTTGGCGCCGGTGCCGCCCATACGGTTCATGCCAATCGCAAAAGGTACGGCGAGCAGCATCATGATGATGACGGCGAAGGGGCGCAATAATTTTTCCCACATGGCAAGTTCGAAGCGCGAGGTTTCTTGTTTGTTTTCGCGTAGGTGTTCCACGTAGGCGGACAGTTTGGTGACCGACATTTGCGACGGCTGTAATTTTAGGGCGCTGAGCAAATCCGGCGTTAGTTCTGATTTCCAAATTGCCGTGGAAAGCCGCTCAATTCGGGCACCCCCAGCGCTTTGCTTTTCGCCGTCTTGCGCTTCAAAATGGGTTTTTTCTACGTTGGTAAGTTGCCACTGTTTGTCGTTTTGGTACACCGCATCTTTGATGATGCTGATGGATAACAGGCGGAAGGCTTTATCAAATTCATAGATGCGAATATTGTTAAGCTTTAAATCAGGGGCTACGTTTTGAATATTAACGAAATTAAGACCGTCCTTAACCCAAAAGCCCGATCGAAACTCGCGCCCCACAAGCGAGCTTGTGGCGGTGAGCCGCATTTGCTTGGCGGCGTCGTCGGCTGCGGGTGCAATGTATTCGCCAAATATGAAGGTGAGAGCGGTAAACAAAATACCGATCACGCTGATATAGGCCGATAGCGTGCGCAGTGATAAGCCCGACGCGCGCATGACGGTAAGCTCAGAATTATTGGATAGCCGCGACAACGCAAATAGTGTGCCCAGCAACGCGGCGACTGGGAAAATTACGCCCACGTGACCAGCTTGCGATAGCCCAACAAACATCATGACCGAACCCCAGCCGTACGTGCCCTTACCCATTTCACCCATCTCGCGCATGATGTCGAAGATGGCAAAGAATGTAAGCAGCGCCACCAATAACAACATGGTGGAATAAAAAATCTCGCGGGTTAGGTAGCGGAACAGAATGGTCAAAACGGGGCTTTCGGGGAGGGCATGGTGCGGGTAGGCCGTAGGTTGGGCTGGGGTG
>JAYUOW010000266.1:0-28253 GCA_043760555.1 Betaproteobacteria bacterium
GTGCATGAAGCAATCAAAGCTCATCCAGTTTGGCAGAGCTTGCTCGTGCTTGATGCATGAATACAACAAGCGCCGATCCCTGCTACCGGTAACGCACGAGCAAAACTGGGAATCATGGATTGTTTTTATACTGCAAGGTGTGGAAGAAACCGCCACTTGCCGACCGCCTATTTTTACCTGACTTTTTATCTGCAACGCGCAGCATCGCGCGCCGACACGCTCCCTTACCATTGCAAAAATGCGATTGCGAAAAGAGAACAAAACTACAATTACAACATGCATGCATTTTGCTATACTGCAGTCATTGCATAAATTTTATTGAGGCGACTGCATGGCAATGCTCACAGTACGTAATTTACCCGACGATATTCATCGTGCCTTACGCGTACGCGCCGCGCAAAACGGGCGCAGCACGGAGGCCGAGGTGCGCGAAATTCTTGCCATTACCGTGAAGCCGGAAACACGGCTGCGCCTTGGTGACGCACTTTCGATATTAGGGCAGACGGTTGGCTTGACGAACGCAGACTGCGAAATTTTCGAACAAATACGCAGCAAGATACCGCCTCAACCCGTGAGCTTTGAATGATCGTTTTGGACACCAACGTGGTGTCGGAGGCAATGAAGCCTGTACCAAACGAGACCGTGCGCAACTGGCTCAATAATCAAAATGCCGAAACCCTGTATTTGTCGAGCGTTACTTTAGCCGAATTATTGTTTGGCATCGGTGCATTACCGCAGGGCAAACGCAAGAACGCATTAACACAAGCGCTCGACGGACTCTTGATACTTTTCAAAGGCCGCATTCTCCCCTTTGATACCGATGCGGCAAAGCGTTATGCGGAAATGGCAATAGCCGCTCGTGCTGCGGGCGCCACATTACCCACGCAAGACGGCTATATTGCGGCCATTGCAGCATCGAGGGGATTTATTGTAGCCACACGCGATGTTGCACCTTATGCGGCAGCGGCTGTCGCGGTGATTAACCCATGGGACGCTGAGCCCACGGCTACTTCGCGCTAAATCGTTCAATTAGCGTCGCTCGCTTTAGTAAATCGTAAAAAACAGATTGAACGAGTTCACGGCTTCACGCGGCTGTACCGCACACCGCGATCCGCTTTTGCCTCCACTGCGGCATGTGCAAGTTGCGCCGCGTTTGCGCCGTTTGGCACATACGTTTCCCCGCGCAAATATTCGTCTGCACTTTTAATTTGCATCCAAAAACTGTGTTGATGGGTTTTGCCTGCCACGCTTAAATTAGTACCGTCACGAAAGCTAAAATCTAGTTTATCGCCCGCAGCTTCTTTCAATTCTAAGCGCGGCGCGTTGCCTTGCGGGCAGTAGTGGTCAGCGACTAATTTGTCGCCATCAAGATGATAAATGGTGATGGATTCGGACGTCGCACTGAGCGCCCACGTTTCCACCAGCGCATGCCCGCGAGCGGACATGCGATAGGTGACGCGGTGGGCGCGGCCGTTGTCAAATTTGCCTTCCCATTCGCCGACTAAAGCACTCAATTGCTTGAAGGTATTGGCAGCGGGCGAAACAAAGGCGGGCGCTGCGGCAACAGGCGTGACTTGGGGTGCGGTTGCGCTGGTTGGGGCTTGCGGGTGCGCGGCGGCTGACGCTAAGCTGTTGCCACAAGCAAACCCAATTATCACTAAATACTTTATTAGCATTTTTGCCCCAATGGTCCGACTAATCCAATAATTTCGTAAAGATGCGACGCTTCTTGATTTCGATTTCGATTTCGGGATGTCGCTTGGCCTCTTCAAGCTACGTTTTGTCGTCGGCCGCAGTTATTAAGGATCGCTTAATAACTGCATCAGGAGATAGCGGCAGTCGCTACGTCAACCAACATTAAATCTATTTTTCAACACGAAAAATTTTCGCGAACTCCCTGAAGATTTAATAAAATAGGGCTTCTTCAGCCTATTCTTAGTGATTTTTTAATCACCACATTAACTGCACTTTCGCTTATTTCAAAGTGTGGTTCAGGATTGCCGTTGCGTTGAAGTTCGGCTTTTGCAATTTGCAAGCCAGCGCCGAAACGCTGTACCAGCCCCAAACCTTTCATGGCTTCGGCAATGTGCGGGTTGCGATAGTCGGCATAACCCGGCTTTCCGAAATTAGCCGCATTGACGGCTCCAAAAGTCCCGCCCGGGCTCCAAATTTCGATACGGTCGTTAAACCAATTTACTTTAACCGGTGCATGGGTGTTTTCGTAGCTGCGGTGGATGAGTGCATTACGTACAATTTGCTGTAGGGCTGCAAGTGGATAGTCGGCATACCGTTTTTCTAAATCGGCAGAGGTGAAGTCTACTGAAACGCTATTGTGCGCGATAAATTTTTCATCAATGCGCCTTGCCACATCGACTAATCTGCCATCAATGGCTTGCTCGTCGATGACGTCACTTGCAAAGTCGCCACCGCGAAAACGTAAAAACTGAATATAGGCACCGGGGATGAAATTCTTCGGGTTCACGCCTGCCACGAGCAGCCCCAAAACGGTGGGCGTTGTATCGTCAACAGCAACGATCATTTTTGATGATGATAAGCGTTGCGGGTAAGTACGATCATTTGCTTCCAAGACGTCTTGCGCGACGGTGGCGGGTAAATATTCAGCTTCATAATAATAGCGGTAGATGTCGGCCAACTTGGCGCTTGAACGCGGCTTTATGTCGAATGGGATGTCATTATGCCGCCGCTTTTCATTCAATATTTGCTCATCTTGCTTAGAGGCAATATCGCGACGCGGTCCGGTGCGAATCCAAATTCTGCCGTCGTAACGAGCTGGAGGGGCATCTGCTGGAATAACTGTAACAACGGCAACTGCCTTGCCTAGCAACGCCCGCTTTTCAACCGTCATACTAGGTGGCGGCACAATATTGCCGTCACTTTTCATGTCAGCTAATTGAAGCAGCAATTCGTCCGTCACGTCGATGCCCGTTGGCACGCCCGCATCATCAACGCCCACAAAAGCCACCCCACATTTTTTGTGAGCAGGCAAGTCATTGGCGAAGGCGCAAATTGCTTGTCGCAGTTTTTTAGGCGCATCGCCTTTCAGCGACGCCTTGCGCTCAACGCGATCTGATTCTAAATCGCTAAGAAGTGCCAGCAACGTCGCATCGTCAAAAATCATGGTTTAAACCTCACGCCTTATGATAAATTTTCGCACCCTTCTTCACAAACTCGATCGACTTAATTTCCATGCCTTTTTGAATCGCGTCTTCGGCTTTAATACCTTCAGCCGCTGCAAAATCTCTTACATCTTGGCTAATTTTCATGGAGCAAAAATGCGGGCCGCACATGGAGCAAAAGTGGGCTAGTTTGGCACCTTCTTGGGGTAGGGTTTCGTCATGAAATTCTTTGGCTTTGTCGGGGTCGAGGCCTAGGTTAAATTGGTCATCCCAGCGGAATTCAAAGCGGGCTTTGGAGAGCGCGTTATCTCTAATTTGCGCACCGGGGTGGCCTTTGGCAAGGTCTGCTGCATGGGCGGCAATTTTGTAGGCCATGATGCCGTCTTTCACATCAACCTTGTTCGGCAAGCCTAGGTGTTCTTTGGGCGTGACGTAGCAGAGCATGGCTGTGCCGTACCAACCGATCATGGCGGCACCGATGGCGGACGTGATGTGATCGTAGCCGGGTGCGATGTCGGTGGTGAGAGGCCCAAGCGTGTAGAACGGCGCTTCGTGGCAGTATTTTAGTTGCAGGTCCATGTTTTCTTTAATCATGTGCATCGGCACATGACCTGGCCCTTCAATCATGGTTTGCACGTCGTGCTTCCACGCAATTTTTGTAAGCTCACCTAAGGTTTTTAGCTCGCCTAACTGCGCTTCATCGTTAGCATCGTAACCTGAGCCTGGGCGCAAGCCGTCGCCCAGACTGAAGGACACATCATAGGCTTTCATGATTTCGCAAATGTCTTCGAAGTGGGTGTAGAGGAAATTTTCTTTGTGGTGCGCGAGACACCACTTGGCCATAATGCTGCCGCCGCGTGACACGATACCGGTCATGCGTTTAGCTGTCATGGGAATGTAGCGCAACAGCACGCCAGAGTGAATGGTGAAGTAGTCAACGCCTTGTTCAGCTTGCTCAATGAGCGTGTCGCGGAACATTTCCCATGTGAGGTCTTCGGCTTTACCGT
Source organism: Betaproteobacteria bacterium (assembly GCA_043760555.1). GTDB lineage: Bacteria > Pseudomonadota > Gammaproteobacteria > Burkholderiales > Usitatibacteraceae > JANMDR01. The sequence continues at coordinate 4,145 of JAYUOW010000266.1, forward strand.
TTACTTTTTCTAGTGCTTGATAAATTGGCACGGTGCCGATTGGCACAGGAGAATTGCGGATAATCCATTCACGGGTTTCGTGGATGTTTTTACCGGTGGATAAATCCATTACCGTGTCACCACCCCAGCGGGTAGACCACGTCATTTTCTCTACTTCTTCTTGAATGCTGGAAGACACAGCAGAGTTGCCGATGTTGGCGTTAATTTTTACCAAGAAGTTGCGGCCAATAATCATTGGCTCGGCTTCTGGGTGATTGATGTTGGCGGGAATTATGGCGCGACCACGCGCTACTTCATCGCGCACAAATTCAGGCGTAATGACGCGGGGCAAAATAGCGCCAAAACTCTCACCAGCATGTTGCTTGGTGATGAGCTCGGGCAAATTATCGCGGCGTTGGGTTTCGCGAATGGCGATGTATTCCATTTCTGGGGTGATGATGCCTTGGCGTGCGTAGTGCATTTGCGTCACGTTGCTTCCAGCGATTCCGCGACGCGGATGACGGGTTAAGTTAAAACGCATGTCGGCAAGTTTAGGATCATGTAGGCGGGCGCGACCGTATTCTGAGCTTAATGTTGGCAGCAACTCCGTATCGCCACGCGCCACAATCCACGGGTCGCGCAGGGGTGCTAAACCTTGGCGAATATCAATTTTTACGTTGGGGTCGGTGTAGGGCCCGGACGTGTCGTACACGTAGATTGCGGGGTTTTTTTCAGACGCGCCATTAGCCATCGCCAAGGGCGTGTCGGACTGCGAAATCTCGCGCATGGGCACTTGAATGTTGGGGTGCGAGCCTTGCACATAAACCTTACGCGAATTGGGTAAGGGCTTGACTGCCGCCTCGTCCACATGCGCATCGGATTCGTGGAATGGTTTAGGCTTATCAGCAGACTTATTGGCGGTATCAACAACAGCATTCATGGCGTGCTCCAAATAATTAGAACTAAAAATTTGGGTAAGCAGGCGGGGCTGAAGGTTGAGCAAGGCCGGAGGTTGGCACACCGCTCACGCTTCCCTCCGCCGGCATGACCCGGATCAGGTGATAAGGGACTCTCTCATCCCGCAACGTGTGCAGGAACCCCTAGCGAAAGTGTAAGACTAACTGATTCAGTGAAGCTCGTGTAAATAAGTTCGCAGTTGACGCCAACACCAAACAAAGGTATGTTAATGACTTACCAGTCAGTAAGATAACTACATCCCCAATTATGTCTATTTCTTTTAAAACCGCCGTAGCCATTCCCATTAGCGACGCGATCACCAGCGCCAGCTTAGAACCACGTTGGGAACGGCGTAAAGACGCGCGGCCGTTGGAGCTGGTGGATGCAGCGCTGGAGCTGTTTGTGGAGCGCGGATTTTCGTCCACACGGCTGGATGATGTGGCCAAGCGGGCGGGGGTTTCTAAGGGCACGCTGTATCTTTATTTTGATAGTAAAGATGATTTATTTAAGGCCGTGGTGCGCGAAGGTATCGTATCTAAAATCGCGGTGTTTGAGCAATATTTGCAGGATTCCGATAAGTCGGCCACGATATTATTAGAAGAGCTTATTCAAGCATGGTGGGATCAAATCGCCTCAACCAAGCTTGGTGGCATTTCTAAACTCATGATGTCGGAAGCGGGCAACTTCCCCGAGCTTGCTAAGTTTTATCATGCCGAAGTCATGACGCGGGGTGAAGGCCTATTTAAAACCGTGATCGAGCGCGGCGTGAAGAGTGGCGAATTTAGGGCTGTTTCAGCCAGTTACACAGAACGTATTTGCGCAGCACCGATGGTGATGTTGATGCTGTGGCGCAATTCATTTGATGTTTGCTGCGGGCTAAATATTGATCCCGTCGCCTATTTACACACCTATACCGACATGATGGTTCACGCATTAAAGGCCGATTAGTCTGGGCAATTTTGGCTCAGCTTTTGTGCGCGCCCAGCCCTTGCAGGCGATGCAATTTGTTATGATTACCTCCCCTTCGCAAACTACTCGAAAATAAACACGCAATGGATAATAATTTAGCCCGCTTCAACATGGTAGAACAGCAAATTCGCACGTGGGATGTGCTCGATGGCGCGGTGCTTAATTGCCTGCATGAGGTGAAACGTGAAGATTTTGTGCCGGAACAACACCAAGCTTTGGCGTTTTTTGATATGCAAATTCCGCTCGGCGACGGTGAGTTTATGTGGGAGCCAAAACTAGAAGCGCGCGCGGTGCAAGAGGTAATGGCTAAGTCGAGCGATCGCGTTTTAGACATCGGCACAGGTTCTGGTTATTTGGCGGCGCTGTTGGCGTCGCAATGCGCGCAAGTGCTAACGGTAGATTGCAATAAAACGCTACTGGCGCAAGCTAAAAAGAATTTTGCCGCTGCTGATATTCGTAATATTGAAACTAAATTAGTAGATGCAAAAGAGACTGCAAATGGCCTATTTACGGGCATCTCCGGCCTATTCGACATCATCGTTTTAGGTGGTTCAGTGCCAGTAGCACCCTCCGCGTTTTTTCAGCATTTATATCCCGGTGGCCGGGTGTTTGCCATCGTCGGCCAAGCGCCTGCCATGCAAGCAATTTTGTATCAAGCCGATAGCAAAGGCGGCATTATTAGCACGGTGTTGTTTGAAACCGTGGTGCCGCCATTGCTTGGTGTGGCACAGCCATCGCGCTTTAAGCTCTAACAAACAATGATCCCGCAAATTTCAGCAACGGCTACGCGCGATTGGCTGGCAGAAACCAACAACGCGCCACTATTGGTTGATGTGCGCGAACAATGGGAAGTGGCCATTGCCAGCTTGCCAAACGCCCAACATATTCCCATGGGGCAATTAGTTGCCCGGGTTGGTGAGATTGACGCAACACGTTCCATCGTCGTTTTTTGCCATCACGGGGTGCGTAGCCTGCAAGTCGTCGCATTTTTGCAGCGCGAAGGCATGACCGACGTGCATAATCTTACGGGTGGCATTGATGCATGGTCGAAAACTGTCGACAGCGCAATTGCACTTTATTAAATCGCTATTTTCAATTTTTAGGATAATCGTCATGAACCAGAAACTAATCGCTGCTGCAATCATTTGCGTCCTCAATTCCAGCAATGCAATGGCGGTTGATCTGATCGGCATCTATCGAGATGCTCTGGCGCAAGACCCTGCGTTTGCATCCGCCAGATTTGAGAACGTCGCAGCGCAAGAGCGTCTGCCGCAGGCACAAGCATTGAACAAATGGAGCGCCGGTTTAGCCGCAGGTATTAACTTTGCCGATAGCCAGCGCAGCGGTTTATCCACACCTTCTAGCACCACGCCAAGCTATAGTTTATCGTTGCGCCAACCGCTGTATAACCCCGTGAACGACCGCAATATCTCGCAATCCGAGCTCAGCATTAAATCGGCGGATGCCAAGCTTGCCGATGCCCGCCAAGACTTGATGGTGCGCGTATCGCAAGCCTATTTTGACGTGCTGTTGGCGCAAGATAACACCGCATTATCTGCTGCCCAAAAGCAGGCATTTTCTGAGCAACTAGCGCAAGCCAAGCGTAACTTTGAAGTGGGCACATCCACCATCGTCGATACCTACGAAGCGCAAGCGCGGTTTGATTTAGCCGTGGCGCGCGAAATTGCGGACCAAAATGATTTAGAAATTAAGCGCCGTGCGCTGCAAAGTATTATCGGCAAATTGCCGGACAATTTAAGCATTTTGCAGCCAGATATTAAGCTTACCCAACCCCTGCCCGCCAACATGGAAGCGTGGGTAAAAACGGCGGAAGACGGTAACTTTACCGTCGCCCAATTACGCACCGCCTTCGCCATTGCCGCGCAAGAAGTTGAAAAACAAAAGCTTGGCGAATCGCCCACCGTTGACGCCAGCGCCAGCATGGGCGGCAGCTACGCATCTAAAAACGCACTGCCTCCGGGAGCAGGCCGTTGGGGTAACTCAATCGGCTTTGGCGTAAATTTAAACATGCCGCTATACACCGGCGGTGGCGTGCAATCGCGCATTCGTGAGTCGCTCGCCAACAAAGACCGCGCCGAGCAAGACCTAGAACGCGCGCGCCGCAGCGCCGCCCAAAGCGCCCGTCAATCTTACCTTGGCGTCACCAACGGCATCGCCCAAGTGGCCGCCCTGCAAGCCGCGTTAACGTCCAATAAAGCTTCACTTGATTCAACACTATTAGGCAAAGAAGTAGGCGTGCGTACCAACGTAGACGTGCTCAACGCCCAGCAACAATTATTCCAAGCCCGCCGCGATTTACAAGCAGCACGCTACACAACCGTGATGTCGCAATTGCGATTGAAGTCGGCTGTGGGTTCATTGAAAGAAGAAGATTTGAGCGAAGTAAACCGGATGTTGGTGGCTAAATAAATAGCATGGTTCACCGTCAAACAATGCCCTGAAGAAGCCCATAAATAAGGCGTCTTCAGGGCATTTTACTTTACATCAAAGCAACCTATGCCGAAGTGCGCGCCACGGTTTCACCTATCGCAGCATCAATAATTTCCACAGTCTTCAACGTAGCACCTTGATACGTCGCTGCAAAACTTTGCGCCGCAAGCGCCATCGCGCGACGCTGGTCGGCGTCGCCGCACAATATCGCAAATTGCGCGCACAGCGCATCGGCTGATTCTACTGCATGCATCGCGCCGGATGCCAGCGCTTGAGCGGCGGCATCGGCAAAATTATATTGCGATAGGCCCATTAAAATCGGTTTGGCACAGGCTGCAGCTTCGATTAAATTTTGACCGCCAGTTGGTAGCAAACTACCGCCAATAAAAGCCACATCGCACATGCTGTAATAGCCATAAAGCTCGCCCATTGAGTCTCCCAGCAGTACCTCGGTATGGCTGGAAGCGCTCGGTTCTAGGGCGTCTGCAGATTGTCCGATAGGTAAATCTAAGGCCGTCCGCCGCAGTAAACGCAGTCCACTTACCTCAATTGCACGCGCCACCGTATCAAAGCGCTGCGGATGGCGCGGCACAATCACCAGCAACGCGCGAGCGCGCAGCACTGCGCATTCGGGCTTGGCGTAGGCGGCTAAAATAAGCGCTTCTTCGCCTTCGCGCGTGCTGGCGCACAGCAACACCATGCGGTTTGGCGCAAGCTGATTTTTCCATTGCAAGCCGCGCTCAAGTAGCGCTGCATCCGGTAGCGCATCAAACTTGATATTACCTGCCACTACAATATTGGCTTGCGCGCATAAGGTGCGGAGCCGCGTGGCATCAGCATCCGCCAGCGCGATAACCGAATGAAATCGCGACAGCGCTGTGGAAATTAGTGTTTTAACAGGTGCAAATTTTTGATAACCGCGTAGCGATTTTTCACTCAAACGCGCGTTGGCAAGCACCAGCGGAACATGCCGTAAATAGCAGGCCTCCACCATATTTGGCCAAATTTCTGTTTCCATAATGATGGCAATTTGCGGCGCAAAATGTCGTAAAAAACGGCTCGGCGCGCCATAGCTATCGTAGGGCGCAAAACACACCTGCACGCGGGCGCTAAATTTATTCGCAATGTCGATTGCTGCTTGTCGCCCTGTAGCCGTCATGCAGCTCAGCAAAATTTGATGGTTTGGAAACCGCTGGAGCAGTGCCGGAATAAGCAGTGCGGCCGCGCGGGTTTCACCGAGAGATACGGCGTGAATCCAAATTAGCGGTCGTTTTTTAAACGCTGGATAAAACCCAAACCGTTCGGCAATATGCTGCCAATAGCCGCGCTCCTTAAAACCCCGCCAGAGCAGCTTTGCCAACACCCGTGGCAAAATAAGCCACCACAGCAAGTGATAACAGAATCGCATCACGTTGCTAACACCTGCAACATTGTCGTTTCGACCAGTGCCATGTCAAGCCGCACAGGTGCCACGCGTGATCCGCCGCCCAAATTAACGACCGTGGCTGATTCTGGAAACAACCCTGTCAATGCCGGTTGCGTACTTAAATACAAACCCACCGTAGGCCGCCCTAACGCCACAGCAAGGTGCGCAAGGCCTGTATCTACGCCTACAACGCAGGCAGCGCCCTGCAAGATGCTTGCAGCGGCGCGCAAGGGCATTTTATCGGGCACCATGACGCAGGTAAGCGCACTAGCAATACGCTGGCTGCGCGCATGCTCCGCGTCACTACCCCACGGCAATACAATCGTGTAGCCGCGTTGCTGCAATGTTTGGCCTAAGGCAATCCAGTCGGCTTCGGGCCAGCATTTATCATCGCGGCTCGTAGCGTGCAAAAACACGACGTAGGGTGCACTAATATTGTTTGCCGCACTAACTCGCAGGCCGTAATTTGGCGCGTCAGTATCGGCCAGCACATACCCAAGTGCCGCTGCAACCAATTGCCGATTACGCGTGACCGCATGCAAGGTACGCGGCACTTCAAACCGCGCATTATAAAACCGTGCGGCCATTGGCTCACGCGCAGTATCAGGCCCTAAACCCGCTATGGGTGCGGCATTCCAGCTGGCAACCCACGCGCTTTTTATCAAACCTTGGCAATCTATAATGCCCGCATAATCATTTTGCATAATGGCTTTACGCTGGCGCAACAGCGTTTGCCAGCGCGCGGCCGCGTAAGGCCGTGCTTTAAGTTGCCGCAGCGACACACCAAAAATATTGTGCAGGCCAGGGTGCAACTTTAGCAAATCAACATACGCCGCTTCACAAGCCCAATCTAGCGCCACATCAGGACGATGCCGCGCAACATCGGCCACAATTGGCAGGGCATGAATCACATCGCCCAAAGACGAGAGCTTGACGATTAAATGGCGCGGTTTTTTTAATTGCATGGTGTAATTTTAACGCATCGGCCATGGTGCGCTAAAATAGGGCATCTTCATTACTGTTAAGCTGTATTCATATGATTGGTCTTTTAATTATTGCCCATGGCACGCTTGGCGAATCTTTGGTGCATTGCGCCAGCCACGTGATGGGCAAGCGCCCGCTTTATTTACGCCAATTGGGCGTGACGATTCACGATGATCCAGATGAAATTTTACCGCAGGCGCAAGACCTAATTCGGTTTTTAGATCAAGGTTCGGGCGTGCTGATTTTGACCGATATGTTTGGTGCGACCCCAGCCAATATTGCCAGCCGATTATTGGTGCCGCGCAAAGTGGAAGGCATTGCCGGCGTGAGTTTGCCGATGCTGATTAAAGCACTCACCTATCGCGAAGAAAAGATGGGTATTTTGATTGAAAAGGCTTTATCTGGCGGCGCGTCGGGCATGTTGCAGCTGCCGATTTCTTAGTAATTTTTTAACCTAATTACTGACACAATTTACTGATACAAATACAGGCTATGCTAAAAGAAGACATTCTAATTATTAACAAACTAGGCCTCCATGCACGCGCGTCGGCCAAGCTTACGCAAACGGCGTCAAAGTTCAAGAGCGCCGTATTTATTGGCCGCGCAGGCAAACGCGTAAACGCCAAAAGCATCATGGGCGTGATGATGCTGGCTGCAGCGAAAGGTGCGACCATCACGGTAGACATTGAAGGTGAAGACGAGGCGGACGCCATGACTGCGCTTAAAACACTCATCAACGACAAATTTGGCGAGGGAGAATAACGTGAGCTTTACCCTGCACGGCATTGCAGTATCAGGCGGCATCGCCATTGGCCGTGCGCATTTGGTGTCTCAAGCTTCGGTTGAGGTGGATCACTATTCGATTCCCGAAGAGTTTGTAGGCCGTGAAATAAAGCGTTTCGAACGCGCAGTAAAGCGCGTAAATACCGAGCTTGATACCTTGGAGAAGTCAGTAAAATCAGACATCTCCACCGATGTGGCCGCTTTTGTAAACGTGCATCGAATGATTTTAGAAGACGCCACGTTTTCTGAAGAGCCCAAGCAAATTATTAGGGCGGAGCTTTGCAATGCGGAATGGGCGGTGAAGCTACAGTTGGATGCGTCCTTAGCCCAGTTTGCGGACATTCAAGACGAGTATTTGCGCGAGCGGAAAACTGACGTGCGCCAAGTGGTAGAACGCATCATGGCGGCCCTGCTAGGCCAAGGTGAAGTGGTGCCAGAAAAGCTGCAAACTAGAGCCGAAGATACGATTTTAGTGGCGCATGATTTAAGCCCCGCTGACGTGATTTTGTTTAAAGACCATCAAGTAGCGGCCTTCGTTACCGACTTAGGTGGCGTTACATCGCACACCGCTATTTTGGCGCGTAGCTTAGGCATTCCGTCCATCGTCGCGCTGCATCATGCACGCCAACTTATCCGTGAAGATGAAACCATTATTGTCGACGGCACGCAAGGTGTAGTGCTTGTAGACCCAGAAAAGACGGTGCTTGACGAGTATCGACTAAAACAAAACCAATGGAATATTGAGCGCAAAAAACTGAGCCGCTTAAAAACAGCGGAAGCCTCCACGCTTGATGGCATCAACGTAGAACTGCACGCCAACATTGAATTGCCCACCGACATGGACGCCGTAAAACAATCGGGTGCGACCGGTATTGGCTTATTTAGAAGTGAGTTTTTATTTTTAAATCGCAAAGATTTGCCCTCAGAAGATGAACAGTTTGAAGCCTATAAAACCGTAGCCGAAGGCATGAAAGGCAAGCCCGTCACTATTCGCACGCTTGATATTGGTGCGGACAAAAACTTTGAAGAAGGCGGGCCGGCACATTCGATTAACCCCGCATTGGGGTTGCGCGCCATTCGCTATTGCTTGGCCGAGCCGCAACTATTTCGCACGCAGTTGCGCGCGATTTTGCGGGCATCAAAATTTGGTAATGTGCAAATATTGATCCCCATGATTTCCAATGTCCAAGAAATTACCCAAACCTTTGCGGCTATTGAACAAGCCAAAGAAGCGCTAAAAGCCGAGGGCAAAAAATTTAATGCCGACATAAAAGTAGGCGGCATGATTGAGATTCCCGCAGCCGCTATTTGCCTGCCGCTGTTCTTAAAAAAGCTAGATTTTATTTCTATCGGCACCAACGATTTAATTCAATACACGCTAGCCATTGACCGTACCGATGATGCCGTCGCCCATTTATATAACCCGCTACACCCAGCGGTGCTGCTCCTAATCTCAAGCGTAATTCGTCAAGCTAATGCGGCTGGCAAACCGGTAACGGTGTGCGGCGAAATGGCCGGCGACGTAAAACTAACGCGCTTGCTGTTAGGCTTTGGCCTACGGCATTTTTCCATGCACCCCGCCAATTTACTCACCGTAAAACAACGCGTGCTCATGAGCAATATGGCCGAGATTGAACCGCTGGCAGCAAAGCTATTGAAGGCGGAAGATGTGGATAAGCAGCTTGCGTATTTGGAGCGATTGAATGGCTGAAGACGCCCTAATTTAGGGCGCCTTCAAGCATTCAATGTGGCTGACTTGTGTTCATTTTTGAGTTTGCGCAGAATTTTGCGCTTACGTTACCTTGCACACCCAGCTGTAAGACGCGGATTCATCTTTTACATTGCCAGTAACCGTACCCTTGGCCAAGAAAATGACTTTCACTTCCACAGGCCTTAATCGGTCAATAGGTGCAATCACTGCCTGTGTGCGGCCACATCCAGCGCCGCCTTTTTGCCTGTACGGTGCAAGCATTAAGTCCCGGTATAGGTAAACCAAACTTATCCAATGCGTCGGAAGTGGTGGATGACGCGTGAGCCATCGTTGCCGCGTTTGATCCTATTGGGGCTTACCAAGAATATAAAGTAGGGGTAGACGCGCCATTTAGATTTCAGGAGTAACTTAAAATTCGATAGCGAAAAATACGCGAATTATCGTTTACTAATGGAGTCTGACTCTCATGGCACTCGGTTAAGCAATTTCGCCCGGCAAATGACTATATTCCGTCTCAAATGCCAACTGCAACTTTCCGGTATGGGCTCACTTTCAACGGCATGCGACCAATATCTTAGAACCGATTGCTGGCGTGTTCACCCCACTTTTATGCAGCCTCAGAGCTTAACAGAGTGCCATGAGGGTCAGACTCCATTATTTGAATCCTTCTCATCTGCTCTTGATGGCATTCGTACCCATATTCACCCCCTCGAAAATTGCCTATTTCTGCGCGCTTCCAGCTATTGTCAGGGCTGTAGTTGAATTTGATTCAAGGTCAAAATGCGACTTCGCAAGGAGCATTCAAGTGCATTTTCACTTGCATCACAAAGCTTCTCGAGGCAAAATGCATTGCAATTGCAATGCAATATTTCTTGGAGGCCTGATGAAAACGGCAACTATTCCGTCCCTGCGCGTTGACACCCAACTGCGTGAAGCGGCTATTGAGGTGCTCAAAGATGGCGAAACGCTATCGAGCTTTGTCACGTTAGCACTCCGCGAATCGATTGATCGACGCCGACATGACGCTGATTTTTTGGCGCGCGGTATTAGCGCACGCGACGCTGCGCTCACGAATCGCGACACGGTCGCAGCATCGCGGGTTGTCGAAAAACTTGAACAACTATTAGCTAAGGCAAAATCCAAAAGCAAGCGCGTTTCGTGACTTTTACGGTACGCTTTACCGTTGAGGCAGAAGACGATTTAGTACGGCTCTATCAATTTATTTTGGATCGGGATGAGAGCGATTGGATAGTCGCAGAGGCAGCGCTCGACGCTATAAAAACAGGGATATCGCTACTTGAATATTCGCCATTTAGCTGCCGCAAAGCAACGGCAAAAAATCCTTTTATTCGCGAATTAGTCATCCCGTTTGGACACGCTGGCTTTGTGGTGCTTTTCGAAATTTTGAATGCCAATGATGTGTTGATATTGGCTGTACGGCATCAGCGCGAAGCCGATTATCACTGAGCGCTCCAATCTTAGCGCCTGTGTTTATCGACCTGCCCCCTCTCTCCCTCAAGGGGAGAGAGGGGCGTTTTTGCTTATACATTGGAAACGCTTGGCGTTGTCCTGCTAGCTTATAAACATCGTTTGATACCTGCATATGCCTGTAGATGCCCTATTTTAGGGTATCTACAGGCATCTCTTTGCGTTCACGGGAAGTTATGCTTTAACCCACCCCCATCCCTCTATCGTTAAATTGTAGTACGTGGCGCGGCCTTCACCTAGCCGCACTAGCAGCCCTTGCGCGGCGAGATCGCTTAGATCACGTGTGGCGGTGATGGGCGACGCACGGGTGAGGGACGCGTATTTTCGGGCGGTCATACCGCCTTCAAACTTTGCGGCGCCAGTCTCCAGCATTTTATTGAGCGCTTTGCGTTGCCTCGCGTTTAGTGGCGCAGCGTGGTGCATTGCCCAAAATTTCATCCGCGTCATGGATTCATCGATTAACTGCACAGTGGTAGCGCAAGACGCGGTGTACATATCGATAAACCAACTTAACCACGGTGTAACGTCGTGCGCAGCACCGTGAATGCGCGATGCGACATTGAGCGCTTCATGATAGTGATGTTGCGCTAGATAACACTGGCGCGATAGTCCATGCAGACGATCTGGTGATTGCGCGTCTTGAGCTAAGGCTAGGTCAATAATTGCGCGTCCCACACGGCCATTGCCGTCGTCGAATGGATGAATAATTTCAAACCAAAGGTGTGCCAGACCTGCGCGAACAATGCCGTCGATGGGCATATTTAAACCTGCGGGCGATGGCGGTTGCTGATGTGGCCGACTGCGATTAAACCAATCCATAAACAGGCGCATTTCAGCCGGTACCGCCGCGGTGGGCGGTGCCTCATAGTGGATGGTTTGCCGTCCTTCAGGGCCGCTTACAATTTGCATCGGTACGTCGTGATGTCGATATTGGCCGATGCTGATTCTCTTTAGCGCAGCGTAGTTATCGTGTCGGAAAATATCCGCCTGCCATAACCACAAGCGCTCTCGGGTGAGGTCGGTATTCCATTGGGTAACGGCGTTTTCCATGGTGTCGAGTAAACCTTCAGCGGAAGCTAGCGCTGGCGCTGCAGGTGCTGCCGTAATGCCCATGCGCCGCGCGACGGATGACCGCACCGCGTCCGTATTGAGATGCTCGCCTTCAAGAGCTGCCGTGGCCAACGCGTCCGCAGCCCAAATATGTTGGTGCGAATTTTGCAGTTCTGCAAAGCCCACCATTTCGGCGCGGCTTTGCAACCGCGCTTGCGCTAAACGCGCACGCGCAATAGCGGCGGCGATAAGCGTGTGGTCGTAGCTAAATTGCGGCCAGTGCGCAGTTTGCCAAACCCATTGGGTAGTTTCCATGTAATTATTGTATCAATAAATGATGTGATTAAGCATAATAATTGCATAAAACACTGATTTAATAGCAAAATGACGGGAAAACTTAGCTTAATCGCGTCCTTAATTGACTCGGTAATGTTGAAGCTGTGCAACTACCTACCTGCAACCGTTTACACCAGCACCACCGCACCCACCATCAAAAACCGCATCACCAGATAAACCAACAACCCCACCGGCCCGAACATGAGCGTTAAAAATAACGCGGGCAGCAGCCACCAATGGGCAATGCCCACACGTTGCGCGTCCACCACGATATAAAGCCCCACCATGAGATCAAACGCCAAATAGTGAATCCAACCCGCGAGCACGGCGCGGGGCGAAGTAAATAGCCGCATTACGCCAGCGAGGGATGAAAAACTACCCTTCACTTTGTTGCCGGGTTCATCCAAATGCTTAGCAAAAAATAAGAAATACGCGTACATCGCCGACAGCAAACCCACCGTGATGGTAAGCACGATGTTGCGTGCAGCAATTGGCCACAGCGGGTACGCAAAGAGCGCAAACCAGCCGATGAAGGCAATAGCGGTGGCAAATTTAAATGCGGCGGAAAGTGTATTCACGGCGTCCTTAACGGATAAAGTTGCAATAGCAGCAACCGAATATAATACTTGAAGATACCCTATTATAGGGCGTCTTCACGGCATCGATCAATTCCAAACTTCAACCAAATCTAGTCCTTTGAGCAATCGCAATTCAAACTTTGTTCCATCGGCACGGTAAACGAAATCCCACTGCACGCGATCACCGAACTGCGTTTGTGCCGAATAGGCATCAGCGCGTGGCACCCATCCGCTCGGCACGGACGGGCATTGCTGTCGTACTTTACAGGCATCTCGCAATTGCATCGCCGTAGCGGCACCAAATTGTTGCGCATTCGCTAACGAATACTGCGTTCCGCCTACAACCAACATACAAATAAAAGCAGTGACCACGGGGCGTAAAAAACTCCCTTGGCTTTGCTGGGATTGCGCTAACAAATAGATGATCCGAGTTAACGAAAAGATGCCGAACAATAAACAGAAGCCGCTGACAATGAGTAAGCTAATGCCGTGCGTGGTGGATGCGAGGAAAATCAACGCGCAAGGTGGTGCTAGTTGAAGCAATATTGAGAGTCGCGTCATCATCTAATGAATACCTTGTAGATGCCCTAAAATAAGGCATCTACAAGGCGTTCTTTCTACAAAGAAGTCCAGATTAAATATCCGGCAGACCATAAAATAGTAGTAACCGTAAGCACCATACCCACTACGCGAAACAACAAATTTTCGCGCACTTGGCTGACGCCGTAGGCATGCACAATGCGACCAACTAACAAGCATGTTCCCAACGTGTGCACCACCCAAGCCGATGCGCCCTGCCCTTCCACCATCAACACCAACACCAAACAAATCGGTACGTATTCGGCAAAGTTTGCGTGTACCCGCATTGCGCGTAACAGCACGATATTGCCCGCGTCGCCTACAGCGATTTTTAATGTGCGCCGCAGATTGCCCGTACGTGCGCTAAGAATGAAAAAGAGGATGGCGAGCAGCCCTGCGTAGAGAGGAAGGATTTTCATGGGGTCGATAGTTGATTCATTGAATGGGTTGGTTTAAGGGTAAACACGACTTGCCTAATCTTAAACTGAATCAACGCCCGCAGTGGACTTTCACCGCGCTAAATTAGCGGTAAAATTTTAGTTCACCCAACATCACGCCACCCCCATGAAACACGCCTCGGCAGCCACCTTAGCCTCAATTGCACCACTGCTCGAACAGCTACGTACGGCGCCAAGCTTGACCGAGCGCAAGTTCGGTATTTTCTATCGCAAATCAAAAGCCTATTTGCATTTTCATGAAGACCCAGCTGGCTTGTTTGCGGACGCGCGCTTGGACGGAGACGGTTTTTCGCGTTTTGCGGTAAACACCGCTTCTGAATGGCAACAGCTATTGGCGCAGGTGAAGGAACATTGTGCGGCTCCAACGAAGTAAACACACTACCGCGCCAATACTCGACGTATTATCGAGACTGCAATCCATTTGTCTGTACGGCCTCAACCGCCTTACCAAGCGCGCGCAACGCGATATTAACTACTTGAGAATTCGGGAAGATTTTTTGCACATCTGGGTCAAGCACAACGACATTACTACCCTCGGCAAGGCGCGCTACATATTTCCCGCGTACTCCGCCAGAAAAATCGTATTCGGGTAACAAATCTGGATCGGTTTCAATTGGTTTTTTCATAATCTCGTCGTTCCTTTCGCGTTGCCTCACGGGCGCTGATGTGCCTAATGCGTGCGCCGCGATCGGTGTGGGCCATTACAATTAATTTTCCACCACTTGTTTGTCCAATCAAAACTGCGCGCGGCTCTAAGTCTGAATGCTGAACATCATCAATAACCACCGACAGCGTATCAAAAAAAGCGGTACTTGCGTCCTCAAAGCTTATGCCATGCTTCGCCAGATTGCTGGCTGCTTTATCGATATCCCACTCAAAATCCGTCGTCATTCACCAATAATACACCAACGGCATTACACGAAACTTTAACGTTTCCGCCAACCGATTTCAACCCTTGACGCCAGCGCTCCTCTGCGCCACAATACTTCTGCGCCGATTTGAATAATCAGCTTGCGGGCGCTGTGTGAAAACCCATTCACGCAAATAAATACGGCTAAAGCGGCGATTGCGTTATGTGCACTCATAAAAGCCCAACTAGCCAACGCTGATTGGGCTTTTTTGTTTTTTAAAGACTTCTATGATGCTTCTATGTTTATAACCACGCCCCAATTTGCGCAGTTTGCAGAACCCCTTGCCATGGCCAGTGGCGCGACGTTGCGCGACTACACCTTGGCCTATGAAACTTACGGCACGCTAAACGCGGATAAATCAAACGCGGTGCTTATTTGCCACGCGCTTAATGCCTCGCATCACGTCGCAGGTGCTTACGAGGATGAGCCTGACAACATCGGCTGGTGGGACAACATGATAGGGCTGGGTAAGCCGCTGGACACAGATAAATTTTTTGTGATTGGCGTGAATAATTTGGGTTCCTGTTTTGGTTCCACCGGCCCCACTTCGGTGAACCCTGCAACTGGAAAAACGTATGATGAAACCTTCCCGTTCGTGACGGTGGAAGACTGGGTTGATTCGCAATTGCGCTTAGTTGAACGCTTGGGCATCACAACACTGGCCGCCGTGATGGGCGGAAGCCTGGGCGGGATGCAAGCGCTGTGTTGGAGCATTCGCTATCCCGATAAATTAGTCCACGCGATTGTGATTGCGGCCGCACCTAATTTATCCGCACAAAATATCGCGTTTAACGAAGTAGCGCGCCAAGCTATTTTGAGTGACCCAGACTTTTACGGGGGGGGGTTTACGCGTGAACAAACGCTACCTGTGCGTGGGCTAACGGTGGCGCGCATGATCGGGCACATCACTTATATTTCGGATGACCAAATGGAGCAAAAATTTGGTCGTGATTTACGCGCGGGCTTGGGCTTTAGCTTTGGGCCAGAATTTCAAATTGAATCTTACTTGCGCTATCAGGGCGAAAAATTTTCTAAGTATTACGACGCTAACACTTACTTGCGCGTAACCAAAGCGCTAGACTATTTCGACCCCGCACGCGACTATGCTGATCGTGGTGGATTAAGTGCAGCGCTGGCGCATGTAAGTGCCAAATTTTTGATTATTTCATTTACCACCGATTGGCGATTTTCGCCCGCACGCTCGCGCGAAATTGTGAAGGCGCTGCTCGATGGTCGCAAAACAGTGAGCTATGCTGAAATTGAAGCGCCTCACGGCCATGATGCGTTTTTGTTAGATTCGCCTAACTACCATGCCGTTGTAGAAGCCTATTTTACGGGCATCTTCAAGACGTTAGCCAAGGCATTGGGAGCACCATCATGATTACCCGTACCGACTTTGAAGCGATTGCAAGTTGGGTAAAACCCGGCGCTAGAGTGCTTGATTTAGGCTGTGGCGATGGTGCGTTGCTGGCTTATTTACGCGATACGCGGCAGGTGGAAGGCTATGGCATTGAGAACGACGAAGCCAATGTGATTGCCTGCATTAAAAACGGTGTGTGCGTAATTCAATCAAACCTTGAAAGCGGTTTATTGGAAGTGGCTGATGGCTCGTTTGATGTGGTGATTTTGTCGCAAACCCTGCAAGCCATGCGCCACACTGAAAAAGTGCTGGACGAAATGCTGCGCGTGGGCACCGAAGCTATTGTGAGCTTTCCAAACTTCGGCTATTGGCGGCATCGCACGCAAATAGCACTCGCGGGTCGCATGCCGGTAAGCAAAGATTTGCCTTATCAGTGGCACAACACGCCGAATATTCATTTGTGTACCGTGGCTGATTTTGATGCGCTGTGTGCGGACAAAAAACTGCTCATTAAAAATCGGCTAGTGATGCATGAGGGTCGGGAGCAAGCCTTTTTTGCGAACTTGTTAGGTACCTTAGCCTTGTATCGCTTAGGCAAGAATACCCCGTTGCGCTAATTTGCCGGTAATCTTTGCCGCACGCGGATGCGCTAAACTAGCAGCCACTGTTCAACACAAACGCTGAACACCAACTCAATCCACAAAGCCGCCCATGCCAAACCGCCACCAAATTGCGCAAAGCTTATTAGTCCTTGCCGAATCCAATGAACCCAAAGAACTCCGCGCCCGCAAAATCGCCAACGCCATTTGCGGCTATGCCAATCATCGTGCGGTATGCATCTACGCGGTGGTGGGCGAGGAGCTTGTGCTGTTAGGCTGGAGCGGTGAAGATGCCCCAATTACGCGGCGCATGGGCGTGTCGCAAGGCTTAAACGGCGCGGCGGTTACTTCACGTGAAACCATTGTGGTGAACGATGTAGAGGCCGACCCGCGCTATTTGCCCACGTTTCGCACCACCATGTCGGAAGTGATCGTACCAGTCACCAACCCGCTCAGCGATAATATTGTTGCCACCATTGATATTGAAAATGGTAGTAAAGATGCGTTTAACGATGAAGATGTTTTGTTGCTGGAGGTTTGCGGTTGGGCGATTGCGCCGCTGTGGCGCTAAGGTAACCGATGCTACCTCCAATCGCGTTGGTTTTAAGCGTTGAAATGATTCGCGATGGCGGTTCGCTTGCCGCAATTTATCAAGCAACAAATAGCTCAGAGTATTGCCTCCTGTTTAGGATAAAAACAAGAATACTGGCGTCTGGTGAGATGGAGCGATTTGCCTACGAAGCGCCCGTTGTCGTAGATCGGACCACTCATCTGGAATGGAAGAGCGTTTGGAGACAGGCAGCGATACTACTAGACCAAATGCGTCCAATGTTGCGTTCAGATTCTGACCGTGAATGGCTGGAAACGATGCATTCTGTTGCTCTGACATTTGGCCAATTTCCAGAGACTCTCCGGCGTAATCTTGGCGTACCAAGACGGATATAGAATTGAAATTACTCATTTCGACTTTAGATTTTATAGCCCAGTACGTGGGCAGATAAAGCGTTGCCCACCCTACAAAAAATGCCTGAAGATGGCCAAAAATAGGACTTCTTCAGGCATTTTTTGCTACGTTCTCGCTCAGGATAGCTCTAACCGCTGCTCAATGCGCTCGATTCGTTTTACGATTTTATCTATCGTTACTTGCTGACGTGCATCAATTTCATCCCCGTGATTGATGTCCCGTTTCACCGAGATCATGCTAGTTTCAAGACTGGACATGCGGCTTTTTAAATCGTCCATATCGTCATGATATTGCGCACGGAAGGCATTGACATCATTGCGAAGTCCTTTGAGCATTTCCGATAATAAATTTTCAACATTTTCGGTCATTGCTTTTCCTTCGTTTAACTTGACGTTAGTGCCATTAATTTAGCACAATCTGCGCCCTACTTCTCCAGCTTTTCCGACAACTCCAGCCATTTCCATTCCGCGTCTGTCACTAACGTAGCTAGCTCAACCTGTCGCGTCAACATGCGTTGTAACTGGGCTTTGTTTTCTTCCGAATACGCGGCCTCAAGTCCCAGCCAGTTTTCAACGTCGGACTTTTCGGTCGATAGCTTTTTCATTTCGGCCTCAAGCATGCCCAACTTTACGAGCTGCGGTTTCTTGGCTTCGGATGTTTTCTGGCGGTTGTTGGCTTCTTCAACCTTACGCACTTTGCGGTCATCGCTCAATATTGGCGCGGCCACTTCAGGCTTTTCTGGCGCGGGAATACTAATGATTTTTTTGGCTGCTCCTTTTGCTGCAGACCCGCTATTTTGCTGGGATTGATAGGTTTTTGACCAGACTTTGTAGTCGTCTAAATCGCCATCAAATTCTTCTAACTTGCCGTGCGCGACAAGCCACAATTGATCGGTGGTGGCTTTTAATAAATGCCGGTCGTGTGCGACTACAACTAAGGTGCCTTCAAACGCTTGCAACGCTTCGGCGACGGCTTCGCGCATTTCAATATCTAGATGGTTGGTGGGCTCGTCTAACAGCAATAAATTTGGCTTTTGCCACACGATCATAGCGAGCGCCAACCTTGCTTTCTCGCCACCGGAGAATGGTCCGACAGCCGCGTCGGCATTAGCACCTCTAAAATCAAAGCCGCCTAAAAAATTACGAAATTCTTGTTCTCTGGTTTGCGGATCCAGCCGCTTCATGTGTTGAATAGCGGATTCGTCCACCCGCAATTGTTCTACTTGATGCTGCGCAAAATAGCCGATTTTTACCGCGCGGCCATTGTCGGCTTCTAATCGTTCGCCTGCCTTTAACGCCAGCGTGCCAGCAATACTTTTTACCAGCGTGGATTTACCCGCACCGTTGGGGCCTAGCAAGCCAATTTTGTCGCCATAAAATAAGCGCCAATCTACTTTTTCTAAAATGGTGCGGGATTCATAACCAAGCTTGGCTTCTTTCAAATGCATGAGCTGACGCGGCTGATGCTCGGGCTCACGGAAGCTAAATTCAAAGGGCGAATCTACGTGCGCTGCCGCAATCACTTCCATGCGCTCTAGCGTTTTCACGCGGCTTTGCGCTTGCTTGGCTTTGGTGGCTTTGGCTTTGAATCTATCTACAAATGACTGCAGATGGGCAATTTGCTTTTGCTGCTTGGCGTAGGCACCGGCTTGCAATGAAAACTGCATGGCGCGTGCGGTTTCAAAAGCGGAATAATTGCCGGTGTATTCGTTGAGCTTTTGTTTATCGACATGGATGATGCTTTTAACGACAGCGTCTAAAAAATCACGGTCGTGAGTGATGAGCAGCAAGGTGCCGGGATAGCTAGCAAGCCAGTCTTCAAGCCACATGACGGCATCTAAATCTAGGTGGTTGGTGGGTTCATCTAGCAGCAATAAATCAGACCGGCACATGAGTGCTTGCGCCAAATTTAAACGCATGCGCCAGCCACCAGAAAACTCCGCCACTTTGCGTTCTTGCTCAGCCTGCGGGAAGCCCAAGCCCGCCAGCAACGCACCCGCACGGGAGCGCGCCGCGTAGCCGCCTATGTGCTCAAAGCGATGGTGCAGCTCGGCCAAGGCCATGCCGCCCTCATGGTCGTCGGTGGGTGCGGCGTAGGCTTCTTCTAACGCAATTTCTAAATCGCGTAGCTCCACGTCCCCATCTAGCGCGTATTCGAGTGCGGTTTTGTCACTCGACGGGGTTTCTTGCGCCACATGGGCGATGACCCAATTTGGCGGCAGACTTACGTCGCCCGCGTCTTGAATATTTTTACCGCGTATCAATCCAAACAAGCTTGATTTGCCGCAGCCGTTTGGGCCAACAAGACCAACGCGATGGCCCGGAAACACGGTGGCGCTGGCGTCGTCAAGCAGCCGTTTTGCGCCGCGCGCGAGGGTCAATTTACTGATTCTGAGCATGAAGTTTTACAGTTTAAAAGTGTAGTCGATAGACAGGGGCGCATGATCCGAAAACGCCTCTGTCGTGAAGATGCGCGTATATTCGGCCGTTGCAGCCACTGCGGGAGTGGCAATGTGATAATCAATGCGCCAACCCACATTGTTTTCGCGTGCCGCACCGCGTGCTGACCACCATGTGTATTGATCTGGCAGCGGGTTTAAGGTGCGGAACACATCCACATAGCCGACATCATCAAACAGCGTGGTGAGCCAGGCGCGTTCTTCGGGCAGAAAGCCAGAATTTTTCTTATTGCCACGCCAGTTTTTAAGATCAATTTCTTTATGCGCAATATTCCAATCACCGCAAATAATTATCTCGCGGCCGGTGGCTTTTAAGTCGCGCAAAATCGGTAGAAACTTGGCCATAAAATTATTTTTTTTGGCTTGTGCGGCTTCAGATGCGGAGCCGGAATTCATGTACAGCGACATCACGCTTAAATTGCCAAAATCGAGCCGCAAATAGCGACCTTCTGCGTCAATTTCCGGAATATCTAAGCCGATTATTACGCGATCAGGCTTAATTTTAGTCACCACACCCACGCCGGAATAGCCTTTTTTCTCAGCGGGGTGAAAGTAGGCATGATAATTCTTCCACTTGGTCCATTCTTCGGGAATGTGTTCAACATTGGCTTTTAGCTCTTGCAGGCAGACCATATCCGGCTTTTGGCGCTTTAGCCATGTGAGCAAACCTTTGTTGGTGGCCGAGCGGATGCCATTACAATTAACTGAAATTATGCGCATAACGTTTTGTGTGGTGAAAGATAGGTGAAGAACGGCACAAATATTGCTTTGAAGGTCGCTTTGGCAGTACGATTGGCGCTTGTTCGCAGAGCCTGCGACAACCAAAACCGCGATTATGCGTTAAAACGACAGCGCACTTAGCCTTATTTGCCGTATTTGCAGCAAAACCACTCTACCTTCTTATGACCAAACCAACTTCTAAGCACGCCTTTATTGAATTTGCCCTTGATTGCGGCGCGCTCAAGTTTGGCGAATTTAAAACCAAAGCCGGACGCTTGTCGCCCTACTTTTTTAATTCTGGCGCATTTAGCGACGGTAAAAGCCTCGCCGACCTCACCGGATTTTATGCTGATGCCGCGCTAAAGTCAGGCGTGGAATTCGACATGGTTTTTGGCCCGGCCTACAAAGGCATTACGCTGGGTGCAGGCATGGCAATGGCGTTGGCAGCGGCCGGTAAAAACGTGCCCTTTGCATTCAACCGTAAAGAAGCAAAAGACCACGGCGAAGGCGGCCTAATTGTTGGCGCGCCACTTGCCGGCAAAGTGATTATTGTGGATGACGTCATTACCGATGGCGCATCTAAAATTGAATCCGTCGCCATGATTCGCGCAGCGGGCGCAGCCCCTGCAGCCGTTATCATCGCACTAGACCGTTGCGAGCGCGGCGCTGACCTTAATAACCCATTATCAGCCGCGCAATCGTTCTCAAAAAGCGTCGGTGTGCCGGTAATTTCTGTTGCGAATGTGGACGATATTGCCGACTACCTACGTGCAAGTAGTGACAAATTAGAAATATTGCGTAAAATCGAAGTTTACCGCAATCAATACGGCGCTAACTAATTCATTATGTTACGTTTTTCGTCCAAATTAAGCGTACTTTCTACTGGCATTTTGATGCTCGCGAGCCTGTGTGCGCCAGTGCCAGCGCTAGCCACCTTCAAGTGCGTAGACGACCGTGGCGTAACCCATTATGGCGACGTAATGCCGTGGCAATGCGCCAAAACGCCAGTGAGCGAAGTAAGCCGCAGCGGCACGGTTTTAAAGCGCTACGCCGCCCCACTAACACCGGAACAACTTGAAGCCCGCACTGCACAAGAAATCAAAGACCGCGAGGCCAAGCGCATATTGGCAGAGCAAAAAGTAAAAGATGCGGCGTTGCTGGCGAGCTACAGCACCGAGAAAGACTTCGACATCTCGCGCGACCGCGAACTATTGCAACTCGAAACACGGCTCACGCTGCAACAAGCACGGATTACCGACCTAGATGCGCTGGTACAAAAACGTAAAGACGATCTAGAGTTTTACAAATCGGGCCGCGTAAAAAAGGTGCTCAAGGTGGATCCTAAAAATCCACCAAAACCAATCGAAGCCCCACCAGAATTAGTATCCGCCCTCACCCGCGCTGAAAAAGAACGCGCGGCAATTGATGTGCAAGTAGCTAACTCCGAAGCCGAACGCAAAACCGTTACCGCAAGATATGAAGCAGAAAAAGCGCGCTGGATACGTTTGAAATATGGTGAAAACGCAAAGGTAACACCGGCGCCTGTGAAGGCGGCTGAGGCAAAAGCAACGGATGCCAAAGCGGCGCCTGCGGCTAAAAAATAGTTGCCTTAGTGACAAAACAATGGCTGTAGACGCCCAATTTTAGGGCGTCTACAGCCATTTTTACTTACGTTTTTTAGCTAACTTCAGCCGCACACTTCCAATTTAAGATGAATTACGGCAACAGTTCTTTCCAACCAAACCGCGCCTTAAAATCGTGGAAGCAACCATCACAAACCCAACGATAACAATCAGCAGAAGCATACCCAGCTTGCAGCGCATCAGGCGCTTCTAAAGAAAATTTAGCGCCACAAAATTCGCAGTGATCATGATCCCATTCATTGCTAAAACGCGCGTACTTTTTTCGTTCAAGTGCGGCATCCATTAGGTACTTTTCTTGCCCTTGCAAACGCCAATCGCTCATTATTTTTAACCTAATCTGGGGATGATCGTCATATTTTTCTGATGGCAGTTTATGGAAGTGCGCCGAAGAAAATCAAACAACGACTGATTGCGACATGGTGCGAATAAAACGTGGCGCATAGCAGTCGTCATCACTGCACTTACTGAAGCCGAAAATCGCTCGCTAAAATCACGATCGTCGCACCATAGACGGGCTCAATTTCCAAAAGGCTAAGTGAACCATTTCGGATACGAGCTAGCTTTTCCGCCAAAACAGGCCACTCTAAATCTGTTTTAGCTAGCGCTGTTCCACGCAACAACATAAACAATCGTTGCCTAATTTCAGCACTTTTTTCGTCAAAGTTACCCGCATCAAAACACTGCACGCGATCCACAATATTGTAGATTCGCATCCCGGTCACATCGAGTTCATCTACACCGGTTGCAACAATACGCTTGCGCTCCACACCTTCCCACGCGCACGTCATTTCGATAACCACTTCCTTTGTTGTCGCATCAACATGGATTGCATCAATCGTTGATTCGATTAGGGTTTCCCAATCGTTCATAGCACCCCTTAAGCAAGATGGAATTTCACCACTGGGCTGTCCGCCCCCGCCGAAAAGCACTTCATCTTGGGCTTGCCCTTAATAGGTTGTTCAAGAGCGGCTTTGGCAAGCGCGCTAACATCGGGGCTGGATCCCGCGACATAGAAATCGCTAACCGCTCCATAAGTAATACCGCATCAGCCGTGGGTACTTTTGCTTCTTCGACATAAATGGCGGCTGCCGTCTGCAACGCAATACCGTATTCACCCACGTCAATAAACTCTTGTACTTCTTCGCATTCGGGCGCTGATAACACGCCTTGCGATGCGCTCAGCAGCTCTGCGAACAATAATTCGATCATCTTAAGGTTTGTCATTGCCCAACCTCGGTGCGAAGTGCCCGCAGATAGCGCCTCTGCACTGGCACGAAAACAGCTTCATTGGAATTCATGTTTGCTCAGCGTCCGTCAACAGCATAGCAATGTCGGCGCGCCCATCATATACGTGCAACTGCGTCACATCAGTGGGTTCCGGCCAACAAGCGATGACGCGCTCTGTAGTTTACCCCGCTCCCGCCGTACAAACCAGCGCTTTTGAGCCAATTTACTACCGTCGCATTGCGACGTCGCTACAACGGTAATTTGGGAATGCGAATTTCCCCGTAGGAATTAAATGCCGCAAGATACTCACCTTTTCTTTTCAAGGTGCCGTCATGCAAATTTATTTTGAAAGCCTTAACGCTATTGGGCAAACCACCCAACAGTTGGATCGCGTGCGATGCGTCCATTGCAATCGGGCTCACCAACTGGTTTCGCATGGGTTTGTTTATAAAAAACAGCGCGGCGCGCCGCCGCTGGC
>JAYUOW010000267.1:0-28099 GCA_043760555.1 Betaproteobacteria bacterium
GAGTCAATATGCTCGATATTGACGTAAAAAATAGGCAAAATCTGGCTCGGCGCAGCCAAATTTTGATTCCGATTGCCACAGTCCGACAGGCTGCTAGCCCGAATAAAATACTTGCGCGTCCTACTTATTAGTCTTCTGTGGCTGCAGGCGCAAAATCGGAACGCGGATAGAGCTCTGCGCAAACCATTTGACGACTAATTTTTGTTTTGCGTCTGCAATCGTTTCGTCACTCACATCTTTTCCGGTGCCGTAGTTCAACTGCGAGAACGGGTTTTTATTCACGTCCAGATGGACTGCGATGCGAGTGCCTTTTTTAAGGTACTTACTCACCAATCGAGTTTGGGACAGCGGCAGATGGGTAATTTTATTTGCGGTGAGCAATTGTCGTTGCGTCTTATCTTTAGCAAAACTTGCGCGCTCTATTGAATACGACAAATGAAAATACTCATCTTTGTCATCTAGTTCGTATAGCGCGATGCCGAAGTCCATATCGCGTTTATTGATGCTGGTAACGATTTCGCCGATAAACGATCCGTTGATTAGCACATCCTCTTTTAATGGCGCGCTCACAAATACAAAACCGTTGCTCGCATTAATTTTTTTACCAACTATGGGTGATGGGTAGTAGTCATTATTATTGCTGCTTTGACGATCTGCAAAATCGACGGTTTGAGTTAAATACTTCTGACTGCTTGGCCGCGTGCTTTGCAATAAATAGCGCCCATTTTGTTTCACGGGTACGAGGTAAAATTGCAAAAAATCGTTTGCCATTTTTTCGAGCGACGGCGCTTGTCGCCATTGGTTTTCACCCATCGCAAAATAATTAATTTTATCTTTGAGGATGCTAGGTTTTTTGCCATCTTTTAGAATGAAATCAAACCATTCGTAGGTGATTTTCTTAGTGTCTATTAGCGCTAGCGGGCTAACTTCCATCTCATTGAGCATCTTCTCGCCGCCGCGTTGCGCACCAAAATGTCCGTAGGGGCCGATGATTAAATAGTGCTCTGCATTTGGCACATATTTGTTATGTTCACGCAGGTAATAAAGGCCAGACACTTGGCTGTCGTTGTAGTAGCCGTCAATCGACAGAACGGGAATTTTTATTTGCGCGAAATCGCTTTTGTAGGGCACCATATTCTGCCAGTAAGTGTCGTACGCAGGATGCTGCAACCAGCGCTGCAAAAGCGGATTGGGCTTGCCGTCAATTTGATCGATCTCGCGATAGGCTCTACCAGATAGCCACCAATCATTTTGCATTTTGCGAAAACGCTGGCGGTCGTCGTTGACGGCATTGTCCAACGTTTTATTATTGCTGACGTAAAACGCCCATTGATAATTTGGATTGATAAAAATATTATTATCCATTGGCAAGCCCATCCCCGGACCACCTGCCACATAAGGCACGATGGTTTTTAACGCGGGATGTAGATTTTTTGCGGCTGCCCATTGCGTAAAGCCGTTGTAGCTACCGCCATACATTCCCACCGCACCGTTGCTCCAACTTTGTTTGCTGATCCAATCAATTACGATATTGGCGTCTTTACCGTCGTGTTCATACGGCGCTATCGCATCGGGACTCAGATATTTTCCACGGCTATACGCCATCACGCCGACATAACCGCGATCTGCTGCTTCCTTCAGGGTTGTGATGTCGCGGTCACGCACATATATCGTAAATTGCAGCATGCTTGGTAAGGGTTGCGTCTGATCTTTTTTGCGCACCATCATCGCCGATATGGTTGCACCGTCGCTACTTTTGATTAGCAAGTTATCGGTCACTTCATAATCAGCGCCTAATTCTGGCCTTTGTGCAAAGCTGATGCTTTGAAAAAAACACAAGGTGCAGACAATCAGAGATCGTATCAACATGGGTAACCCAATTTTATGCTTACGTTTTAGAAACTGAGAAGTACCCACTAGTGTCCGGTTTAAATGAAGGTAGCAAGCTGAAGAAGCCCTATTTATAGCTATTTCCGAGGTTTCAGGGGTGTCTGATACTTGAAATTTTGGCGGTTTTTCTGCGTATGCTCGTCCTTTTGAGTAGAGGATGAGCATGTTTTCAGGACAAACGTTGTTTTCTCAAGTCATGGCCTACGTGCCGTGGAAGCATTTTAGCCGTAGCGTTGCCCGTTTTAATGGAGATAGCGGGGTTCGTTGCCTCGATTGCGCTGACGTGCTTCGCGTCATGGTGTTCTCACAACTGACCTATCGTGAGTCTTTGCGCGACATCGAAGCGTGCCTAACTGCTAACGCCGCAAAGCTCTTCCATATGGGCTTACAAGGTGTTCCTGCGCGCTCTACGCTGGCTGATGCGCTCAACAATCGTGATTGGCGAATTTATGAAGCGCTAGCGATGAATTTGATCGCGCGTGCCCGCCCGCTTTATGCCAATTTACCCATCAATGCGGGTATCGATCAAACTGTTTATGCACTGGATTCGACGACGATTGACTTGTGCCTGAGCCTATTTGAGTGGGCGCCATTTCGCACCACGAAGGCGGCCATTAAGCTGCATACATTACTCGATTTACGTGGGGCAATACCCGCATTTATCCATATCAGCGATGGCAAAATGGGCGATGTGAAGGTGCTCGATAGGCTGGTCTTTGAAGCCGGTGCGTTCTACATTATGGATCGAGCCTACATTGATTTCGCGCGCTTGTATCAGATGCATAGCGCAGGCGCATTTTTCGTGACGCGGGCTAAACGTAACTTGGTAGCGAGCCGTAAGTATTCCGAAAAAACCGACCGCGCAACAGGCATTTTATGTGATCAAATTATCGAGCTAAACAGCGACAAAGGTCGCAAGGACTACCCAGAAAAATTACGCCGAATCAAATACAAAGACCCTGTTAGTAAAAAGACGCTGGTGTTCTTGACCAACAATATGACGCTACCCGCGTTAACGATTGCGGTGCTTTATAAAAGCCGCTGGGATGTTGAACTGTTCTTTAAATGGATAAAGCAACATCTGCGGATTCAACGATTTTTAGGGACAACTGAAAACGCCGTTAAAACTCAAATTTGGTGTGCGATTTCTACTTATTTACTCATTGCCATCATCAAAAAAGAGCTACATATCGAAGCTTCAGCCTACAAAATATTACAGATCTTATCGGTGTCTGTTTTCGAGAAAACCCAGCTAATTCAAGCCTTTCGGACGATTGAGCATGCGGAAGAATTACCACCCCCCGCTAAGCAATTGATTTTATTCGATATTTAACCGGACACTAGTGAGAAGTACCGAATAATAGGCTAGAGAAGCCCAAAAATAGGGCATCTCCAGCCATCCATAAAGCACCTTAATCGTCGTCTTGCGCCTTCTTAGCAAACGCTACCGCCACTTTCATATGCATTGACCGGTAAATCAGCGTGTAGAAAATAACGAATAAGCACGCTAGTCCTAAGCTTAAGTGCAGCGGTGTTTGGAACAAAAAGCGCCATGCCCAATACAGTTCTGAAAACCCCATCAATATGCCAGTGGCAAGGCCAGCCCATATGCCTTCGGTGCGCCATGCGACTACCGTAATCCACACGTGCAGTGCTAGGGCTACGATGGCGAGTAGGGCGTTGAGGAAGACTGCGACGATGGGGCGGCGTTCTAGCCAGCCGAGTGGGCCGGGTAGGGTGGCTGGATCGGTGGATGGTTTGAATGCGCCTTTGGCAACGCCGCCAAAAATAATGGCGAAAAAGCTCAATTTTTGCAGGGCTTTTTTACTGGGTTTGTCGCGGTCATCAGCAATTAGGCTATCTAACAATTGACGCTCCATCCATGATGATTTTTTTGGCTCGCCATCGTCATCAGGTGCGAATGGCATATTGCTTATTTGTTGTTGTACCCCGGCTTTGATGGCCTCGGGCGTGTATTCCAGCGCACTCTTGTTGTCTGCTACGGCTGCGGTGCAGACGGCAACAGTACGAAATTGATCAGGAATATTCCGTAGCGAATAGCCGCTGTTTTGCACTTCTTCAATGCACGCGGCTTCACTTAACATGTGTGCAGGTATGCTGGAGAAGCGCTTGTTTCGGCTCTTTACAGCCATTGCATATAATGCGGGCGTCATCAAACGCTTCGGCACAAACTGCACAGCTTCAATATCAGCAGCTACGGCCACATCGATCATTTGCGGTGTGATGCGGTTGCGCGGGACGCTGGCCAGTGCCAATGGGCGCGTTTGCATTTCGGCTAGTAGCTGCGCGTCGGTGGTTTCATCAAAGCCGGTTTTGAGTGATGCGCTAAGCCATGACGTATCAATTTCGTTAGAAAATTCATCGGTAAAATCGTCGCTCATCGACAGCACGACTGCGGCTTCTAGCGCAGCTTCACGGTCACGCCCCAATGCGCGCAACGCTGCCGCGCGTAGGTAGTGCACATACACCGCGTAGCGTGCGTGTGGGATGGCCAGTGTGGCGTCATCGAGCGCGCCTTGGGCATCTTCAAGGTAATGCAGCTTTATCCACGCACGCGGATAGTGCCAATAAGTGCCACCGTTTTGCTCTGCATCCTCGTCGGGTTTGGCTATTGCGTGCGTAATCAATGCATTTACAACTTCGAGTTGAATGGCATCGGGCACGTGAATAAACGCACCGCGCTCTTGTTTTAAAGCGGCCACGCATACGGCCACAGTGCGCAAATGTTGAGGAATAAATTCTAGCGATGCGCCGTGCGCCTTCGCTGATTTAATGCACAGCGCTTCGGTTTGCAGCGCGGACGGAATGTACTGAATTAAATTGCTGTAGGTTTCCCGCACAGCGCGCTCGGCCATTTCAGCGGTAATTTTTTCTGGTGCTAATTCGCTAATATTGCAGATGTCTTTTTCAATTGCCAGCTTGTCGAGCTTATCGTTGCGCAACCACAGCGGAATATTACGTAGCCCTACATCAGCCTTAATCGCTTTGATGCATAGTGCTTCATCAAGATGCGCGCCCCATACATCGTAAAGACTGTTGTGGTCCCACTTTTCGTCGATCTGGAGTTTATTGCGATCATCCTTATAGGCCCAATCGCCGTCGCTTTCCCACAGCTGACGCGCCAAGGTCAGCGCTTCAAGGGTCATGCATTTTGGTGGAATATGGGCAGCGGTGTAGGCGTCTTTGCGCACTAAAGCCAATAGCCGATCGCGGCTTTGATACGCCGCTGGTAGGTATTGAAAAGCCTCTGTATCAGCGGCCACTGCCGCATCGGCAATGGCGTCACTCATCAACGTAGCGGGTACTTCTTGCAATGCATATTTGTTCTCCACAACTTTGGCTAACCAGCCTTCGTTGGTGGTAGGTTCAACGTCGTTGTTTTCGGTTTCATCCGCAGTGTCATCACCACCATCAATAGGCACAGGCGAGGCCGCCAAGGCTTGCGCGGCCGCATTGGCAACCGCCGCAGCATCCACACTTGGCGCTGCCACTAGCCAAAGCTCGTGCCACGCATCGCCGTCACCGGTATCGTCATGGCGGTACAGCGCTAACCATTGTTGGTTGTCTTCAGCTAAGGCATTGACAGATTTAGTGAGTGATTTTTGCAGTGCCACACACCATGCTTGCAAATCTGGCGATGCATAGCGATCAATGGCTGGCGTTTCAGGATCAGGGTCGAACGGGCCAAAGTGCGCGTTTAATTTGGTGCGCATATTGTCCTGCATTTCACGTACTACATTGCCATGCAGGGTGTACATAAAATCGTAATGTGAGTAATGATTTTCATCCAAATACGCGCGTGCGATGCGACGGCGCACGGTGAGTGCTTTGACTACTTCGTTTTCATCATCATCATCATCATCATCGTCATCATCATCATCGGCGTTTTCTGGTTCAACAAATTTTTCACCAGCAATAAAGCTGGCAAGACGCGCTTCCACTTCAAGCAACATTTCTTGTGCCAGCGCCACTACATTGTGGTCTAAGCAACGTGGGTCATCAGCAAAACTCGCTGGCGTCGGATTGAAAAATAATCTTGGTTTTGCTTTCAAAGCACCAGCGGCACTTTGCCATAGCACCTTGTTGTTTTGATCGCGCAACGTCATGGATGCGTTCGCGTCATCAAACGTTAAGCGATATTCCAATGCGCCATTCGCGGACACATACGCGATAGCGCCGTCGTGGGTTATAAACGGGGCTAACGGCGTTTCATGGCGAAACCCTAATATCCACCCGTCAGAATTGGTAAACGGCTCCAGCAAGGTGTCGCTTAGTAAGTTAAACGCACCTTCGGTATTGAGTAAGCCCCACCGATTGGTCGGGTAATTGTGTGGTTTCGTATCGGTGCGCCACGTAATGGTGTCGCGTGTGCGCACAATGCCCACACCAAATTGAGAAAAATGCTCGCCCCATGAAAAATACTCTTCCGATAAGTTGGCACCTGTCTTTGTAAAATACCTTGAGCCAGTATGCTCGGCCTTGGCGATACCTTTTACCATTGTGTTCGACAAATGCCGCTCGCCTTTAAACACCAAATTCCCTTTGGTGTCCATATAGCCGTGGCCGTTATCCCATGAATCCACTTCATCGTAAAACGCTAAGCCGTCGTCGTTAAATTCATGAATGTTGCTGTACGTAGGTTTTAAAATCCAATTACCCCGCATGTCGATTAAGCCATACAGCTTTTCTTCCGATGCACCAGCAACACCGTCAGCGCTAAACTCCATTGATGACGAAAACTTAGGCTCAATTTGCCACTCACCCTTGCGGGTGATATAGCCCACTTTTTGCCGCAGTTTTTTCGTCGCTGCCGATAGGCCGCAAGGGCTAAATGGTTTCGCATACGCAAATGGCCCAGCAATGGCCACAGCGCCATGTACATCAATAAAATGCCATTGGTTTGCTTTCAGGCAAACGGGTGCCAAGCCACACCTAAACGCACCTGCATCGGCAAATTGCGGCGTAATTATTTGCACACACTTTTTGTTGATATAGCCCCATAAATTATCCAGCTGCACACGCGCTAAACCATCTTCAGAAAAAGTACGCGCTTGTTTAAAAATAGGCTCTATTAACCACTTACCATGCTGATTGATGTAACCCCAAAGGTCATTGTCACCCAGTGCGGTGGCAATAAAGCCGTCTGCATCATCGGTTTCAAAAAGACCCACCCGCTTAAAGGTTGCTACGCAAGCCGCACCACTTTGCGCGTCGATGACAAAATGGCGGTAGTCATTTGTTGATGTGCTGGTACCTGGAAAAGGCAGCACAATAGGAGTAAGCAGCATAGATGTTTAGCTTTCAATAACTGGGGAATGGTCATGATTGTATCGCGCCCATGCACGATTAAAAATGCATCAGTGCATATTTTTATGCAGCCTAAAAAATGCCTGAAGACACCCTATTTTAGGGCGTCTTCAGGCATCTAAGGACTGCAAATTACGACTAATCACGCATCAACGTGCCGCCATTTACATGCAACACATGCCCCGTGATGTTGCGTGCGGCGGGCGATAGCAAAAATAGGGTCGAACCCACCACATCATCTACATTGCCAATGCGTCCCAATGGCACGCGCTTGGCATAATCCTAGAAACGGCAGTTGACCGCTCAAATTGCTCGGAGAAGCCTAAATTTACTGCCGTTTCGGGTATTCAATACCGTCACCAATTTGGCGAGAGCGCTACGGACGTGATTGCACGAATTTGCGGCTCCTCAAGCTCCGTTGCTTCTCCTCGCAGGGTGAAGCCTGCATCGTGATGTTACGTAACCCCGCGCCTTGCTAGAAAGCCGCAAATTCGCACACTCACATCCGCCCAACTGCCGTTTCTAGGATAATCGGCAATATTGGTTTTCATGGTGTTGGCTTCAGGTGTGGGATTAGACGATTTTGGCATAAGCGCTGTGGGAGCAGATAAAATAGCGAATCAATCTGATAGTGAACAAACAATCGGCTGTAAAGCCAATAAATACGGCCATCTCCACCATGATAATTCGATTTCTAACGGGTGCCTATAAAGCGTTGCGCATTGTTTTCGGCACATCTGAAACCATCCACGCCAAACGCAACGATGCAAAAAAACTGGCTACCTTGCCGATGGCGCAATTAGTGCCGCTATTGATGGCGCGTTTAAACGGTAGCGCTGCCGGATGGAAAGGGCAACTACGATTACCCGCCGCGTATTCTGCAATTGACGTGAATCTGCCAGCAGAAGTGGAAGAGTTTTATCGCGTTTGCGATGGCATAGCATCGCTAAGCGGCGATTTTCCCCTGCAAATTTTGCCGCGCAGTGCGTTACGGCTTGGCACGCAACACGATAAGCTGCTGTCCGCGCACTTGCGAAAATATTGGCTAAAGCACGGTCGTGCATCGGGCGAGCGCGAAGCCGTGCAAGTATTTCCAGCCAATGATTTATTGGCCTTGCTTGCTGACCAAGAAGAACTGTTGCTGCCGTTTTCAGCACTGGATCAATGCGTGCCATTGGGCTCACCTAGCGATGGTATTTATCCCTTGCTATTGGTGTCGCCAATGGCCGGCATGCCCGCAGGAACCATTCTAGAAGTGGAAGGCCAAAGCGCCACGCGTTACTCAAATTTTCAAAGCTGGCTCGCGCATTTTGCAACCCTTTTTGTGTAGTTTTAGTTTAAGGCCAAAAACCATGACCATCGAAATTTCAAAAGAAGATCGCGCGAAAGCGGTGCTGTCGATGCAGCGTTACTTCGCTGAAAACATGGAAGACAAAATCGGCAATATTGCCGCTGACGGATTGCTTGGTTATTTTTTAGCTGAATTAGCGCCGCTGGTTTATAACAAAGCCGTAGCCGATGTGCAAGAACGCCTAAGCATAAGGGTTTCCGAGGTGGATGAGGAAATGTATGAGGATGAATTTCAGTATTGGAAGAAAATCGGTTTGTTGAAAAAGAAGTCATCCTAGCCAAAAATGCTTGCAAGATTTATTTTTTGTTATTACGATAAACTATGCTGACGGTAATTGAAACAGCCTAGTTCATCGCTTCGATAGAGTCTATATGGAGCGAATTTGAGCGGGTTGAATTCATTGATTGGGTAGCTGAAAACCCGTTAGCTGGCGATGTGATACCCGGTGCAGCTGGTTTGCGAAAGGTGCGCTGGTCGCGGCAAGGCATGGGTAAACGTAGCGGCACGCGCATCATTTACTTCAATCGTCTAAACAGCGGAGAAGTGGTGTTGCTGCTGGCGTACGTAAAGTCAAAATTTGACAACCTACGACCAGAGTTTTTGTTGAAACTGAAAGGAAGATTTGATGACAAAAAAGAAACTTAAAATCGATGCCGAAATGGATGTTTTTGAAGCATCATTGCTGCGCTCAATCGATCAAATGAAGGCCGGTGAATACGCAGCTACCCACACGCCCGCGCAAATAGCTGCGAGGCGTGTCGGTCGTCCGGTCGGTCGACCTACCGGAAGCATCAAAAGCGCGCCAAAAGTACCGACAACAATTCGTCTTTCGCCAGAAGTCTCAGCGGCGTTTCGTGCAACCGGCAATGGCTGGCAAACGCGTATCGATGCTGCGCTTAAAGATTGGTTGCGCACGCATTCACCGGTATAAGGCGGCCAATAAGCTGCACCAAACGGTCTCTATCCAGCACCAACCAATTTCGTCCCCCGATATCTGCATTCCGTCGGAACTAGGTTCCAGGAGCACGGCTTGCGCTTTAGTATTACCTCAGTTGCAAACCCGCGCAAACCACCGCGCACCCCACAAGTCAGCGAGGACACTATGAACCTAATCGAACAACTAGAACGCCTAAACGCCCTATACACGGCTAACGCCATCACGGCCGATGAGTTTGCCAAAGCGAAAGCAAAACTACTGGGCAATGAACCAGTCGTTGATCAAAAGCCAATCGCCGTCAACACCGTTTCCAACCCCATGACGCGCCTAGGTCGCAGCCAATATGACCGGTGGTTTGGCGGGGTGTGCGGTGGATTAGCGGCGTCCACAGATGTGCCTGCATGGGCATGGCGCGTGCTGTTTGTGCTGTTAGCGCTTTTGCACGGTTTGGGCTTGTTGCTCTACATTTTGTTATGGATTTTTATGCCGCTGGCGAGTGTTGCTATTGCCAAACCCGCCGCTGCCGTCGCGCCGGCCGCACCTCCACCGATACCCCCAACCGACATTCCGCCGCAAAGCTAAAGTTTAAGCGGTTAACGCTTCCCTCGTAGTACAGTGCGCCGTGATTTCAAGTGATTGAAATCACGGTTTTTTTGGTTTATGATAGGCTGAAGATAGCCTAAAATAGAGCGTCTACAGGCATTATTGTGCAGCTATGCCTGTCGCGTTCTGCGTAGATGCGTAGGTCGGGTTAGCAGTTTTTTGCGTAATCCGACACATCGATTGCGACGATAAAGAGTTGAAAATCTATAGTCGGCGGGTGCTGTAGTGGCACCCCTTGAGGGTGTAACCCGACACATCGGTGGCTACTCCTGCCCAATCCCTTCCAACGCAACGCCATTACTGCCCCAATCCGCGCTATACAAACCGTTTTTCACGTAATTGTGAAAACTTGAATATGGCCATTCGATTGCGCTGTTTGCCAAGCCGTGTTTTACGGGGTTGTAGTGGATGTACTCCACGTGGTTTTGAAAATCACGTTCGTCGCGAATTAAATGCTCCCAATAACGGTGTTGCCATAGTTGCGTTTTGTCGGTCGGTCGCAGCGCTGGATCGCAGTGTTTGGTGAACCAAGTTTTGACGAGCCGCCAACGGGTGGAGAAGTCAGCATCATTTGGCGGTAGCGTCCAAATACAGTGAATATGGTTGGGCAAAACTATCATTGCGTCGATTTCGAATGGTCGCTTTAACCGAACGGCGCGCAGCGCTGATCTCAGGACTTCTACTGTTTCTGAGTCTGCCAATATCGGCAATCTTTTGTGTGTGACAACCGTGAAGAAAAACGATGCACCGGGAGCGAAAGCGCGGCGGTATTTCATCGTCCAACACTTAGCGTCGGATTACGCGGAAAAGCACCGCTAATCCGACCTACAATTTCTTCATTACGCGTAGGTCGGGTTAGTGTCTTTGCGCAACCCGACATAACGGTTAATACAGCGCTAACCATCAATCGCAAACCGCTCCCTTACTAGCCGTCCCCGTCAATTTCATAAACTTCGACAACACGCCCCGTGTGTATTTAGGCGCAGGCTGTGCCCAGTTTTTACGTCGCGCTTCAATCACGTCATCGGCCACATTCAACGCCAACAATAATTTATGCGCATCGATCGTGATGCTGTCGCCTTCAACGACCAGCCCTAGCAAGCCGCCAACATAAGCTTCGGGTGACACGTGGCCAACCACCATGCCCCAAGTGCCGCCGCTAAATCGGCCGTCGGTAACTAGGCCTACTGATTCGCCTAGCCCTTTGCCAATTAGGGCAGAAGTTGGTGCCAACATTTCGCGCATGCCGGGGCCGCCTTTGGGACCTTCGTAGCGGATCACGAGCACATCGCCTGCTTTAATTTCATCGGCCATAATGGCTGCCATGGCATCGGTTTCGGAATCATAAACCCTCGCAGGCCCAGTAATTACGGGGTTCTTCAGGCCGGTGATTTTTGCTACACAGCCTTCGGGCGACAAATTACCTTTTAAAATCGCTAAGTGGCCTTGGCGGTAAATTGCGTTTTCCCATGTGCGAATTACGTCTTGGTCGGCGCGTGGAATCGCTGGAATATTGGCTAATTCTTCGGCCATCGTTTTGCCGGTAATCGTTAAGCAATCGCCGTGCAATACGCCGTGCTCAAGCAACACTTTTAGCACTTGCGGCACGCCGCCGGCGCGATGAAAATCCACCGCTACATATTTGCCTGACGGCTTTAAATCGCACAGCACTGGTACTTTTTTGCGCACCATTTCAAAGTCATCAATAGTCCATTCCACTTCGGCTGAATGGGCGATCGCTAAAAAATGTAGCACTGCGTTGGTTGATCCGCCGGTGGCCATAATCAAGGCTACTGCGTTCTCAATTGATTTGCGGGTGATGATGTCGCGTGGCCGAATATTGTGCTTGATTGCGTTCATGAGTACGGTAGCCGAATCGGCTGCGGAATCCGCTTTTTCAGCATCGGGTGCGGCCATTTGCGATGAGCCCATTAAGCTCATGCCTAGCGCCTCGAAGCTCGATGACATCGTATTGGCCGTGTACATGCCGCCGCATGCGCCCACGCTTGGGCAGGCATTTTTCTCGATGCCGATAAAATCTTCTTCACTCATTTTGCCCGCGTTAAACGCGCCCACGGCTTCGAAGGCCGAAACAATAGTGAGGTCTTGCCCTTTCCATTTGCCGGGCTTAATCGTGCCGCCGTACACGTACACGCCTGGTATGTTCATGCGCGATAGCGCGATCATTCCGCCTGGCATATTTTTGTCGCAACCACCTACAATTAGCACGCCATCCATCGCTTGACCGCTTACTGCGGTCTCAATAGAATCGGCAATCACTTCGCGCGACACCAGCGAATATTTCATGGCTTCGGTGCCCATGCCAATGCCGTCAGTGATGGTGGGCACGCCAAACATTTGCGGCTTACCGCCTGCGGCTTCCAATGTGGCAATGGCGCGATCTACCAGCGGCTGCAGGCCAGCATTGCAGGGGTTCATCGTGGAATGGCCGTTGGCAACACCAATAATCGGTTTATCAAAATCGCCGTCTTTAAAGCCCACTGCGCGCAACATGGCGCGGTTAGGCGAACGATTGATACCGCCGGTAATCAATACGGAGCGGGTGTTAAGTTTTTTATTTTCTGACATGGGGGAATTCCTACGGAAAGTATTGTCGAATGAAAGCAATTGCAAACCAGCCGCTATACTACAACACCGCGTACAACACTGCGCTCAATTTAAGGCTCCACCCATGCTTACTCACCCGCAATTCGACCCCATTGCCGTATCGCTTGGCCCTTTAGCGGTGCGCTGGTACGGCCTCTGTTACGTTGCCGCATTTGTACTGTTTATCGTGCTCGGCCGTATTTACTGTAAGCAACGCGCCGATTTAGGTTTTGTTAAAACTCAGCTCGACGATATTTTGCTTTATGGTGTCGTTGGCGTAGTGTTGGGCGGGCGTTTAGGCTATGTGCTGTTTTATCAAACCAGTTATTACATGGCTAACCCAATTGAAATTTTTTATGTATGGCAAGGCGGCATGGCGTTTCATGGCGGCCTTTTAGGCGTGCTTGTGGCCATGTGGTTATGGGGGCGCAACAACGGCAAAAGCTTTTTGCAAATCACTGACTTCATCGCACCGCTCATACCCACGGGCTTGGCTATGGGGCGTTTAGGTAACTTTATCAATGCCGAACTCGTGGGCCGCATTACGAATCCGCAAACTTGGCCGTGGGCAATGTGGTTTCCAAATGTAGACACGCTACCCACGGCGCGTCACCCATCGCAGCTTTATAATTTTTTGCTAGAGGGCGTGGTGCTATTTACTATCGTGTGGCTGGTCGCGCGCCGCAAACAACCGCTGGGTGTAGTGTCTGCCACGTTTTTATTGGGCTACGGGTCATTAAGATTTTTAGCTGAATTCGCGCGCCAGCCGGATGATTTTTTAGGGTTATTAGGCTTTGGATTATCCATGGGGCAATGGCTTTGTATGCCGATGATTATTGGGGGATTAACCCTGCTGATCATTTTTAAACGACGCGGAAAGGCAAGTGCATAAAATGCTGCTGCAATCGTTAAAACGCATTGCCATCGTATCGGTTTTAGCGCTGAATACTGGGTGTACAGACTGGCTGAAGATGCCCGATAATAGGGCATCTTCAGCTGCTATGTTAAAAGCAATAATGGATAAAAATAACCCGACTAATACCAGTAGCGGTGTTGAAGGTGGCAGCTACACCGGTGCGATGAAAGACGGTAAATACGACGGCAAAGGCGTGTTAACCATGCCCAATAAAGATCGTTACGAAGGCGAATTTAAGTTGGGCTCTCTCGAAGGTATCGGCCTATTTGTAGGTGCTAGCGGCGATAGCTATGAGGGTGCATTTAAAAGCAGTGCCTTTCACGGCAACGGTCGGTGGGAATCTAAAACCGGTGAGATTTTTACCGGTAATTTTAACAACGGCAACCTTGAGGGCGAAGGTACGATCACGCAATTAGGCGGCCTTAGTTATAGCGGCAACATCCAAGGTTTTCGGCCGCACGGCAAGGGCGCGCTGACGCTTGAAAATGGCGATATTTACGTAGGCGAATTTCAACGCGGCAATTTTCACGGCGCAGGCACGCTCACCCTAAAAGAAGCCCGTGATGACGGCACCACGATACAAAAAGGGGAGTGGCGAGCCGGTCTGTTTGTCGATCCAAAAGCTGAAAATACGCTCGCTATAGAAAACTTTATCTACGACCAACCTAAGTTATTGCAAGCGCAGCTCGACGCATTAAAACCTCGCGAGGCGAACCGCGCCAATATGTATTTTTTAGGCGTAGCTGGTGATGGCGGTATGGAAGTCTTTAGGCGTGAAGTGCAAACGGTGACCAAGCAATTTGCCCAAAATTTTGGTACGGATGGGCGGTCAATCATGCTCGTCAACAGCGCAGAATCGGCAACCGCGTTGCCGATGGCCAATCAAATAAGTATGCAGCGTGCGCTCGATGCAATCGCTAAACAAATGGATAAACAAAATGACATTCTATTTTTGTTCATGACCAGCCACGGCTCGCGCGAGCATGAATTTAGCCTGCGCCATCCCTATGCCGAAATTAAAGACCTACCCGCAAAAACGCTCGCCAAGATGTTGGAAAGCACCGGTGTGCGCAATAAAGTGATTGTTATTTCTGCCTGCTATTCCGGTGGTTTTATTGATCCGCTAGAAAACGACAACCATTTAATTTTGACGGCAGCCAGACGCGATCGCAACTCATTCGGTTGTGCAACAGAAAATAATTTTACCTATTTTGGTCGCGCGTTTTTTAAAGAAACGCTGCCTAAAAGCACATCGTTTCAAGACGCCTTCTATCGCGCAAAATTGCTGATCACCGAATGGGAAGCGCGTGATTTTGCAACGGCTAAAAAGCACAAAGACTATTTAGAAGCCCGTCGTAAACGCCTAAATATCCCACCACCAGTAGTTAATCCCATTACCGAAAGCGTGAAAGTTGCCAACAAGTTTGTGAATGCCGTCCGCAATTTAGGCAGCGACGAAGACGCTGTTGTAGAAGGCGAAGCCCAACCATCGTTACCGCAAATTTACGTTGGTAAAAAGATCGCACCGGTGTTGGAGAGTTGGTGGAAGGTGCAAGTCGCGAAGTAGGGTGGGCAACGCTTTATCTGCCCGCGCGGTAATGTGTTTAACGTCGGCACCGGTGGGCAAAAAAGCGATGCCTACCCTACAAGTTGTGTAAAATACCTTGGAGATGCCCTAAAATAGGGCATCTCCAAGGTATTAAAACGATTACTTCAGCTGAATCGTCTTACCTTTTTGCATCGGCTGCACCATTTGAGTCGGTGCGAGTTCTGCGTTTAGGTCGATGCTTGCCACTTGCGACGGCATGTACTTTGGCGCATCACCAACGGCGAAGCGCGAGAAATGATCTTTCGCGCCGGCCACTCGAAAACCGCAGCGGGAATCGGCGGATTTTTCGCAATAGGCTTTTCCGAGCACGTCAAATAATGCCGCACGCTTCGCTGTTCTGCCGGTGTAGTGCGTTAATTTGGCCGCACTTACGATCGCAACCCACGGGCTCATTTTGTCGGCGCATGGCGTTGCAAAACCATTGTTGTTTACATGGTTCAAGCAGGCCAGCGCTGCATCGTAGGCCGTATTATTCATTGCCCATGTTGCATCAAGGTCGCTTACTAAGATGTTTTTTTCAGCACGTCGCGCAATGCGTAAGGGTGGTGCGTCTACTTCGCCCGTCACGGGGTTAGTTTGCAAGCCGTCGTATAAGTCAGTAAATACGGCTGTCTTCGGGTTGTAGCTGCAGCCAAGCGTGGTGCAGGCACGGCTTTCTATTGAGCCAATGTGTATTAACTTAGCAGCGTCAATGGTAAAAACTTGATCCACCACGCAGCGCCATTCAAAGGTGCCACCACACTGATGGCGCACAAATAAATAATCGCCCACCCAACCCATGAGCGCTTTTTGTTTTGCGAGCGATTCTGGGTTTTCGTAATCGGCCACGGTAGTAACGAAGCGATAGCGCTGTTTGGCAAGATCCACCGTGATGGCGTATTCGGCACCGGTGTTTTGCGTGACGTTAATGGTGACAGCGTTTTTTTGCGCATCTAAAAGTGCTGCATCGCAGTGAGATGCAGCAGAAAAAATTACCGCGATGGCGCAAAAGCTGCGTGCAATAAATGAGGTCATGATGAGTTTGCCAAATGAATTTGAGATGCTAATTATTGCATATAAATGCCCGATAGATTCCTTATAGATGCCCTATTTTAGGGCGTCTTCAAGGCATTATTTTTTTGCCATAAACAGATACGAAACGATACGCGTTGGCACAAACAGGCGCAACGCCCAAAAACAAACCCCCCGCAACAGCATCAAGCCATTGCGGGGGGGTTTTGAAGTAAAAACCTGCGGCGTTGCTTTACGTTTAGTACAACTTACGCAGCGAGTTTTTTGTTTGTAACTTTAGCGTGTGTATCCCAATCACGCTTTGGTTTGTAGCCTGCTGGTGGCGCGCTGAAGTCAGTGTTGGCAGAGTTACCACTTGGCTTCTTAACATCCGATGCTTTGGAGAAGCCCGTATTTGCTGGCTTTGCAAAGTTTGATCCAAAACCAGAACCGAACTTATCGCTTGGCTTGCCGTTACGTGTTGTGGTGTCACGCGCTACGGTGTTATCAAAACGCTTGGCGTTATTAGCAGCACCATCATGGTTTTTGCCAGCGTAACCAGCACCTGAAGCGGATACACCACGTTCGGTGCGCTCGCCAAATGGCTTAGCAAATGTCTTGGTGTAGGGTTTGTCAAAGGCTGGCTTATCAAACGTGCGACCAGCAGGCTTATCAAATGAACGAGGCGCTGAGCGATCAAAATCTTTGTTGAAAGGTTTCCGTTCAGCTGAAAACGCGGGCTTAGAAAACTCACGATCGGCTGGCTTGCTAAAGCCAGAACTTTGGCGCTCGCTGTTGCCGCTAAATTCACGATCAACCGGCTTGCTAAAGTTTGATGTTGGACGCTCAGAACGCTCTGTGCGCTCAGCTGGCTTTCCAAAGTTACCATTGCCACCAAAATTCCTGTCAGCCGATTGATTAAACCCAGCTGAAGCCGCATTTGGTGCGCGATCAGCATAAGCTGGCTTATCAAACGAACGCGCTGGGCGATCAGCCGGACGCTCCGATGAACGATCAAAGCGACCACCACCAAACGCTGGTTTATTGCCGTAGCCATTACCAGCACTACCGTTTCTATCGTTAAAGCCACGGCCAGTATTGTTACCCGAACCAAAACCACCGCGATTACCGTTAGCGCGCGCTGGTTTGGATTCAATCTTTTGCTTAGGCTCTAAACCATCAATGGTGTGCACAGGAATATTTTGGGCGGTAAAACGCTCAATCACCTTTACTTGAAATTGCTCGCGCACGTTCGCAAAACTAATTGCGATACCATCGCGGCCAGCGCGGCCAGTACGGCCAATACGGTGTACGTAATCTTCAGCTTGACGTGGCAAATCATAGTTAATGACGTGCGTAATACCTTGCACGTCAATACCACGCGCAGCAACGTCAGTCGCCACTAGCACGCGCAAACCACCGCGACGCAATGCAGTGAGCGTACGAGTACGTGCGCCTTGCTTCATGTCGCCATGCAATGCGGCGGCGGAATGGCCGTGGTCAGAAAGCGCATTAGCCAAATCATCAGCCGCACGTTTTGTGGACGTGAAAACAATGGCTTGTTTTAATTCAGCGTCGTTCAAAATATGGTCAAGCAGGCGATTTTTGTGGCCCATGTCGTCTGCATAATGCAAACGCTGCTCGATGTTGTCGTGACGCGTTTGGGCGTTGTCTACTTCAATGCGAATTGGGTCTTGCAGCATGTTGTTAGCCAGACGAACCACTGAATGTTCGAACGTTGCCGAGAACAACATGGTTTGGCGCGTAGCCGGAACCTGTTTAACGATAGACTCTAAATCTTCCGAAAAGCCCATATCCAACATGCGATCAGCTTCATCAAGCACTAACATTTCAAGACGCGAAAAATCGATACGGCCAGAATTCATTTGGTCCAACAAGCGACCAGGGGTGGCTACCATAATATCCACACCCGCTTTAAGCATGCGGTTTTGCAGCGGATAAGGCATACCGCCAACAATCGACATCACTTTAATGCGGCGCAAATTTTTGCCGTAAGTTTCAGCAGCTTTGGTCACCTGCATGGCAAGCTCACGCGTAGGTGTTAGCACCAACACGCGCGGGCCACGGCCAACTTCAGCGTGCGGGACGCTAAGCTTGTGCAGCGCGGGCAACATAAACGCAGCAGTTTTGCCGCTACCAGTTTGAGAAGATACGAGCACATCGCGGCCAGCCAACACTTCAGGAATGGCGCGAGCTTGTACAGGGGTGGCGGTTTCGTAACCGGCGGCAGCAACAGCATCAAGAATGGGTTGTGCGAGTTCGAGTTCAGCAAATAACATGGAAAAAATCCTAAAAAATATCCAGCGTTCCCGTTCCGACGGGACAGCTAAGCGTTGCTCGCTTTTAAATAAGTGAGCAACAATCTATAAAAATGGCACGCCCGCCGTTTTCGGAACGGCATAGCAATAAGCGGATACTTACACTTTCGAGTACACGCAGACTAAGGTGACACGCCAAACCATCGGCGCACTCCTAGCTCGGTACAAACGCTAATGTGAAATTAGCGAAGGCACATTTCCAATATTTGGAAGAAAGCCAATGAATCAATAAAAAACCTGAGATTCAATAGGGGGTGGACGATGAACATTTACTACAAAACAGCAATTTATGATGATTGCTGCGGTGCAACAGAAGCGGATATTACGCGAAGTCAGGCTAAAAAGCCCGTACTTTCTTAAAGTACTACATTACATTTGAAAGAAAGGGGGGTTAAGGACGCGTGGCTTAGCCGTAAGGCTGTTTAGATTATTAGCGCAACGATTTAATTTCCATTGGTGATATACTAACCAATAGTAATAGTTAATAAATCAGGGGGATTAATATGCCAACCAGTATTGCGTTAAATAGTTATTTTGAAAACTTCGTTCGCCAACAGGTAGATAGCGGCCGCTTCAACAATGTAAGCGAAGTGGTTCGTGCGGGGTTGCGGCTACTAGAGCAACACGAAGTTGGCGTTCAACGTGAATTAGAAAGTTTACGTGCAGATATGAATGCAGGGTTGGTTAGCGGCAAGGCGATTGACGCGGAGGAGGTGCTAGACCGGTTGGAAACGAAGTATCAGGAACGATCGGTAGCCAAGGCACCGCGGTGAAGCTGCAAATAACCCCGCTGGCCGTAAATGACCTTGAAGATATTGCCGACTATATTCCCGAAGATAGTTATATACGGGCAAGGTCGTTCGTCGCAGAGTTACGGGCTAAATTCAAACAAATTGCGCACAATCCAGAAGGCTTTTGCAGTCGAGTTGAACTGGGCGAGCACATTCGCTCGTTTGCGCACGGAAAGTACGTGATTTTTTCGGCCATGACCAAGACGTCGTAACCATCATTCGCGTACTGCACTCGGCGCGTGAGTTGACGGTGATTTTTCAGAATGATAAGCCGGATTGACTTGTAATTACGCGTTGAAGCTTAGTTAAAATATCTGTAGATGTCCGTATTAAGGGCTTCTTCAGTTGGTTTGGGGTCTATCATTTCAAGTAGTTTTTTGAGTCACCGCGAGCGTCGTATCGGGGCGATGGTTAGTTTTAACTGTATCGCGGTGGTAATCTGCTGGGGTAATGGGTACAGTTCTTTTATGCAAAATAAAATACACTAGGCTTCATAAAATGCTATTACGCAGCGCATGATTATCCTGAATACTGAACGCCTTCTGCTGCGCCATCTTGAGCCTAGGGATCTGGAGCCGCTGTACGCTCTGTATCGTGATCCCGAAATCCGAAAGTACTATCCAAACGGAACGCAAACCTATCAGGAAACGAAGGAAGAACTTGAATGGTTCTTTCAGGACCGCGACCCTCCCTCGAAGCTGGGTTTATGGGCCACAGTTGCGCGCAACACAGGCGAGTTTCTTGGTCGATGCGGCTTACTACCTTGGCACATCCAAGGCGCCGATGAGGTGGAGCTTGCCTTCATGATCAAGAAGGAACGTTGGCGCGAAGGTCTTGCAACAGAAGCCGCCCACGGCATCATCGGATATGCCCATGAAGTTCTTGGTTTGCGTCGCCTCGTCTGCCTCGTCATGCCCGGCAATGCAGCGTCA
The DNA here is from genome assembly GCA_043760555.1 of Betaproteobacteria bacterium. Lineage (GTDB taxonomy): Bacteria > Pseudomonadota > Gammaproteobacteria > Burkholderiales > Usitatibacteraceae > JANMDR01. The sequence continues at coordinate 20,294 of JAYUOW010000267.1, forward strand.
GCCGGTGTTGCCGAGAAGGTTGGCATGTCCCACGAGCGCGACTTCACCGACGAATTTGGCTCATCTCATCTGTACTCCATCGCCCTACCGCAATCAAAGTCGCGTCAGTTTTACAAATAAAATGAATGAGCGGATCGATCCAATAACTTCCGGAAAACTTTCCAAGAAATCACAGTTAGTAAAAAATCTGTGAACGCCCGTATTTAGGGCGTCTCCAAGACATTCTGTGTGGCGTAAGCTACCCGTCCTTGCACTTCGCGACTCAAACAAGACTAATGATCCACTTTGGCCACTACGGCTTAGCAGGCTTGTGAAGCGAAAGCGGGGACTGCGGCTCGTGTAACGTCGCGTCCTTCGCGAAAGCGGCTAATAAGAAATCAATTAACACGCGCACACGCGGCGCCAAGCCTGTGCGATGTGGGTAGAACAACGCCATGACTGCTTCACTTGGTACCTGATGGCGGGGTAGCACGACAAGCAAATCGCCGCGTTTTAGCGCCTCGTGCGCATGGTGTCGACCCAAGCGGGCGATGCCAAGGTGTAAGAGCGCCGCATCTAAAATTATTTCTGGATCTGAAATCAGTAGCTTTGCTTCGCCCTCAAACGGAACTAATAGTGTTTCACCGTTCACGGTTTCCTTAAATATCCACGGCAACGAGAATCCGTTTTGAAATTTCACCTTAAGCAAATCATGTTCAACTAAATCGCTTGGCTTTTTAGGTGTGCCTCGGCGCTTCAAATATTCTGGAGAAGCCACTAGCACGGAAGGAATAGTACAAAACTTTCGTGCCACCATTCCCTCCGGTGGTTGGCTACCGCCGCGAATGCCAATATCGAAACCCTCCCGCACCAAATCCACGGCTTGATCATTGAGGCTTAGCTCAATTTGTACATCGGGATGTAGCGCATAAAACGCGGGTAACAATGGCAACACATATCGCCTTCCAAACCCTACACCACAGTTTAAGCGCACCAATCCACGCGGCTTCAAGCCCAATGTTGCCTGTGTCGTTGCAGCCTCTAGCGCTTCGAGCCCAAGACGCGTTTGCGCGATGAACACTTTGCCTTCGTCTGTTAGGGAGAGTTGGCGGGTGGTGCGATTAAAAAGTCGTAAGGCCAAGGTTTTTTCCAGCGCCGCAACATTTTTGCTAACTGCAGCCGGCGTTAGATTCAGCACCCGTGTTCGGTACTGGTATGGTTGGTCAAGCCCTCGCAGCAGGATTACAAAGCAAAGGCCATAGCGTGACTATAGGCACGCGTGACGTACAAAAATCACTCGCCCTAACGGGCAAAAATGCCTATGGTATGCCCGCGTTTGGGGCGTGGCATGCCGCAAATTCGCAAGTACAAGTGGCCACATTTGCCGACGCAGCGGCGCGTGCAGAACTGCTCATCAACGCGACTTCGGGCGCGGTTATTATTGACCTGCTAAAAGACATCCAGCCATCAAGCTATGAAAAGCTAAAAGTTGTAAAAGCACTCAACACCATCACCGCGTTTGCCATGCTCAATCCATCGTTAGTGCCCGGCGGCGACAGCACCTTGTTCATGTGCGGCAATGACGCCGAAGCCAAAGCCAAAGTGCTTGCATTATTACAAAGCTACGGCTGGAAAGACGTACTTGATTTAGGCGATATTTCCAATGCTGGTGCAACCGAATTGATGATGCCAATTTGGTTACGCGTGTGGGGCAAGCTCGGACAAAGTACGATTTTCAATTACAAAATCGTGCGGTAATCTCGCTAACCTGTAGCGAAGGCCGTGTTTTGGTGCGATGTTGTTGTGCCAAAATGCGGCTATTTTATTCTGGCGCTCAAACCGCATAAATCACCCGCGCCGTCACACCCATCTCGCGCGGATGCCTCAGTCTAGGAAGCTTCACAAACAACCGTATTCAGTGCACGTCCGTTTTTTCAGTGGAAAGCGAATAATGTCGGTAGCGGATTTCGCGGCGCACCAAGTCGAGAAGACGATGCAGGTTTTGTTCGGGCGGCGTACTGTAGATAGAAACGGCATATCAATGCAAACTGTTACTAGTCAACAATACAATAACGATTTTTTGGTGGTTATAATTTACCGGCACAACAGCTATAGTGTGGTTATGAAAATAAAACATATTAGGCCGCAGAAAATGCTCAATGCCGCATCATATCGAACTGTTTGCGCGTTGGCCTGTATCGTACTCAGCGCAACAAGTTGCGGCACACTCGCCCAAACCAGTCCCGTTCGTTGGCTGAGCGTTGACATGCCGCACGGCGGCTGCAGCCTCACTGCCCAGCAGGACGGCAGCGCTACCATCCGCTTTGGTGCAATGCCTCGGTGGGTTCAAGTTGCCCCACAGACGTTCAAGTTTGAACAATTAGTTGAGTCGTTGCGCGCCAAGTCGTACGCACAGCGCGCACGCAACGCCACGGGACCTCAAGTCGGAAGCCTGATTTTGCCGGTCAGCAATGACCTACTATTCCTTCACGACCATGAACTTGTGCGGTCACTCCTAGAACAAGCATGGAGAGCCCGCGTACCCCCTACATTTCCACATGAATCCGAAGACTATGCATGGGTTTCCAAAGCATGCTCATTGCCCTAACGACAGCGCTACTTGCATTGCGCAACGCGCTGCGACCTCGCCCTTCCGTGAACGTGACGCGCAACAGTGAACCACACTGGCCAAAGGGCTTGCGGGTCGAAAATGGTGATGTCGGTTGGGCTTACTGCTTTGAGCGCGCCCTGCAGTTAACCCAGCAAAACGGTGGGTTTCGCATTCACCAGCGCTAACGCACATGCGTAGCGCTCTCACGCAATCGCTGAGAACGTAGAAACATTGAAACACCAATAAAAACAGGCTTCTCTGGATGATTCTAACGCTCAACTACCGTTTCTAGGATAATGCACTGCTCGACGTCGCAAGCCGAACTTGAATCCCCCTTTTAAACCTTGCAATATGCCCAACCTAGCCACACAAATTCGCGAAGCATTGTCTATGTTTGCGCTTGCTGGAACCAAGCCAGCCTTAATTGGCGGCTTGGCGGTGGTGGCACATCAGGTTGTGCGCGCCACGCAGGATGTGGATTTTCTACTGCAAGCAGAAGCGGCGGACAAGGTGCATGAGGCAGTGCTGAAGTTGGGCTACCAATGTCTTTACCGCAGTGACGATGCCGCCAACTATATGCGCAGCACGGAGGGACTAAACTTGCTTTACGCGCATCGTCCTCTTGCGCGCCGCCTGTTGAGCCAAGCATCAGAGCGCGACACCCCCATGGGTTGTTTGCGTGTTGTTAGCGTCGAAGGGTTGATCGCCTTCAAGTTGCAAGGCTACGTGAACGATGCAACACGGCTGCGCGACTTAGAGGACATCAAAGCGCTCGCTCAAACGCACCGTGCAGCGCTCGATATGGTTCAATTGCAAGAATACTTCGCGCTATTTAATCAACAGGAATTGCTCAATGAACTCTTCGCTTAACAAGCCATCTAGTTTGGTAAAGAATAGCCCATCTGCCCTGAGCAGCCCCGTTGCTGCGATGGATTCGGGCGTCGTGCTAGTGCGCGAGGCAGGTGTCGCTTTTAGGCCGCCGCTGGCCAACGTTGACCCTTTCGTTGAGTGGTTGAGCTTGATGGAAGTCGTGCAAATACTGTGCCCAGTTTGGCCTGTGCGGAGCGGGGCCATGACGGGTAAGGAATGGAAGCTCTGATGGGGTTTGCAGTTGAGTAGTTAGATTACGCGTCATTACATTCTGAAACACTTTCGTGCAATTTTGGTTGTATGTTTTTGCTTACGAAGCCCTCGTTTGATATTGAATTCAATACTGCTAGCTACCAAGTTATGCTATAGATGCCCTGTTTACGGCCATCTTCAGACTGTAAGGCTGCCCTCAAAGTGACCCATCGGTGCAGCAGACGCGGAAAATCGCCCTCTGTCTGCTGCTTGACTTGCAAAAAAACTATAAATACAATGTACATATGATTACATTTGAGTGGGATGAGACTAAAGCCGCAGCAAATCTCAAAAAGCATCAAGTATCTTTTGATGAGGCAAAGTCAATTTTCTTCGACGATTTTGGCGTTCAGTTTTTCGATGATGACCACTCATCTAATGAAGACCGCTTTCTTATGCTCGGCATGAGTGGTAGCGCGAAGCTGCTCATCGTTTGCCATTGTGAACGGGATCGCGGAGCGGTTATTCGCATCATTTCAGCCCGAAAGGCAACCAAGCGCGAAAGCGCCTTCTACCGAGGTGGACACGCGTGAAAACAGAATACGATCTCTCCAAACTGAAGTCCCGCAAAAATCCGTATGCCTCCAAACTAAAAAAACCAGTCACGATGCGTTTGTCGGAAGACGTTGTGCAGTATTTCAAAGGTATGGCCGAAGAGACAGGGGTGCCGTATCAGAGCCTCATTAATTTGTACTTACGCGACTGCCTCGCCCATGGCCGCAAAGTGCAAATCAAATGGCCCCAAGCGGTTTGAGCCGATGAAACTTCACGAAGAACTGCACCCAGCGCACGTACGCTTTTGCAGTGGAAAACGAATAATGCGGGTAGCGAATCTCGCGATGTACCACGTCGAGAAAACAAGGCGGGGTTTGTTGGGGTGGCGTACCGCAGATATAAACGGTGCATCAAATTAAACTGTCAATCGTCAATCATGTGAGAATGATTTTTGGTGGTTATGCATTGCTGGCATAACGGTTATAGTGTGGTTATGCAAAATAAAACATCGTATCCGTCTATGCGCAACCTAGCACTTTTCGCACTCTGTTTTACTGCCTCAATTTCTCAAGCGCAAATCGCATTGCATGTACCGGATGGCTACGTGCTTCAGGCGCTTGAACCGACCGGCGGAAGGATCGCAAAACCAAAAGATTGGTACTACTCAAGTAAAGGCACACCAAACGGGTGGCTTTGGACTTTCTCCGCCGAAGAGCCTTCACAGAACGGATATGAAACCGGCCTGAGACTTCAATTGTTGCTCGGGGTCGAAACTAGCACGAAAAAAAGCCGCTTCACTTTCGCTCAAGATTTTCTGGAAAAGAAACGCCAGTCCGCAGCCGTCATTCGCGAATGTCCTGAAACAGATCAAGGGGACTTCAAACGTCAATGCTTAGAGGTAATCGAGAACGTCAGTCGACCATACGGAATGAAAAAATACCACATCCTTTACTCGGTGTTCTGGGGGAATAAACTTGACATGGTTGTTGTGTCAACTTTTGGTGCCCCGGAAGACAAATGGGAGAAAGTAAAAACGGTAAGCGAGGTAATGGCTGCCGTTGAAGTTATCGGTTCGAGCTTTGGTAAATGAAGACTTATAACCCTACGGTCAACCGGATGCCTAATAAGCGACGCGCCTTGTTCTCAATCGCCTGCGTGCTGCACCAGTTACCTTCGCTTTAAAGCTCACGGAGTCATCGCTGTGACTAGTTCAGAATTCGTTGTCATCCTTGCATGGGTTCTGTTCCCGCCGCCGGCGATTGCGGTGGCGGTTCTCATCGCTTTACATCGCATGGCCGAGGGGCGTAAAGCAAGTCGAACGGTTGAGGCCGCGGTGGAGGCGGTAGAGATTCATGCGAATGTTAACGCCGAGGTTGGCGTGTCAACTAGGAGTAGCGATTAAAGAAATTGCTGAAGATGCTTGTATTTAGGGCGTCTGCAAGCATCTATTAGACGACTCTAAGCTTGATTTCACCAACGCCACATCAAATAGTAATTGCGCACAAGGTGGATGTAAGCAGCACAACATTTGAAGCTGCATTTGATAAACAAATCAAAAGCAAACTTGTCGTGATTGCCATCTGTTGGGATAATAGTTATCGTCTCGGTATTCAAAATAAATTATGTGGGGTAGCACCTTGTTAGGGAGATGCAGTGAATAAAGAAGACTTCAAACGGGCGGTTCAGGAAAGACTTCTAAAGGTTCCACCGGAAACTCGAAAGCAATGGAACGATACCGATCTGCTCGTTTGGTGGGCTAACGCGAGAGTCGAAGATTCTTACCTTACTTGGGAGCGCTGCCCTGGCGATGTGTGGCAATGGGTAAAGGGAATGTGCGGCAACTTGATTGGTAAAGATGCTATTTGTTGAGGCAAAAAAGGTTGGCCGTCCTCATTCTTTTCATCACCTTAAAGTATTTGCGGTCAAGTGCTCAAAAGTCAATGTGCCGCGATAGCAATCTGTAGGGATAACAGATATAGTTCTTTAATGCGAAACAGGGCATGTTGCCCCGCTGGCGCGGTATCTTATAACACGCGGGATTTCTCGATGACACTTTTTTTACGTGCAACCGCCTTCTACGCGTTCTTTCTTGCAGCGGGTGTCTCAAGCTTTGTCCATGCGCAAGATGGAAAGGTCGGAGTAAGCGTTATCCACTCTGGCGAGAACGCCGTTGGAAAGCAATTTTCGTTCGCCGTGCGAGAAGCATTGAGGGCGTCCAAAGGCTTCAATCTTGTATTGCCCGATGAATCTGGTATTCAAATTCGTATTGTAACTATCGATCCGTCAGAGCGGTCATCGGGCAGCGGTTGGACGGTCGCAACCGTTGTCTACACAATGACGAACTTCATTCCCTACAAGAAGGGCGAACCGCAAACTTGGTATCCGATTTATCTTACATCTTCCGTCATGACTGTCGGGCAGCAGCGTCTTGACGAGCAAGCTAAATCCGTGCTTGCCGCTGTTGATTCAGCAGTAGAAAAGTACCGCCGGGATGCGAAGCAGTGATAGCGGCGAATGACGCCTAAGCCCTCGATCGAGAGGATATTTACAAGCGAGTTTCGTTTGCTTGTGGCTGCCCCATATGTTAAGCATTAGCCGCCACCAATCCCATGCCTTGGACCTTCGCACATCCAGCCGCTGTTTTACCACTCGCTCGACTTTGCCCGCAGTGGCTCTCGCTGCCGGCATTAATCGTAGGAAGCTTGGCACCAGACTTTGGCTATTACATCGGCGCCTTTAGTTTTGCTACGCTGGCACATTCTGCGCAAGGGATAGTCTTCCTTTGTCTGCCGACCGCCTTGGCGGTGCTTGCGTTGTTGAGTTTTCTACGGCACCCTCTTTTTGCTCCAATTCCTGCCCCGCACAGGCAAATATTGCTTAGCGCATTTGAGGCGCCAGCTTCTGCTTTGCCTAGGCGCATTGCGGTCGCCGTTGTTTCCGTTCTGGTTGGAGCCGCCACGCATGTTGTATGGGATGCGTTCACGCACGCAACAGGGTTCGGCGTGCAATTTTTTCCAGAGCTCCATGCCTTCGTGGCTTTGGTTGGTGGCCGAAACATCCGTGTCTTCAATGTGCTTCAACACTTAAGCACGCTTTTCGGGGTTGCTTGCTTGGCGCTTGCGTATCGTGGCGCACTTGAGCGCAGCAGCGCGTATGGAACCAGTGAGGCATTGGAGGGGAATGCAGCGCGTTGGTGCATCTTGACCAGCGTCGCCGTTGCGGCTCTCGTCACTGGCGGCCTTCTTGCAGTTGCAGGTGAACCGGCACCACCATATGTCTTAGTCGTGAGATCGATTATCTACGCGACAAGCAGCTTCTTGGTGCTTTACGTACTAGCCAGCTTTTACTGGTGGCATCGGTCGCGTATTGCTTAACTAGAAAACTGCCTATTGTATGGATAAATCGATTCTGATTCCCGTCCTAGACCTCTGCCTCATCGCCCTCGTTTGCTTTTTGCGCTCACGGGCTGAGAAAAACCCAAACCAATTATGGGTTGCCCGGCTCTACGGCCGTCAACTTGGGCCTCGATCCGATGTGAAGTATATGAGCAAGGCCGAACTCTACGTTTCTGGTCTGAGTTTCATTTTGTGGGTCTAATC